>CAYONY010000030.1:0-21781 GCA_964405415.1 uncultured Fimbriimonadaceae bacterium | reverse complement strand
TGTGCGCCCCTCGAAGAACATCGCCGAAGTCGAGGTCAAGAGCGTGGTGAAGAAGTTGAAGGAGAAGTCGTTTGCGGCGGGCGTGAACCGGGACGAGGTCTATGAGGGCGCGGAGGGGATCGGCGTTCCATTGGAAGACCACGTCCAGAAAGTGATCGAGGCGCTTCGTGGCGAGGCGGCGGCGTTGGGTTTGGGAGGGTAAAGCCCCTCCCTTGAGGGAGGGGTTGGGGTGGGTGATCTCACTTTCAGCCTGGGCATCCTGGCCGGGCAAGAAGTCGGCGGACATCCACCCCCCGGCCCCTCCTTCAAAGGAGGGGGAGTTACTTCTTCTCCATCTTGCACGTATGCACCACGCGCGGGTCTTTGCGGGCGATATCGGTCAGCTCGTAGATCACATGCTCTTTGTTTTCGATGCGAAGGAGTTTGTACACGCCTTCTTCTCCTTCGAAGCGCGCGTTGCCCGATCGGTCGCTCAGGTAGGCCGCGGCTTCTTGCACGGTGGGCAACTTCCATCGGATCCGCTCTTCCATTTCGGGGGGTGGACGCATGGCGATGGCCTCCATCACGTACGAGCGGATCAGCTTGGGCCAATACTTGGCGAAGAGCGCGGGCGACGCGAAGGCATCGAGCCAGATGAGTTTGCCGTTGACGGCGACGATGGCCCCCACGACGTCCTTTCCGGGGACTTTCGATTCGAGCGCATCGAGATAGGGTTCCTGCTGCTTGAGGTTCTGGGCGCTGGTTCGAGCGGCTTGATAGGTGGATTGCGAGGGCGCGGCGCCAAGGGCCCGATTCTTTTTGCCGACTTCGTCCCAAACCGCGCTTTGCTCGTTGCGCGCCTGGGCGGTGCCGCGAACCGAAGGGTCAGCAATGCCGCCGCCGACGCCGGCTTTCGGGGCGGTCGGATTGCCGGCGGAGATTTCCGCGTTTTTGAACACGGCGGTGGTGTTGGTCCAGCGGCCCTGCTCCACGCAGAACACATCGATGACGGTCGGTTTGTCGTCGGGCGGGATGATCCGGTCCTTTTGGACGATCCGGTCCTGCTTGCCCCCGACGACCATTTCGCCGGCTAGGAGCAGGAGCTTTTGTTCGGAATGGTTGATGACGACGAGCCGGTTCACGTCGCCGCCGATCGACTGCCCGCCGCGAAACTGCTGCGGCGGAGCTTGGTTGGCCGTCTGGGCCTGCTGGAGGCTCTGGTTCGGGGGCGGATTGCCGCCGGGGCGGGGCCGCACGAGGGGCGGCGGATTGCCCCCGACTTCGCGCACTTCGATGAGGCCCTGCTTGAGCCCTTCGTCGAGGGTGATGAACTTGTCGCCTTGGTTGGGGCCGAGCGCGACC
The DNA here is from genome assembly GCA_964405415.1 of uncultured Fimbriimonadaceae bacterium. Classification (GTDB taxonomy): domain Bacteria; phylum Armatimonadota; class Fimbriimonadia; order Fimbriimonadales; family Fimbriimonadaceae; genus CAYONY01. Next base: position 20,440 of record CAYONY010000030.1, on the reverse strand, counting down.
GCCCGGCGGATCGGAAAGATCGCCAGGTTCCGATGGTAGATCGCGGGCTGGATGAAGACGGTTTCGCCTTCGGGCAGCAGGACTTTGACCTCGGGTTCCGGCCGCTGGGCGATCGCCGGAGTCGGCGCGATCATGGGCGTAAAGCAGGTCAAAGCCAGCACGCCCGCCAATGCCGTGCCGGCCGAATCCATCCAATCCCGGGTTTTCATCGCATCCCTCCTATGGGCCCGTGAGGTGTCTCAAGGTTGAAACGCGTGGGAAGGGGAGAAGTTTCGTTGAGGTTTGAAGGGGAAGGGTGTTGAACCTGTAAGCGAAAGATTGCGTCAAATAACTCTTTCATTCACGAGTTTTCCACATTATTCAAAAACCTCTTGACATGCTTTTTGCGTTCCCGTAGCATTGTAGATATGGGACCTAAGTACCAGGTAAATCGACATCACGAATGGGCCGGCATTGGAACGCGTGCCCTTTGCATTGTCCTCAGCCTGGTGCTGTTCTATTCCAGTACATCTCTGGGCGTTAACTCCGCCTCAATGTCCTTCTTTGGCTACCTGTCACAGGCCCTCCAATTTCGTCCGGGACAGTTTTCCGATCTGCCTCTGCCGATATTCCGAGGGAGCAACCCGAAGCGTGACGCCCAGTATCGGGCGGGTAGATTCAACTTCCGAACCCTCGGAGATCTCAATCGAGTGCGGTTAGCCCAGTCGAGCCCGCTCTTGCAAGTAATGGAGCCGATTCACTTGCTTGACGTCATTGGGCCAGCAATTCAGGTGAAGCGATCCTTGGTCAAGGTCCAGGCGTGGGTGGTGAAGGAGGCGGCGGAGGCTCCGGTGGTGGAGAAGGAGGTGGACCTGGAGGTGGTGGAGCCCCTGGCGGTGGCGGTGGCGGGGGCGCTCCCGGAAGCGGGGGTGGTGGGCCCGGAGCAGGCGGAGGCGCCGCGGGCGGCGGTGGACCCGGAAGTGGATCGTCCGGAGGTGGCCCAAGCGGAAGCGTCAATACGAATACTGGGAATCGCTTCTATGAGTTGCCGCTCGTTTCGTGGCCGGCTCGCGAAGATTCCGGGGTCGCCCTTGTTCTCTATCACAACTCCCTTTCCGACTGGAACGGTGAATTTGGGCACTCTTGGAGCCATACGTATGAGGTCAAAGTCGACTACACTGCAGGTTCCTCCGCGATAATTCGTTGGGCGGACGGCAGCAACATTCCCTATACCGAAGCGGCCGGCGTGTTCACACCTCCCGCCGGATTCCACGAATCGCTCGTACACAACGCAAACGGAACTTGGACGGCCACGACCAAAACCCAACGCAAGTTTGAGTTCAACTCGGCTGGATTCCTGACATCCACATCGGATCAAAACGGAAACAGCATCACGATCAATAGGGATGCCAACGCAAAGATTCTCAATGTTGCCGATTCGAGCGGCCGACAGCTCATCTTCAGCTACGGCACGAATGGAAAGATCATTTCGGTCACGGACCCGCTTGGGCGAGCGTGGACCTTCACTCAGAACACTTCGCACGACCTGACCCAAGTCACGTATCCTCAAGTTGGATCCGCGTCGCCATCGCGGACTTTCACCTACGATACTGGTCACAACATCGCCTCGGAATCCGACCTTCGGTCGAAACTGTGGTCCTTTGCTTACGACAGCTCACAGCGTTTGACGAGCTTCACGGACCCTCTGAACAACACCACCTCATACAACTACGGCACTTCAGCGACCACGATAACGTTTCCTCAGGGCCAAACCATTGTTCATAACTACTCAAGCGGACTCCTTGCGAGCGCGGTGGACCAGGCGGGCTTCTCCGTCGCCTATCAGTACGATTCAAACAAGAACGTTACGCAAGTGACCGACAAGCGGGGCAAAGTCTGGTCATCGACCTATGACGCTCGGGGCAACGTTCTTACCAAAACCAACCCGTTGGGAAAGGTTTGGACGATGACGTACAGCATGACCAACGACTTGCTTAGCTTAAGCAACCCTCTTTCTCAAGTCACGACCTATTCGTACAGCAGCGCTGGTAACTTATTGACGATTGTCGATCCGTTGTCGCGGATTGTGCTCACCAATACCTACAATGCCTACGGGGACGTTGCGACCTCGAAACATGGAGAGAACGAAACCACAGCACATGGTTACGATTCTTATGGTAATCGCACGTCCAAAACAGATCCACTGGACAATCAATGGAATGTTGGCTACAACCTTCTTGGGATGCCTACTTCTATCACGAATCCCCTCGGGCATGCCACGACCGTCTCCTATGATGCTTGGGGAAGAACGATCGCCGTCGTAGCTCCGGATGGAGCGAGTTCAGAAGCAAGCTACGACCTGTCGAATGGCACTTTGTCGCTCACGGACCCGCTCGATCATACGACAACCATTTCAGTGGACGCGGTGGGTCGCCTAAACTCGGTTGAGAACCCGGAAGGCGACACCGTGCAGCTGAGCTACAGCCCGAACGGCTGGAAAACCGCCGTGATCAATGGCCGCGGCAAAATCACTACATATGCTTACACGACTAGAGGGGAAGTTAGCCAGACCACGTATCCAGACGGAAGAACCGCCGTGTTCACCTACAACGCCTCCGGTGCGCGAACCGCGAGAACGAATGGCCTTGGTCAAGTCGTGGGTTATACATTCGACGATGCCAACCGCCTCACAACGATCGATTATCCAACGGGAACGGATGTTACGTTCGGCTACGACAACGCCAATCGTATCTCGCAAATGGTCGACGGCACAGGAACGACGCAGTGGACAATAAACGCAGCATCGGAAATTACGCAGCTTGTGTCACCGCAGGGAACCATCGGTTACTCCTATGATGTTGCAGGCCGCTTGACCGCTCTGAGTGAGGGCGGAGTGGGCACCACCTCGCTCGTCTACGATGATGGGTCGCGATTGACTCAGTTGACCAATGCGGTCAGTGAAACCACGAATTGGCTCCATGACGCGGCTGGTCGAACGACCCGCAAGACAGTCGCTTCAGGGGCTTATTCCGAGTACTCGTACAACAATACTTCGCTGCTGACCGGAATCAACCACCGGAAGTCGGATGCGACGCTCCTGGGTTCTGAAACCTATGATTATGACCTCGATGGTAGGCTCACTTCGAAGACGGTGGCCGGAGTCGCTTCTTCCTATTCTTATGACGATGCGCACCGATTGACTTCGGAGACAAAGCCAAGTTACTCAGCCGCTTACACTTACGATGCTGATGGCAACCGGCTTAGCAAGACACTAAACGGTGTCGTGGAGTCATATGTCTACAGCTTGGCCGATCGCCTGCTGTCCGCCACTATTGGAACAAATACGAAGTCCTTCACTTACGACGGGGAAGGCAGAAGGGCAACGCAGGTCACGGGCGCAGGAACAACCACTTATGGATACGACTACGAGAATCGGCTCGTTCAGATCACGTATCCGAACCAGACGACGAACACGTTTGCCTACAACGGCTTATCGGCACGCGTCGGCAAGGTTGATTCAACGGGATCGTACAGTTTTCGGTATGCTGGCGCTTCGCCCGGCTCACCGCTTCTCTCAGATGGTTCAGCGGCCTACACGCCGGGAATCTCGGAGCATCGCGGTGGCAGCACGAACTACTACCACTGGGATGGCGCGGGAAACCGATCGTGGTTCTCCGGGAGCGGCCAGACCTTCACCGGGACCAGCCAATGGGACGCTTTCGGAGTTCTTTACGCAAGCACAGGGGCTCCGAGCCCGATAGGGGCGGGAGGTTCGGAAGGCGGCTACTCCGACGGTGATTCGGGCCTGATAGGCGGTGGCGGAACGGGTTACTACGATCCTTCGATCGGCCATCCGATTCCAAGCGGTGCGGCGGACGACTCGGACACCGGTTCCGGCGTGGGGGGTGGAGACGCCGGTTCTGGGGGCGGCGGCGGAAGTTGGACGATTTGGGACCAGGTTTTGCTCGACACCTCCAATTTCTGCGCGGGATGGGGCGATGAGCTTTCGATGGGTGGAACCAAGGTCGTCCGCGAATGGCTCGGGGTCAACGACGTGGTCGATACCAGCTCGGGCTGGTACACCGGCGGCACGGTCGTCGGTGTGGTGCACAACCTGCTCTTCGGGGTCAAGAATCTGGTCGATGACGGGGTGCGGGCGGTTGGAGGTACGATTGGAGGAATTGATGAGGTCGCGAAGGGTGGCGTATACCTCCTCAGAGACATCGCAACTGATGCGATTTTCTATGTCGGTCGGACTAAGGATTTTGACCGCCGGTTTCTTGAACACGCAAGACGATTTGGCGATTTCTACTTTGACAGAGTATTCCCCACGGACTCTTACAAGCTGATGCGGGTCATGGAGCAGGTATTCTTTGAGCAGCTCAATGGAGGCGGCCTGTTGAATAGAATAAACCCAATGTCTCGAAAGCATGAATGGTATTCCATGGTCGATGAGTTCTTTGGACGATGAAGAAGTCAAGTTCTTCCGGCGTCAGGGTGCAGGAAGGAGACATATTTGCGGTTGCCGTTGGGCCGCAGACCTGGACTTTAGGTGTTATTGTTCGGGTTGGACCTAAAGGTCTCCTTGCATTTGGAGCCTTCTACGACAGGCCATTTGATCGTGTGCCAACCGTTAATGAAGTATCTGAGTTAGATCGTGATGGTTGGTGCGAACGCGTATTGTTTGCAACTCTTGCCATCCTTGAAGGACACTGGCCCATCGTAGGTAAGGTGGAGGGATTGCAGCATAAGAGGTGGCCGTTTCCAATCTTTCGCCATGCGTTGGATGGCAAGTTCGTCGAGTTAGACCCGGTGACCTTCCGCGAGTTGCGCTTTACCCATGTAAGCTCCGACGTCACCGAACAGCTACCAAGTTCGAGCATTGCTATGGGTTTTGGGGTCGCAATCATAATGGCCAAGCGGATGGGACTGGCAGTTGACGGTGTCCCTCGGTTTGGGCGCGGCAAAGGGCAGATAGAGATATTGAAAGAGTCTTTGGGACCTCAGTCGAATGATGTTTGTCAGGACTCAACTTTATCCGTTCATGCTGGTAGTGGTCAGCGCGAAGCAATGGAAGAAAGCATGCCTGAACATCTCGTCCGACTTCACCTTCCGCTCAGCAATTCCGGTCTCGGGACGCCTGAAGAGTTCGATCGCTGGAGCGAACTTGAGGAGGCACTCGATTCTCTCGTCGAAGAAAAAGGTGTCGGGTCTCTCGACGGCAACGAAATCGGCGGCGGGGAATATACGATCTGGCTCTATGGCCCCGACGGGAATCGACTCGCCGAAGTTGTCATCTCTGCGGCCAAGGCGTTTGGCATTCCTCCTGGAGCGAGCGTGTTCTTGAGGCACGGCGACGTTGAAGATCCAGGTGCCAAAGAGGAGATTAGGCCAGTCGCCTAGAAGTGCAATTGTCTTGTTTGTCGCTTGTCGCTGCTGCCAACAAGAATGCGTAAAGCGATTATCGATCAAAGAGCCGCCTCCCTCGTCCCAGATTGCGGGATAAGGGAGGCGCGACGTGGCCCCGAGGGCGATGCAGCTAAGGCAGTTTGGCCCGGGCCGCTTCCACCTTTTCCCACATCCGGACGACCGCATCGGCCGAGCGGAACAGGGCATCCACCGCCGGCTTGGAGTTCGGCTTTTGGCTGACCGCCTGAATCATGTCCGGGAGCATGCCAAACGTGGCCAGGCCGTGCTTGTGGAAGTCGTAGGCCTTGTTGCCCGCCTGATACTTAGCGAGCGCTGGGGCCGATGCGGGCGCTCCCGCCGTGCCTTTGTGAACGGTGATCGGGTAGCTCACCGCCTGGGCGCTGAAGGGCACCTGCGGCGCGAAGCCGTTGATGTCCGTTCCGAACGCGATCGGGACGTTCTGCATCGAGGCAAGGGCCGAGTTGTAATCGGCCAGCCACGCGCCGATCGGGTCGGCGAGCGTCTCATTGGCGATCAAACGAACCTCGTCGACGTTCCAATTGTCGCCGCCGAGGCCGCCGCCGAACTTGGTGATCAGCCGCAGGGAGACCACGTCGCCGATCTTCGTTCCGGCCGGGACCGGCAGCGGAACCGTGCGCCGCACGCCGCCGCCCCAACCTTGGCTCTTGTTGATGTTGGGGAACTTGAGCTGGCCGCCGTTGCGAAGCATCAGGATGACGTCGGCATTGTCACCGCCGCCGCGAAGGTCGTCGCCGCCGGTACCGATCGTCAGCCGCAGGTTCGAGATGATCTTGCCCACGCCTTCGCCCGCGGTCGGCAAGGGGCGCGACCACTCGTGGACGTCCCCGGTGAAGCGGATGACCGGCGCGCCGGTGACTTTGAGCAGTTCGCGATCGCCCGAAGTGCCTTCGGTGCCCAGGCCCATTACCCCGCCGAGCTTGGCCAGCCGCGCTGCGTGGCTGCGGAGCATGTCGCGCTCACTGTGGGCATGGCCATCGTTGCCGCGAAGGCCGGTGTGGGAGTTCATCAGCGGGTAGCCGTATTTCTCACCAAGCCGGATCGCCTGCTCCATGGCATTTTCCGACATGTGCGCCACATCGAGCAGCAGCCCCGCCTTCATAAGCTTTTGGAACTCGCCGTCGTAAAGTCCCAGTCGGTTCTTGTGGCCGCCCGCGCCGACGTGGTAGCCGAGCGCAAGGTAGGTCGGCAACGGCACCTTGGTGGGGACCACCGAGCCGGCGTCGCTGGAGACGAGGTACTGAGGCCAATCGAGTCGGAACTCGAGCTTGGGGTCGTTGATGACCTTGAAGAAGGCCCCGTTCAAGTAGTTCGAACTGGCGTTGAACACGTCGTTGTAAACGGCAGTGCCGCCAAAGGCGTTGTTCGTGAGGTGGATCGGGATGACGTGGCGCACCTTGTAGTTCTTGACCAGATCGAGGATCTGGCTTGAGGTGAGCGAGTCCATCTCGAGGCTGAGGACCACGGCCAGCTTGTTCTCTTCGATCGCCTGGCGCGCCTCGGCGGCGCTCGTGACGATGCGCATCCAGCCCGCGTTGGCGGCGGCTTGGCGATTGATGAAATCCAGCTGGCGTTTGGCCGACTCGAGGTCGAATTTCGGATCGACCGGCGGCACTGCGTTGCCGAACATGTTGAAGCCGATCTTGGTCCAGAGGTTGACGAGCATTTGGCTGTCGGTGACGCTAGCCACCATGAACCGAAGGCCGCCATCGTAGGCGCGCCGGATCGAGGTGATGTGCATCTGCTGGTGGATCAGACTTTGGGAGCTCGGCCAGCTGCCGAAGTTGGCGCCGCCATTGGCGCCGTGGTCGAAGCCGGTGAGGCCGTCGAGGGTTTTGATGATGACTTTGCGGGTCTCTTTGCGGACCGGATCTTCGTCAAAGCCGTAGTGCGAATCGGCGTTGCAGGCGGGCATATCGGCGACGGGATTGGCGCCGTTGAGCCCGACGCCCGGCTTGCCCCAAAAAATGCCGCCGTCGCCTTTGGCGTCGGCGCCGAATCCGATGTGGGAGGCCGGATGGGCGTGAAGCTCGGCGAAGCCCCAGAGCTTCTTGGGCAAGGTGATCTTGGGCCGTGGCGCTTCGGGAAGCGCGGGCGGCCGTTGGGGACCCCCTTGGGGAGTGAGGGGCATGGCGATCATGGCCATTGCGGTGAGTGTCGAAAGCATGGTTGGAACCTCCTCGATCAAGCGATCGATGGAAAATCATACGTTCCAAAAACTCGCGGTTTTAGAATTGGTGGACGTTTTGACAAACGTTTGACGGTAATTTCACGGTGGGTTCCGGATTCGTGCTTTTTGGCCCATTGGAGCCCTAGGAGATTCACGTTCGGGGCCACCGCGGCTATCATCGGGACGTGTTTCGGGCGCCGCTGGTGGTGGGTTACAAGGGCGAGATCGGCCGGTTCATCCTGGCCGGCCTGCTCAAGCACCTTCCGAAGGCCAACGACATCCATTGTGTCGATGTGAACAACTCGGAGGAGGATGTGGCGAAGCGCTTGGAACTGGCCGACTCGATCTTTCTTTGCGTGCCGATCCAAACGACCCTGGCGTGGCTTCGGGCCCATGGGGCCCGGCTAACGGGGAAGATCGTCGTTGAACAGACGTCGGTGAAGGGGTTCCTGTACGAGGATCCAGACCTTCGGGACGTTCAGTTTCTTTCGATGCACCTGCTGTTCCGACCCTCGGCGACGCCCCAAGAGGATCGGCGCGGCCTTGTGTTTTCGGACCGCCTTCCGGCGGCCGACGTGGCGGCCTTTGCCCGGGAGATCGAGGCGGTGCTCGAGACGCCCTTCGCCCTGCTGGAGTCGACAGGCGAGCCCGCCTACGTCCGCCATGACCGCCTGATGGCGCGCCAGCAAGCGCTCGTGCATCGCGTTCTGTTGGCGCTGTCCGAGTTTGTTTCTGAGGCTTCGGCCACCACCTATGTCGGCCAACGGGTGGTGGAATTGGCGGGACGGATTCAATCGGGAGACCCGGAACTCTACCGAATGATTCAGGCGAATCCTTTTGTCGAAGAGGAATTGGCCACGTTTCTCAAGGGTTTGGATTCGTGCTGAAGGCATCATCCGCCTCGGCCATTTCCAAAAGAAGGTCCTGGATCTCTTGTTCGACGTGGGCCGTCACCTTCTGGATGGCCTCTTTGCGGGGCGTGGCAAGATCGTGCTGAAGGTTGATGGGCGCCGGAAGCCGAACTTGGCATAGGCGCTTTCCTCGGAGGATGCGCCGCCCGAGCACTTCGCTTTCCAGACGCCAAAGGGTGTCCACGACGCGCTCTTGGCTGGCCATTTCCGCGACGTAGCCATCTCGGACGGCGAGCCAGTTCGCGAGGCGCTTGAGGTCTTGATTGAGCGGGCGGACGCGTTCGGCCTCTTCGCGCATCAAGCGTTCTTGATATTCCGAAGCGGGCTCTTCTTCTTCAACCGCCACGCGGTTCACCCGATTGGTGAGGGCCCGCATCCGGTCGGGGAGGGTTTTGCCCAAGGTTTCGGGCGGGAGGTGGAGGGCTTCGGCAACCCGGTCGACGATCTTGCCGCGTACCGCGTCAATGCGCGGATCGAGGTCGTCGGGCGACCCATGAGGCAGACGATAGGCGGTTTCGGCGGCGGTGAGGACGGCGTCGCCAATGCGGCGGAGTCGGAGGTAAGGGTCACCGGGAGGCGGCCCACTCAGGCCGAGATGGGCCTCCAGCCGCTGAAGGCTTTCGATGATCGGCTTGCCCATGTCTTCGACGAAGCGATAGCGGATCGCGACCGGCTGGATGTAGAGGGGGGCGTAATGGTCCGCCTTCGCCATGTCGTCCAAGGCCAGGAAGGCCAGTTGGAAGACTCCGGCCTGGAAAGGAAGAAGGGAGTCATTCTGGCTGTAGACCTCGCCTTCCGGAAAGATGGCCAGCGGAGCCCGGTTCTCGGCGAGGACCGCCCGCGTAAACTTGAAAGACTCACGGTCCGGCGCACCGCGGATAATGGAATAGGCGCCGCAATGCTGGAGCAGCCAGCCAAAGAGCCCCCACGCATAGCCGAAAGATTCGCGGTTGGAAAGGTAGTAGAAGCGCCGTGAACCTTGGCGCGCCAGATCGAACAGGACCGCCGGTTCGGCATGGGTGGGGTGGTTGGGGGTGAGGAGGACACGTTCGTTTCGAATCGCCTCAAGTCGGGCCAACTCGGCCGGGTCGTATTCGATGCGGACGATGCCGTAGCCGCGTTTCAGGATGTCGGGGAGGAGCCTCTCGCAAAAGCGGATCAGCCAGGGCCACGGTTTCGGCGGCCGAAATTTGAGCCGCCGTGTTTTGCGTTTGGGCAAGGCGTTCGGGTCCGGATAGGCCACGGCATAGATTAGCCCGTGCTTTGTACACTGGGGTGCGATCGTGGAAGACCGGAAAGAGAAGTTGCTGGCCCTCGTTGCGGCGGCGGTTGGTTTGGCGATCCTGCTGCCGTACGTGCAGCCCATCGCGCCCTTGTTTGGGCTCGTCCTCGGGCTGTTGGCCGTTGTGTTGGTGGTCGGCATTGCAACGGCGGCCGCCCTGTTGAAACCGCGCGGACGCTACGACCTGCAAGCGCTGCGCGAGGTCGACGAGGAGGCTCGGCGTCGAGAGGCCTATGACTCGGTGCCCAATGTCGACGTTGAAACGGTGTTTTGTCCGGTCTGCGGGGAGGCCTACGATCCAAAGTATTCGGGTTGTCCGAATTGCCTGAAACACTTTCGGTAGCGGGGCATGTCGCAACTAGAGCTTCGCGCCCACGATCTCCAAAATCTCCGCTTCCAACGCTTTCGCGGCTTCCACTTTCGCGCCGCCCTCGGCCAGGGCGTGCTCGACAAAATCCTTGTCCTCCAGGCCCGCGACATTGATGCGCACGTTCAGAAACGCGCCCATGACGGCGGAGCGCGCGCACAGCGCCCCGACCCCGGCATCGGAGACGGAGTTCGGGTTGCCGATTTCCGCCATCGCCTTAAGCACGTCCATCGAGCGCAAGGCAGCGTCCATCACGGCCAAAGGGACTTCGATGGCGCGTCGCGTCGCCGCCTGAATAGCGCGGGCGCGAACCTGGGCTTCGGCTTCGGTGGCTTTGGGCAGCCCGAAGGCGGCCATGAGCGCGTTGAACGCATCGGTATCGTCGTCGACGAGCCTAAGGAGCTCGGCCCAACACGATTTGCCCCGCTCGGCCCAATTCGAAAACTCCTCCCACTGCTCGTCCCACCCGCGTTTGTGGCTGGAGAGGTTGGCGACCATCGTTCCCAGCGCGGCGCCCAAAGCGCCCAGCGTCGCGGCGACCGAACCGCCGCCGGGCGCGGGCGATTCGGATGCGGTTTCCTCGACGAAACCTTGCACCGTGCGATCAACGAGCCGGGGACGAGGATCGCGGATGGCGTATTCGATGATCCGCTCTTCCGGCCTGAAAGGCGACAGTTCGTTCAAGCCCAGGGAGCGCACCGCGATCTTGATAAGCTCGGCGTCGGACACGCCGGTCGAGCGCTTCTGCTTTCGCAGAAAATAGCGTCCCGCCTCGAGTATCGCTTCGAGCGGAACGAGCCCTACGAGTTCGGACCCGGTGACCCGTACCCCTCGGGCATCCGCCTTGGCGACGGATTCATCGAAAGCCAGATGGACCGGCGTCTCGCGTAGGTTGGTCAAGTTCATCGAGATCTGGGCGACACCGTATTCCTCGATAAACCACCCGATCGCTTTGACCGATTTGAGCGCGCCGGGTTCGTAAACCGGATTGCCCTCACCGTCTTTTTCGATTTCGCCAGTTAGAGGGTCGCCGATCCGTTTGACCCGGCCTCTTTCGCGAACGTCGAAGGCGATGGCGTTGGCCCGACGGGTGCTGGTTGTGTTGAGGTTGAGGTTGTACGCGATGAGGAAGTCGCGGGCGCCGACGACGGTGGCGCCAAGCCGCTCGTTGAACTTGGCGGGGCCGAAATCCGGTTGCCACTCCGGTTTTTGGAGTTTCTCGGCCAGGCCTTCGTATTCCCCGGCCCGGATGTCGGCCAGGTTGGTGCGTCCGGGCTGCTTGGCGGCGGCTTCGTAGAGAAAGATCGTGAGCCCAAGCGCTTCGGCGAGCCGTTGGCCAAGCGATTGGGCGAGGTGCGCCGCCTCGTCCATCGAAAGGCCGGAGATGGGGACGAGCGGGCACACGTCGAGAAAGCCCATTCTCGGGTGCTCGCCCTGGTGGCGGCGCATGTCGATGAGTTCGGCGCCGCGCCTTGCGGCCTGAAAGGCGGCCTCGCAGACGGCCCCCGGCTCGCCGACAAAGGTGTAGACGGTGCGGTTGGTGGCCTTGCCGGGATCGACGTGCAGCAGCTTCACGCCCTCAACGCTCTCTACAGCTTCGGCGATGGCGCGAATCACCGCCGGATCGCGGCCTTCGCTGAAGTTGGGAACGCATTCGAGAAGGCGAGTCGGCATCGGGGCGAGTATAGCCCCCTCGATCTGCCTCCGGAGGAGGAGGCAGGTTCGGAGCCCCACCCTTGTTTTTGCCAAGGGCGAAAATGAGGGAGGGGTGGGGGTGGGAGATCCGGAACCGGCATACTCACGCCATTCGATGTCTCGCGCGCTTGCCATCCATAACTGTTCCCAGCTCGTGACCCTCGCGGGTCCGGCCCGGCCACGCGTGGGTCCGGAGATGCGCGACCTGGGCATCATCGAGAACGGGGCCCTGCTTGCGATCGACGGGCGGATCCGGGCGACTGGGAGTTGGGATGAGGTCGCGCCCCAGATTCCGGACGATGCGATCGTCGAGGACATGGAAGGGCGGGTGGTTCTTCCCGGATTTGTGGATGCCCACTCCCACCTTGTCTTTGGCGGAAACCGGGCCGCCGAATTCGAGATGCGGTGCGAAGGAAAGACTTACGAAGCGATCGCGGCGGCGGGGGGAGGCATTCTTGCGACGGTCAAGGCAACCCGGTATCTCAAGCTCGACGACCTGGAGGCCGAGGGGCGAGCCCACCTCCACCGGATGAGCGGCAGCACGACGGTCGAAGCCAAGTCCGGCTATGGCCTTACCGTCGAAGACGAACTCAAGCTTCTTCGGATGCATCGCCGGATCAACGATCGGGTGCCCGTCGATATCGTTTCCACCGCCCTTATCCCCCATGCCTTGCCCCCCGAATACGAGGGCAACGCGACGGGCTACATCGAGCGGGTCGCGGTTCCGGCTTTGGGTCGGATTCGTCAGGAGGGGCTCGCCGAATTCGCCGACGCCTTTGTCGAGGAGGGCTATTTCGACGAGGAAACGCTGCGCCCTTATCTTCAAGAGGCCAAACGGTTGGGGTTCAACCTACGACTGCACGTCGACCAGCTTCGAAACGGGGGCGGGGCGCAGTTGGCAGCGCGGTGGGGGGCCAAAACCGCGGACCATTTGGAGCACACCGACGACGCAGGTATCGACGCACTTTTCGAAGCCGGCGTGATGCCGGTGCTCCTTCCCGGTTCCGTCTACGGGCTCGGGAAAGCGAAATACCCAGACGTTCGGCGCATGATCGAGAAGGGCCTTCCGGTGGTGTTGGCCACCGATTTCAACCCCGGCTCCTCGCCGTGTTCCTCAATGTGTATGATCCTGAGCTTGGCCTGTACCCAGATGAAGATGACGCCGGGGGAGACGCTCGTGGCGGCAACGATCAATGCGGCCTATTCGCTGGATCGCGGGCATGACCGCGGCTCGTTGGAGCCGGGGAAACGGGCCGATTTCGTGCTCCACCAGGCGGAGGACTTTCGAGAGATCCCCTATTGGTTTGGCGAGTCGACGGTGTTCGCGACATGGATCGAGGGGCGCTAAGTCCAGGGCCGCTGTTCCCTTACCCAAATTAGTAGGGCCCCTTGCGGGGCCCTGGTCGAGGGTGTGCGGAGAGAGCGAGGGTTCGCTCGTTAAGCTTTTTTGCGAAGCAGATCGCGAAGGTAGAGTTCGGAAACCGGTTTTTCGCGATAGGGTCCGCCCAGGAGCTGGTGCAGCCGTCGAATGGCTTCCCATCGGGTGATCCCCATGTTTGCCTCGTAGCGGTTCCAGAAGTTCTGCCACCAGTCGTCGGTTTGGATTTTGCTGCCCTCGTATTCGGTGGCACGGCCGGTTTCTCCGTCGGTCACCAGGCTGCCCACGAACTCCGATTCATCGTAGATTTTCGCCATGTCCCGGTGGATCGCTTTCATGTCGGCTTCGGAAACCACGCCGTTCGAGGTGGCTTTGTAGAACTGAACGGTGACGCGAACTGGGAATCGGGGGTCGCGCTCGATCGCCAGGTTGTCGATCTCGGTGAACGGGCCTTCGAGGTCGCCATGGCCGATGACCGCGTTCTCGACATCGCTGGTGCGAGCTTTCGAAGCCATATCCATCATCGGGGCCGCCGGCATCGCCCCGCCGCCAAATCCGCCCATGCCGCGAAAGTTGTCTTTGAATTTTAGGGGGACCTGGATCAGCATCACCATGTTGAGCCCGGCCTCCGGCCGTTCGCCCGGGACGTACTTGGGATCGGTGGGGTTGGCGACGAAGTCGCTGAGACGCTGGCCGGTGAGGCTGGCGCGTTGGCCGTCGGCGTTGTGGAAAAGCCGCTGGCCCCAAACGCCGCCGGACGGAAACGCATCGCGCTTGTTATCGATGATCGTAACGCTGGTGCCTTCGCGGGTGGCGAGGATGGTCAGCACGGCCGGGTTTTTGGCCGAACTCTGATAGTTGAAGAGCACGGGGTTGAACGTGGCTAGCCCCTGCTTGGGGACCGGAAGGAAGCAGGCTTGAGCGCTGACAAGGACCTTTGAATCGCGTTCGGCCAAAAGCGTACGCCGTTTGCCTTTCCAGGAGTTGGGATTGGAGAGGTAATCGGTCGGATCGGCCAAGAAATCGTAGAGCGACACGCGGCGGAGGTCTTCGCCGCGCTGATTGCCAACCAAAAGGGTGAAATCACGCGGATCGAGATCGCAGGTCAGGTCGCTGAAGTTGGGATAGCGGATGACCGGCATGCACGACACATCGAATCGCTTCGTGCGCGGGTCTTCGGCGCCGACCTGGATGGTCATGTCGCTAATGTTGGGGCCGACGGACGAGCCTTTGAACCGGCCGGTGTCTTCCCAGGTGACGTTCAAGACGTTTAGCCCGTATTTCGCGGCGAGGCGCTGGGCTTCGCCATCACCGACCATTCCGGCGGTTTTGCGGATGGCGTCTTGATAGGCGGCGAATTCGGCAGCGGTCATCGGCTTTTTCTTGGCGTCGGGGCGCGCTTTTGCCGGGTGGGGTTCGCCGGGGTTGGGAGGCGTGGCGTTCGAGTCGAGCATGGAGGCGCCCGCCAAGGCCAATGCGGCAGGGGCGACGATCCAATTTGCAGTTTTCATAGATCTCCTTTCACGGCGCCTCGAAGGGGCCGCTTCCTCCCGATCCGTGCCTCGACAGGAATCAAACGTTCAAGCTCGACGGGCGGTACGGTCTTTTTTCGGGCAAAGGTCCCAGAAGAGAACGGTTCAAAGCCTCTGGGTTTCACGACATGTCGATGAAAATCGATTTCATCGACATATTCGACGAATATGTCGATTCCATCGACATGTCATTCCGCGGTTCATTCGAGCCTCACGGCCCTTCAAAAAGCGTCGGCGGATCGCCCTTCTTCGGCTCGGCCAGACCCAGATGCCGATAGGCCGCCGCGGTTGCGCATCGCCCGCGCGGCGTTCGCTGGATTAAGCCCTGCTGCAAGAGGAACGGCTCGTAGACATCTTCGATCGTGCCCGCATCCTCGCCGGTGCTGGCGGCCAAGGTCTCCAGGCCGACCGGACCTCCGTCATATTTCTCAATCATCGAGCGCAGAAGCACGCGGTCGACCCGGTCCAACCCCAAAGCATCGACTTCCAGCATGTCCAACGCGTTTTGAGCGACGTGCCGATCGATCGTGGGCTCGCCATCGACCTGGGCAAAGTCGCGAACGCGCCGCAGCAGCCGGTTCGCGATCCGTGGCGTGCCTCGCGAGCGTTTAGCGAGCTCCGTTGCGCCTTCCCGGTCGATGGGGAAGCCGAGAATTCCCGCACTTCGGCCCAGGATTTCAAACAGATCGTCCGGCTCATAAAACTGAAAGTGGGTGACGATGCCGAAGCGGTCACGCAAGGGGCCCGTCAACAGGCCTTGCCGCGTGGTCGCGCCGATCACGGTGAAGCGGGGCAGATCAAGCCGAATCGAGCGGGCCGCCGGCCCTTTTCCGATCAGGATGTCGACTTTGCTGTCCTCCATGGCCGGGTAGAGGATTTCTTCGACGGGCCGGCTCAGTCGATGAATCTCGTCGATGAAGAGGACGGCGTGGGGTTCGAGGTTCGTGAGGATGCCCACCAGGTCGCCGGGCCGCTCGATGGCCGGGCCGCTCGTCACGTGGATCGGGGCTTCCATCTCGACCGCCACGATATGGGCGATGGTCGTTTTGCCCAGACCCGGAGCGCCGTAGAGTAGAAGGTGGTCGAGCGGTTCGCCCCGCTGGGAGGCGGCGCGGAGAAAGACGTCGAGGTTCTGTTTCAGTTTGGGTTGGCCGATGAACTCGGCCAGGCGCTTGGGCCGGAGCGAGAGCTCGATCCCATCCCCCAAGATCTTTTCGGGCGTGAGATTGGCGTTGTCCCGGTTCATCGGGCAAGGCTCCTGAGCGCCGCCTTCAACTGCTCTTCAATGGTTTCCGCTTGGCTCTTGGCCTCGCGGGCGGCCGTCTCCGCTTCTTGCCGGCGGTAGCCCAGGGCAATCAGGGCATCGACGACTTCATCGGCCGGGACGGCAGCTACGACCCCTTTGGGACCAGTTGCCGCCACCACCATCCGGCCCAAGTTTTCCTCGACGATTTTGTCTTTGAGTTCGAGGATGATCCGCTCGGCCAATCGAGGCCCCACGCCGTTCGCCCGGGCAAGACTCGGGCATCTTGAGCGACAATCGATGAGGCCACCGATTCCTCGCCGAGCTGCCCGATTAGTGCCAGCGCGATGCGCGGGCCGCAGCCCTTGACCTCGTTGAGCAGGTCGAAAAGCCGCCGCTGCCAAGCCGTTTGGAAGCCGTAGAGGGTCAACGAGTCTTCTCGAACGATTTGGCGCGTGCGCAAGTCGACCTCTTCGCCGATCGGCGGCAGGCTCATCCAAACCGAATCGGGAACGCTGATTTCGTAGCCGACGCCGCCGGCCAAGACGGTCACGGTTCCGCCCGCGGTCTCCAAAAGCTCGCCTCGCACCCTTCCGATCATGCCCTTACGTTACCCTGCGTCTACTGGTTTGGGACGAATCGGAGCACGATATGGATGCGACGCCCCGAACCGCCTTTTCTCGGGACAGGAACCTCTTCCCTTGGTCGCGAAGGTATTTCCTCGAAATGAGGATGCTTGCCCTGCTCGTCGCGCTCCACGCGGCCGTAACCCTGCCGCCCCCCTCCCAAGACGCGGCCGAGGCCCCGATTCGCATCGGAAGGACGCCGGCGCCGTCACCGGATGGCAAGCGGCTCTGCTTCGTCTATCAAGGCAATCTCTGGACGGTCGGCATCGAGGGCGGCGTCGCCACGCGTCTCACGGCGAACGACTGCGTCGATGCGAACCCCCGCTGGTCGCCGGACGGCAAGTGGATCGCGTTCAATTCGGACCGCGAAGGCGGCGCTCAGATTTTCCTCATTCCCAGCCAAGGCGGCGTCGCCCGGCAGGTCACGTTTCACAGCGCCCCGAGCTTCCTTTGCGATTGGTATCCGGACGGCAAGGGCTTGCTGGTGAACGGCACGCGCAACTCCTGGCGACAGTCGCTGGGCCGGATTGACCTTGAAAGCGGACGGTTGACGGCGGTCGTCAAGGACGACTTGAATCTCAGGTATGCGAGCTTTTCGCCCGACGGCAAGCAGATCGCGTTCACCCGGGGGGCTCTGGCCGACCTCATTCGAAAGGGTTACAAAGGAGCCGCGAACTACGACATCTATACGATGCCCAGCGATGGCTCGGCCCCCGCAAAGCGGCTCACCGACAGCGATCTCAACGACATGTATCCGGCCTGGGGCGCCGATTCGAAAACGGTCTATTTCGCGAGCGAACGCGAGGGCACGCTGGGCCTCTGGCGGCAGACCCTGGGCGGCCGGCCGACCCCGGCGTTTCGCGAGGCGCCGGATGCGGTGCGCTTTGTGGCCGGCTCAAGGGACGGTTCGGTCTTTGCATTCGAGTGCGACAACTGGATCTGGACGAAAACCGCCGGGAATGAGCCCGCCAAGCGGCTCAATATCATCTGCCGGACCGACGATCGTGGACCCCGGTCGTCCTTCATCACCCAGAACGGCAACAACGTGGATAGTTACCGGCTCAGTCCGGACGGCAAGCGGACCGCATTTGTGATCCGTGGGGACATCTTTGTGGCCACCAACGACAAGGGCGGCGAAGCGAAGCGTTTATCCGACGATCCCCAGCGCGACGATTCGCCAGTATGGACGCCCGATGGGAAGTCGATCGTTTTCGCCTCGGGCCGCCGCGGAACGGCCGATATCTATTCGGTGGACTTGGCCACGCGCGAGAGCAAGCCCTTGACCAGCGGCCCCGCCCAGGATCAATCGCCCCAAATTTCGCCGGATGGGAAATGGGTGGCCTTCATGCGAGCCCCGCAGACGTCGCTGTGGCTGGTTAAACTCGATGGGACGGGAGAAGCCCAGATCGTCCCCGGCCCGAAAATCGAGCAATTTGAGTGGTCGCCGGACAGCCGCTGGATCGCGTTTGCCCGCGAAGACGTCATCCGGAACGTGGACATCTCGGTGGTCCCGATCGATGAGAACGGAAAGGCGGGCGCGCCGGTGAACATCACCGACCATCCCGGGCTGAACTATCTTCCGAAGTGGACGGCTGACGGCCTTAAGCTGGTCTTTCGAAGCAACCGGTATCGGAACCGCGATATCGAAACGATCAACCACCAGGGCCGGTATGCGCTCTACCAATTGCCGCTTGTGCCGACGCCCGACAAATTCGATATCGACGAGGACACCGAAAAGCCGGAGCCGCCGAAGGACCCTAAGGCGAAGGTGGAGGTCAAGTTCGATTTCAAGGACATCGATCGGCGGGCGACTCCGCTAACGACGTTCCTGGATTCAGTGGGCGAACTGGCGGTGTCGCCCGATTCCAAGTCGGTTGCGTTTACAATGTCCGTTCAAAACCAACCGGATATCTGGGTGATGAATCTGGAAGGGGGCGCCCCGGTTAAGTTGGGGGTCACGGGCTTCCCAAGTAGCCTCCAGTGGGCGCCGGATTCGTCTCGCATTTATTTCACCAGCGGCGGCCAGATTCGATGGGTGGCCCGTACGGGGCAGGGCGGGGGCGCGGTCGGCTTTACGGCCCGGATGGAGATCGAGCGGTTGGCTGACTACCTCGCCGTTTTTGACGAGGCCTGGTCGGTGATGCATCAAATCTTTTATGACCGGACGTTTCGGGGCCGGGATTGGCGGGCAATCGGAGCCAAGTACCGGGCGCTGGTGCCGGAGGTTCGGATTCGCGGCGACTTCAACTACCTGATGACCCAGCTTTGGGGCGAACTCAATTCGAGCCATACCGGGTTCGGCGGCGGGGCGGCCGCTCGGCCCGCATTGGAGACCGGATTCTTGGGGATCTTTGAAGACGAAGCGTTTGCCGGTCCGGGCGTGAAGATCGCCGGGTTGATGCCGCGTTCGGCGGCGACCAAGGCCGAGAGCCTGCTGAAAGTGGGCGAGACGATTTTGGAGATCGACGGCCGGAAGGTGAAGGCGGGGAACGACGCGGACCGGGCGCTAAACGACAAGGTTGGGCGGACGGTGGTACTCAAGGTTCAGGGCGCGGATAGCCAAGTTCGGACGGTGAAGATCAAGCCGCAGAGCTTCCAGGAATGGCGGGCCCTGATGTACGAGAAGTGGATCGACGAACGGCGGGAGATCGTTGAGAAGGCTTCGGGCGGGCGGTTTGGTTATCTCCACGTTTCGGCGATGGGCGATTCGCAGCGGAACCGGTTCGAGCGCGAGCTGTTCAGCATCGGGATGCGGAAAGAGGGGATGGTGCTCGATTTCCGAGGCAACAACGGCGGGGACACCCACGACAGCCTGCTGAAGATCCTGGCCCGGACGAAGCACTACTTCTCGATGGCGCCGCGGACGGAGACGCCGTTCCCGCAGCCGGAGCGGGCGTATACGAAGCCGACGATCGTGCTGACCGACGAGTTCTCGCTGAGCGATGCCGAAGTCTTCAGCAACGGCTACAAGGAACTCGGGCTGGGCAAGGTGGTGGGCAATACGACGATGGGGTGGATCGTGTTTACCAGTGGCTTTGCGCTGCTGGATGGGAGCTTCATGCGGACGCCTTATATCGGGTGCTTCACGAACGACGGGCGGGACATGGAGCTTTGGGGCGTTCCGCCGGATGTGAGGGTGGCGTATTCGCCGGAGGACTTCCGGGCCGGCCGGGATGCGATGCTGCTGCGGGGAGTCGAGGAGCTGTTGAAGGATGGGCGGTTGAGGAAGTAGCGAGTTTCACCACAGCGGGTGCGCCCTAAAGGGAATCGCCTCATTCTGTCGAACTGAAGTCTCGCGGAGCGGAGGCTCCGGGAGGTTGGTTCATGGTCTTGGCGTTGAGCGCGGTGTTGTTGACGGTCGGGTTTCAAGACCCGGGCGGGATGCTTGGCAACCTCGCCAAGCCTCAGGAGGGGCAGAGCCGGCGGGCGACCTCTTCGTTTCGCAAGGGGGCGGACGGCCGATACGACCGCAATGCGCCGCTGACCTCCGACCTTTTGGAGCACAGCAACCGGGACAACTTCCGCGTCCCACCCGGCGAGACGCACGTGCTGATGGATGAGAAGGGCCCGGGGGTGATCACCCACATTTGGATGACCTTTCTCGGGCCGGAGCCGCAAGATTGGGCCAAGACGGGCAGCGCGAACCACCAGGAGATGCTGCTGCGGATCTATTGGGACGGGAATCCGAAACCGGCGGTGGAGGCTCCGGTAGGGGACTTTTTCGCCAACTGCTTCGGCAAGCGCAGCGAGGTGATCAGCCTGCCGGTGCTGGTAGAGGATGCGGACAGTTACAACTGCTTCTGGACGAT
>CAYONY010000029.1:6207-22000 GCA_964405415.1 uncultured Fimbriimonadaceae bacterium | reverse complement strand
CTGGGAAAGAGGTTTTTGCCGGTGACCGGGATGCCCATGCGGAAGATCGCCTGCATGATCAGGCCGTTGGCGCTGGCGGAGCCGGTGCCGTTGACCGTGGCGATCTTGAAGGCGAAGTCGTTGATCTGGTGTTTCATGAAACTGGAGCCGGTTGGATGACGCGCAGCGTGCTTTCGGGCGCGGGGCGGCCGGCGTAGGGCAAGTGGACGATCGACTTGCGCATGTCCCATGCGTAGGTCGGGCAGCGTTCGGCGCAAAGCCCGCAATGGAGACAGAGGTTTTCGTCCTTGACCATCACGCGCTGCGTTTGCTTGAGCGGGTCGGAAATGAAAATCGGCTGATGCGGCTCGAGGCGGGGCGCGGTGAGTTCGGGCTCGAGGGCCGCCAGTCCGTCTGACGTTTCGCCCGACGGGGCGGCGGCGATGGTCAGACAGTCGGTGGGGCAGATGTCGATGCAGGCGTCGCATTCGATGCAGAGGGAGTCGGTGAAATGGGTCTGGACGTCGCAGTTCAGGCACCGCTCGACTTCGGCCCGGGTCTGCTCTTCGTTGAAGCCTTCTTCCACCTCGATGGTCATCTTTGAGAAGCGCATGGGCATCTCGACGTGCTTCATCTTTTGACGGCCCCGCGGGTCGTAGTCGTTGCTGTACGACCATTCGTGCAGACCCATCTTGGTACTGCTCAACGTCATGCCGGCGGGCGGCCGATCGTCCACCGGCTGCCCTTGGCAGAACTTGTGGATCGAGATCGCGGCCTGGTGGCCGTGTTCGACGGCCCAGATGATGTTCTCCGGCCCCCAAGCCGCATCGCCGCCGAAAAAGACGCCTTCGCGAGTGGACATGAAGGTCTTCTTGTCCACCACGGGCATATCCCATTCGCCGAATTCCAAGCCGATGTCCCGCTCAATCCAAGGGAAGGCATTTTCCTGCCCGATCGCCAGAATCACCGTGTCGCAGGGGATCGTCACCCGGCCCGCCGGCTCCTGAATGAGCTTGCCGTTTTCTTCGCGCGACGTGAATTGGTCGAAGACCATCCCGGTGAGCTTTCCGCCTTCGACGACGAACTCCACCGGCGAGAGGTTTTCGAGAATCTCGACCTGCTCCTCTTCGGCGTCCTCCAATTCCCAGGGGCTGGCTTTGAAATATTTGCGCGTTTTGCGGGCAATGACCTTGACCTCTTTGGCGCCAAGGCGCTTGGCGGAGCGGCAGCAGTCCATCGCCGTATTGCCCACGCCAATGATGAGCACCCGTTCACCGACCGATTCGACGTGCTCAAAGTGGATGTTGGCCAGCCACTCGATCCCGATGAAGATCTGGTTGGTGTCGTGCCGGCCGGGGATGTTCAACTCCTTGCCTTTTGGCGCGCCGCTTCCGACAAACACGGCGTCGAATTCCTTCGAATCGAGCAGGGCTTTAAGGCTCGTTACAGGCGTGTTGTAGCGAACGTTAACGCCCATGTCGACGATATAGCCGATCTCCTCGTCGAGCACTTCCGCAGGGAGGCGGAAGGCGGGAATGTTGATTCGCATGAGGCCGCCCGGGCGGGGACCGGCCTCGAAGATCGTGCAGTCGTAGCCCAACGGCATCAGATCATTGCAGACGGTCAGCGACGCAGGTCCCGCGCCGATCAGCGCTACTTTCTTCCCGTTCTTTTCGGTGGGCGCGGTGGGAATGCGATGGCGGACATCGCCCTTGTTGTCGGCGGCGACCCGCTTCAGCCGGCAAATCGCGACCGGCTTCCCCTCGACACGCGTCCGGCGACAAGCCGGTTCGCAGGGGCGGTCACATGTGCGTCCCAAGATTCCCGGAAACACGTTCGATTCGCGATTGAGGACATAGGCGTCATCAAACCGGCCCTGGGCGATCAGGCGGATGTACTCGGGAACGTTGGTGTGCGCCGGACATGCCCATTGGCAGTCGACGACACGATGGTAGTACTGGGGGTCGGCAACGTCCGTGCGTTGCATAGATTCAATTATGCCCGATTTGGGTTCGACTTTAGGTCAGGGCGATCCGACCCAACAACTCGAGCATTTCGGCTTCGGGGCGGGGATGCAGAACTTCGCGGCCAAAATCCATTGCACCAGGAAAGTCGCTCGCCTCGATCAAGGCCCGGGCGGCTTCAAAATCATAAGCCGTGCCGTGCCATTCCAACTCGGCGCCAATGAGGAGCCAATGGGCGCCGGGCGCGCCATAAGGCGATCCGACGCTCCCGGGATTCACCACCCGCTTGCCGCCGATTCGGCGATCAAACGGCATATGGGTATGGCCGCAAACCACCAGATTCGCCGATACCGGGGCGAAGAGGGGGATGAGGACATCTTCAGGCGTGGTCTTCAAAAAGACTTCGGTGTCGTTTCGTGGGGTGGCGTGGCAAAACAGAGTCGTCCCTTGACGGGGAAGTTCAAGGTCGATCGTCGCGGGCCAAGCGCGGAGGGCCTCGACATGATGAGGCTCAAGTTGGGCGGCGCTCCACTCGATCCATGGTTGATACCGTTCGGCAATCCCCTCCAAATTTCGCCCCTCGCGCGCGTCGAGGGCGGCACGGTCCCCGTTGCCGCAAAGAAACTGAATGGGCCAGTCCGATTCCAAGAGCAGGTCGATGCATTCGCGGGGCATCGGTCCGGGCAAGACGTCGCCACCGACCACGATGGCATCGATCGGAAGACTTTGAAGCTCTTCGAGAATAGCCCTCAGGGCTGGGAGGTTGCCATGGATATCGTAGAGGGCCGCCACCGCCACGCTTTTGAGCTTAGCCGATGGAATCCTTGGCACAACCCCTTGGGGACGGGCCCCGTATGAACTAGCGTGGAACAAGAAGTCCGCATCACGTCCCGCCGAGGCGGGGCCACTCATACCGGAATCTCGATCTTTACGTCGATCGGGGTCGCGGTCGCCGTTCAAATCTCGTGGTCGATCAACCACTCGATCGGGTGGGCGATTTGGCATGGGTTTTTGAACTGGATCTACGTGATCTATCGCTGGATCGTCGGAACCGGATAGGGGCCTTGCGCCGAATTGAGAAGGAAAGGGAGAATGGGGCCGATGGTCCGGCGCATCTTGGTTGACGATCGCATGCAAAAGGGCTACGCCTACGATTTGACCGAGCCGATGGGGGCCAACTTCGATCCTCGATTCCAGCCGGAATTGACGCCCAAAGCGATGCTCGCTCTGGGCGTTTTCGGCGGAAAGTACATGACCGACTGTCGGAACGAGTTTCCCGCCGATTGGTTTGCCGACGCCAAGCTCTGCCCGGAGCGCCATGACCCCACGCTGAATTGCTTCGGGGTGAACGCAAGCAAGCCGCTGGCGTATTGGCAAGCCAAAGGATGGATCTACCCGGAAGACCCGAGAGGCTGGTTCCAGTGGTATTGCCGCTACTTCCTGGGCCGGCGATGCCGGGACGACGATCGCCAGATTCGACGGTGGCTGAACATGAAGCGCCATCTCAGCCAACTCCGAAAGCATTGTCGGCCCGGCGACTTAACGTGCCGAAAGCGCCAGCGCCAAGCGCTGCTCCATTGGGCTTACGATGCCCGAAAAATCTAGGCCGCGCCGAACTCGTTCGAACGTCATAATCAAGGTGCCGGCGCATTGCCGCGAGCGTGCGCCGAGGAGTCGATTTCCATGACGATCAAATATCCCGTTCTCCTTGCTTTGGCCGCCACCGGACTGGCCGCCCGGACCAACGAGGATCAAGCGTTCTTTGCGATCCTGGTCGAAACTAAAGTTGGCCGCATGGCGGGCATGCCGCCGATCGATCTGAGCCAGATCCCGGCCGGGTTCAAGTTGCCGCCTCAGGCAATGATGTTTTCCGGCCAGGCCATCCGGATCCTGAATATGCGTCTCTGGTCGCCCAGCATCGCGCCGGCCGACGCCAAGGCGTGGGTGACGCCACCGGACGGATTAAAGCAAGGCAAGCGGCTCGATCTGGCCCTTTATCGGCCCGACGGAAAGCCGAGCGCTGGGAAGATTGGCGATGTCGACCCCGAAGCGAACCCGGAAGCATTCACGATCAAGATCTACTGGGGCTCCTCGGAAACGGTCAAGGAGGGCCAGCCCAAGGTGATCACCTGGGCCACGATGCCGCTTGCCCAGCGCGAGGCGATGAAGAACCAGATGCGCGAAGCCAACGCGGCGGGAAAGTCCCACTTCTATAAAGAAGGCTGGACGACCGGCTACTGGCCGACCTCGGATCAGGGCGGCACGATCGATAAATCGGCTTCACTCGTGGGCAAATACTTGCTCAACACCACCTACACCGGCAATGTCGAGATCGAAGCGCCATCCAACGTCGAGTTCATGGACCCGATCGCGATGGCTTCACCGGACCTGAACAAGAAAATTGATCTGAAGAAATTTATCGCGTTCAAGTGGGGCGCGATTCCGAATGCCCTTGGCCTGCACGCCAACATCATGGGCATGGAGGGCAAGACCACGATGATCTTGTGGAGTTCGTCCGAAGTCTTCTCGGACCTCGCGATGGAAGAGACGGGCTTTCTGCAGATGGCGGAAGTTCGCGATTACGTCGCCAAAACGATCTTTATGGCGGGCGACCGGACCACCGTGAACGTTCCGGCCGGAATCTTTGCCAATGCGGACTTTGCGATGTTGCGGATGGCGGGGTACGGCCCCGGAGCCGCGATCGACGAGGCCCAGCCTCGGCCTCGCATCCAGACCAAAACGTCGCTCATGCTGATGTTGGGCGGTAAAAAAGTGAACTTCAACTAGAGCGACCCGATCCGGAGAAGGCGGAGCAGGCTTTCTTCGGGTTTCGAGGTAGAACGCCGGAATGGCCGCCACGCTCGAAGCCGTCCGCCCGATCGAACTTCGCGAGATTCAGGAAGCGCGGGATTGGATCGCCAAGACGATTCTGCGGACTCCCTTGGTCAAGCTTGAGCTTGGCCCGGAGTTTCCGGATATCCGGCTGAAGCTTGAGAACCTCCAGCCGATCAACGCTTACAAGCTGCGCGGAGCCGCAAACGCGGTGGCCAAGCTCTCGGACGAAGAGCGCCAGAAAGGGGTTTGGACGATCAGCGCCGGCAACGCGGGCCAAGGCGTGGCTT
Source organism: uncultured Fimbriimonadaceae bacterium (assembly GCA_964405415.1). Taxonomy (GTDB): domain Bacteria; phylum Armatimonadota; class Fimbriimonadia; order Fimbriimonadales; family Fimbriimonadaceae; genus CAYONY01. The sequence continues at coordinate 16,935 of CAYONY010000029.1, read as the reverse complement.
GCGCGGCGAGGAAAGCCGGAGTTCCGTGTACCGTCGTGGCGATCGAGACCGCGCCGGTGGCGAAAATGGAGCGGATGCGGGCGCTTGGCGCGCGGCTGGTGCCCGTTTCGTACGCCGATGCGTGGCGCTACTTAGAAGCCCGCGCCCATCCGGAAGTGGAAGGGACGTTCATCCATCCCTTCGACGACCATGATTTCATCGCCGGGCACGGCACGATGGGTCTGGAGATTCTGGAGGATGAGCCGACAACTCGCGCCGTGATCTGCGCGATCGGGGGCGGAGGCCTGATCGCCGGAGTCGGCAGCGCGGTGAAGGCGCTGAAGCCGGAGATCAAAGTCTACGGCGTTGAGCCGGAAACCGCGGCGCCGATGGCGCTCTCATTGGAAAAGGGCTCTCCGCAGGCGTTTTCGAACTGGCAGGCTTCGTTCGTCGATGGCGCGGGCGGGCAGAGCGTGTTTCCGCGGATGTGGGAGCGGATGCGGCCGGTGATCGACGGTTCGTTCGTCGTGACTTTGGACGAAACCCGGCGGGCGATGCGGCTGATGGCGGAAAAAGTCCGGGTGATCTCAGAGGGCGCGGGCGCCTTGGCGCTGGCGGCGGCGCTGAAGGGTCTGGCGGGCGAAGGTCCGGTGGTCTGCGTGGTTTCCGGGGGGAATATCGACTTGGCGAAGTTCTGGGAGTTGGTCGGGGAGGAGAGCTAAGCTCAGACATGGCCGCCATCGAACGTCGCCTCGAACAGCTCGGACTCGTCCTTCCCGAACCCATGAAGCCGCCTGGAGGGATCGCGCTTCCCTTCCCTTGGATTCGCGTCCACGGCAATCGGGCGTTCATTTCGGGACACGGACCCCAGAACCCGGACGGCTCGCTCGCCGGCCCGTTGGGCAAGGTCGGCGCCGAAGTCACGCTCGAAGAGGCCAAGCACTCGGCCCGACTGGTTGGACTATCGATTCTGGGAAACCTTAAACGTGAGCTCGGCGATCTCGACCGAATCACCGCTTGGCTGAAGGTGCTGGGAATGGTGAATTCGGCTCCCGACTTCAAGAAGCAGCCGCTGGTGATCAACGGCTTTACCGAACTGATCCTGGAGGTTTTCGGCCCCGAAATCGGAACGCACGCCCGTTCGGCGGTTGGGATGACGGCGCTTCCTTTCGATATTCCGGTGGAAATCGAGGGCGAGGTGGAGATTCGGCCTTAGCTTCGCGACCAATTCAAGATTTGCCTGGGAAGTCCGGGCATCGGGGTCGAGATGTCGATCCCGGTGATATCCAAAACCTGGGCGCGGAACCAAACATCGAACGGCTCCTGGGAAACCGCCAGCGCAGCATGGACCTTCTCGAGGTCGGGGGCTTGGTAATAAACGATCAGAAAATCGCCCATCGGCGTCTCCTGAAGGAACCAGCTTTCCTTCGTGACCGTGGTCTGAGCTTGGTCGAGTTCGGCCCGGCGCTCGTTCTCCAGGGAAGAGGCAAAGGCGAGAGCCGCGTCTTTCTTTCCCGGGAGGATCGGGACCATAAATGCGTTTTCCATGGGGTGGGTGCGAAGGTCCTTCGCGTCAATCTTGCGACTTTACCCAAGCGTGTGCGGCTTGACGCCTCGACGATATCCGCCGAAACCGAATGCTGAGGGCCGGTAGTCGCCGACGAGATCGACGTTGGCTCTATCGGGGATACGGCGGCCGAGCCCCCAATAAGCCCCGTTCACGACCAGCCTTCGGACGCCCTCGTTGAGGAAGTCGGTGGCGGCGCCCAGGGTCGTGACATAGACGCGCCGACCGTCCACTTCCCGGGTCCAGGCGATCGCCATCATGGGCTGATTCAGGTCTTGTTCGACGTTGATTGCGGTCATCTTACGCCCCTGAGCCGCAGCGTCTTGGGGCGACATGCCCGCCACCACTTCACCCCGAAGGAGAATCCTGGCGTCCGCGGGGGGGTGGGCTTCGTAGACGTCGGTCGTGCCGAATACCTCCTTGACGCCGTTGAGGAGCGGACTCTTCCCCGCCGGAATCCCGCGCGTGGCCTGCTTGCCGTGGATGCCCCAATGGCTCACCCAGGTTTCCCCCAATATCTGCTTGCCGAATCCGCCGGGCCACGTTTTGCTCTGCCAACCGTACCGTTCGTAGGGACCGGATTTGTGGTCGAAGGCATGGGTCGAGGTTCGCAGCGCCAGAATCGGCTTTTTCGACTTGAAGTAGGCATCGAAGTGCCGCATTTGCTCGTCCGGCCATCGTCGGAACCGAAGCGCCATCACGACCAGATCGGCGGTCTCCAGCGCCTCGAGGCCCGGCTGGTTGGTCTGGCATTCGGGATCGATTTCCCCTCTTTCATTGAGGGAGAACAAAACGGTGCATCGAAAGCCGTGACGTTGCGCCAGGATCCTGGCGAGTTGGGGAAGCGCCTCTTCCGAGCGGTATTCCTCATCTCCGGCAAGCAGAACGACATGCTTGCCATTCGGCTTCTCCGGAAGGAAGGTGAGCCGATCGGTTTGAACCTGAGCCATTGTCGCCGCCAGGGCAAAGGTCAGCATGGCCGTTCAGGGCGATTCGCAAACGACGCGAAAACCGCAGAACCACCCATCAGAAAACCACCACCGCGACTTGGGAAGCTGAGGGTCGCGTTCTTGCCAAGCCGGTGAATAGGTCCTGCGTAGGGTCGGCGCCATCGCAGAGGCTTCAGTAGAGAAGTCGCCGCCGCACAGGACGGGCTTGCCCTTGGCATCGAGGGCCCATTCGGCGACGTTGCCCAAGATGTCGTAGAGCCCAAACTTGTTGGGCGCCCGCTTGGCCACCGGATTTGAGGTTTCCGTGCCGTTGATGGCGGACCATTCGCGGGCTTTGACCTCGTCGGTGGTAAGGGGTTTCCACGGACCGTCCACCCCTTCGCGAGCGGCCCACTCCCATTCGGCTTCGGTGGGCAGACGGTATTTCTTCTTCGTTACGGAACTGAGCCAGCGGCAAAACATCTCGGCGTTGGTCGGCGAGATGTTGATGACCGGGAAGCCTTGATGGCCCCATCCGAGGTCGGGAAGGTTGTAGCTTCGGCTGGGGCGGGCGATGGCATCGGGCCCGAACTCGGTCTGGTCATAGGGCTTCGAGGGCTCTCCGCTAAGCAGAAACGCATCGTAGACTTCCCACGGCGCTTCGGTCGCGGCCATGAAGAAGGGCTTGACCTCAACGGTTTGGCGCCCAATCACCACCTTTCCGCCGGGAACCGGCATCATCTTGAATTCAATCGTGGAGCCCGGCAATTTCTCGACGTACGGCTCACTTTTGGGAGCCGCCAGAAGCAGGATAACCGCGAGCATCAGAACTCGCGGTCCTTTTTGATGCCTGGCTCCGGCACCGGATAGCGCCCGTCGAATTGCGGCATTAGCGGCGAATCGGCTTCGTATGAGAGCTTGTCCACATTCGCGGCGAATTCATGCGGGCAGTTCAGCATTTGGTCGTACGTGATTTCCTGGCCGGTATGCGCGGCCATACGTCCCAAGTTGGTCACCACGCAGGTTTCGACGCCCGACTGCACTTCGTTGTGTCGCTCATTTGCGCGAATCCGGTCGATGAGCACTTCCCACTCGTTTTGGTAGGGGTTGCTGCGGTCGGTCGACTGCCATTGAAGCGCCGACGGTTCCATGTTTTGGCCCTTGTAAATCGCCTGAGGCCCACCAAAATCGCCGGCACGAGCCACCACGCCCAGACCCTTGGTACCGTGGACGTAGCTCGAATAAATGCCCGCCGCCCCATCCATGCATCGACCCTCGAAGAAGAACTTGCCCCCATCGGCGAAGGTGTACTCGACCGCATAGGCATCGAAATTCTGGTCGATAAACGGCTGGTTTTCACGGCTCTCTTTGTAGTGGCGGCCGCCAACGCCTTGAGCCTTCACGGGCAACGCGCCGCGCATCCAGCAAAGGTGGTCGATATGGTGGATGTAGAAGTCGGCGTAGCATCCGCCGCTGGCCCAAAGGAAGCTGTGGAATCGCCGAATCTGATACTCCAAGTGGGACATTTCGCTGGGCTTTTGAATCGACTGCGACGAAGCGGCGGGGCCGTGCATCCGATAGCCGCGCATCAGCATGATGTCGCCAAGCTCCCCATTGCGTATGCGCTCCGCGAGTTGTTGCATGCCCACGGTGTGGCGCGACATCAGACCGACCCCAACCTTGAGGTTCGCCGCCTTGGCCAATTCGTTCAGCTCGAGCATTTTGCGGCTGGAGGGGCCATCGACGCAGATCGGCTTCTCCATGAATACGTTGAGCTTCTTTTCGATCGCGTATTGATAGTGGACCCAGCGAAAACCCGGAGGGGTGGTGAGAATCACCACATCGCCCGGCCTGAGACAGTCCATCGCCTTTTTGTAGGCGTCGTAGCCCAAGAACCGGCGCTCGGCCGGCACATCGAGCTTGTCCTTGACGTTCTTGTCAAGCTGCTCGTAACTGCCGTCCAGGCGATCTTTGAACACGTCGGCCATCGCGACCAATTTGACCGGCCCGTTCTTGACGCTGACCGCGTTCATCGCCGCGCCGCTACCGCGTCCGCCACAGCCCACCAGGGCGACCCGGATGGTGTCATCGTTCGACGCGTGAAAGCCCGCGCGGCTTAGGCTGGGAACAAGTGATGCGACGGCGAGTCCACCGGTAGTCTGGAGAAACTGTCGGCGGGACGATTGGGGGACTTGGGTGCTCATGGTTCGGCTCGCTGCGCTCTATTGTATCGCAGTCCTTGCCGATTAGCCTTCGTTTTCCCTTGCTTTCAAACGGGATGGGCCCGGATCGATCGAGGGGTTGGCCGAGGCGACTGGACATAAGGCGGCCAAGCGGCGATCGCGAGCACCACCACCCAAACCAAAAACGCGGCGATGTTCAAGCGCTCCCAGACTCCCAGCCAAGGGGTCGGCCGATTTGCCGCCAGATTGGGTGAAAGGAGGCCCGTCATCGTGCCGCCGACAAGCTGAACCGTCAGCGTGACCCATGAAAAGTTTCGAAACGTTCGGCCAAAGGCAAGCGAGCCCGCGAAGATCGCCCCGAGCATGAAAAGGACCGCCGCGATCGCCCAGACGATATGGAGGGCATCCGTGAGCGCAAAATCGGCGCCTCGCGGATGCATGGGGGGCCAATAAAGCCCCGAAATCCCCTGGAGGATCAGACACCCCGGCGCAAAACGAAGTCCTCGGTTGGCGCCGGCGCCTTGCCGCAGGCCCCATCCAAATCCAGCTAGAAGCATCGTATACGCGAGCCCGAACGCCACCCAGACCGCGCGCGTCGGGGACCCAATCGCGGAGAGTTCGCTCACCGCTTGAGTGGCCGAATCATAGCCCGAGTCCAAGCGTGGGATTCCGATCAGCATGGCTGCATAGAGCGCCGAAGAAACCGGACCGGCGATGAGCAGAATTTTAGGAGACATGGGGCACCTCGCCACCCTGAAAATGCCCCATCGCTCCGACTTGGGGACAGGTGCTTTCCGCGTCCACTAAATCCCGGACGCGGCCTTTTTGGCCCCGTTTTTCTGAAATCAACACTTAGGCCTTGACCTAAGTGTTGATCATCGGTTACAGTTGGGTCCATGGCAACGGCAGCATCCCCTCTCGATGCGGTCTTTAAGGCGTTGGCCGACCCGACCCGCCGACAGGTTTTGGAGCAATTGGGACGACGCCCGGCCACCGTGAGCGAACTCGCCCAACCTTTCCGAATGGCGCTGCCCTCGTTTGTGCAGCATCTGGGCGTGCTCGAATCCTGCGGCCTCGTGTGCTCTCAAAAGCAGGGGCGCACGCGCACCTATCGTCTCTCGGCCTCTCGGCTTCGTCAGGCTGAAGATTGGATGGCGACCCAACGACGCCACTGGCAGCACCGTCTGGACCAGCTTGATGCCTTTTTGCTCACGGAGCGCGACGCAACTTCGCCAAGTGTTTAAGAGAAACCTCCAATGAACCAAATTCAAGAAATCGAAATCGACCCCAACCTCGATCTGGTGCTGGAACGCGAGATTGAAGTTTCGCCGGAAGCCGTTTGGTCCGCCTGGACCGAGCCGGCAAAGATCGTGAAATGGTTCACCCCCGCGCCTTGGAAGACGGTTTCCGCAGAACTGGACCTGCGTCCGGGCGGGTTTCTTCGGTTCGTCATGGAGTCTCCGGAAGGCGACCAGTTCCCCAATGAGGGCTGCTACCTTGAAGTGGTGCCTAACCGAAAGCTGGTCTGGACGGACACGATGACCCAAGGCTATCGGCCTTCGTCCGAGCCCTTCTTCACCGCGATCCTCTTGCTTGAGCCCATTGCCGGCGGAACGCGTTACGTGGCGATCGCCCGGCACGGCAGCGTCGAAACGCTGAAGAAGCACGAGGAAATGGGCTTCCATTCGGGCTGGGGCGCCGCGCTGGACCAAATGGTTGCCCTTCTGAGCGAACAGGGCGATCCGGACGGGAACTGAGCCGGCTCGACGCCCGTTTTCGAAGCTATGAGCAAAGGGTTCTTGGTTTTTGGATTCGCCCTCCTCGCCATGGTGGGCTCTTCCGCGCGCGGGGAAGATTGTGCGCTGTGCAAAAAAACGATTCCGACGGGGAAAGGCGTTTCTGCAACCATCGGAACGGCCAAGGTTCGCTATCGCTGTATTCATTGCGCGCTAACCGGGATCCAGCACCAAAAAGCCCCGGTCAAGATCTCGGCGAAAACGCCGCTGGATGGACGCACGATCTCTTTGAAGCGCCAATCCGGCACGTGGAGCCAATCACCCTCTACAACGGTCTTTTTGATCCTGCCCGAGCGCGCCAACGAGTGCTTGGATCTTCATCAGCCGTTCGCTTCGAAATCCGAATTCGCGCGGTACCTTCAACTTCACCCGGAAATCGCCAAGCAAAAGCCCCAAGCTTTCACGATCGCCCAGTACGAGAAAATGTTGACGGCGGGCCGGCCCGCTTCTCGGAGCTGACCGGCAACGGCGTTGGGTGGGACCCGTGGGTAAGCCGATAGAGGTACCCCTCGGGGTCTGAGTTGGGAATGCGAAGGAACTGAAGTCGCTCGAGGAGGCGGCACGCCCGCAAGTTCTCTCGGCGCGTCCCGGTGAGGAATCCCGGCGCGCCGAGTTCCTCGAAGGCAAAACGCAGGAGCGCCTGGCAGCTTTCACAGGCCATGCCGCGGCCCCAATAGTCGGAATCGAAGACGAATCCCAGATTGCGGGTGCCGTCGTCTAACTCCGGTCGAATCCCAAAGTGCAAATGGCCGATGAACCGGTTTGTTTCGGCAAGGAGGACCGCGGCGAAATCGGCGTTGCCGACAAAATGGCGGACCACGGCCTGAATCCCGTTCTCATCGAGCGGGTACGGCGAGTCAAAGGCCGTCACCTCGGGTTTGGCCAAGACCTCGCGAATGTCCGGCCAGTCTTCGAATTGAAAGCCTCGGATAAGCAGGCGCTCGGTCTTAATGGCGAGCGGCACGCCCGGATTATGGCTCCCGATTTGCCCAATGGGGGCCGAGATCTTTGCAACCTTCAGGCTGCCGATTCGGTATTCAATCTCGATGGCCGTTGCCTCGTGTCTTGCGATTTGGGCGGCGGGATGGTCGATCGCGGCATCCCTTCCGACCGAGGTTGGGCGATTTGACTCCAATGGGGTGACGATCCGCTACGCCAGCGCAGGTGAGGGGACCCCGGTCGTGCTGATCCACGGTTGGATGAGTGACGCCACGATGTGGGGTCGAGACGCATTTGGCAAGCCCCGCCTCGCGCCGGTTCCCGGCTTTCGCATGATCGCCCTCGATTGTCGCGGCCACGGAGAAAGCGGCAAGCTTCACGATCCGGCCGGTTACGGCGTCGAAATGGCGATGGACGTGGTTCGGCTCATGGACCATTTGAAGATTGAAAAGGCTCACCTCGTGGGCTATTCGATGGGCGCCTTCATCGCCGGAAAAGTTGCCGCAGAGCGGCCGAACCGCGTGCTCGGGATCGTATTTGGCGGGCAGGCCCCTCTCCTGGTCGGGCGTCCCCCATCGACATCCGATGAAGTTGAAGTTTTCGCCAAAGCGGTGGAAGCCGGAAACGGCTTAGGCGCCTACCTTCTTTACGTTTGGCCACCGAGTCGCCCCAAGCCGACGCCCGAGGCGGCGGAGGCAATCGCCAAGATCCAATACGGCGGCAAGGATGTCGCGGCGTGGGCGGCCGCGGGCCGGAGCTTGGGCAAGCTGGAGCTTTCGCCGGACGCGCTGAAAAACGCCGCGATTCCACTTCTTTTTGTGCATGGCGCAAGCGACGCGGCGGCGGTAAGCGCCACGGCCTATGCTCGAAAGGTGCTCGGTCGGGGCGAAGTCGTGTCGATCGAGGGCGCCGACCACACGACGGCCCTCGTGAAGCCAGAGTTTGGTAAGGCGATCGTCGCTTTTCTCACCTCAAACAACCGGTAGCTTCCGGCCGAACGCGGGGTGCTGCCCACCGATCAGCTTAAGGCAATTCGGGCGCGAACGCCTGAATAGATCCGATTCCCCTTCCGAATATCCACGCCTCCCTATCGAGGCGGCACGATATGCGAGATGCCGTCCATGATTGGTTCGTACCCCCGAATCGGAAAGGCGGGAAGGCTGCCTCCGGCAAGCATATTGAAGGCCAAGAGCAAGGTCGGATAGGCCCCTTCTTCGAGCCACCCGTAGATCGTGTCAAACGGGTAGACGGCCATGGTTCGTTGGGGATCGACGACTCCAATTGAATCGTCTCCGTCATCCTCGACAATCGCCCACTGCCATCCGAATTGACGGACCAATTGGGCGCCCCAAAGCGCCCCGAGCGGCATGGCGCGCTCATTCCAATTGTCAACCCGTTTCAAGAACCCGGCCTTGGGCGGATTGGCGATAAAGGCGTTGATCGCCTCGACAATCCGGAGGGGCTCGTCGGACTCGCGGACGCCGGCCAACTGGGCGCCTTCGCGAGCGGCTCCGGGGAGGAGGTTTTGGATTTCGGGAGTCAATGGTCGGTCGGTGATGGCGATCCTCGCTAGGGTGGGACGGCATCGTCGAAGTCGGCGATGGGGCAGCTCAGACTTTTGTCGTACATTCCAGATCGGTCGAAACAGCATGGCCGACGATTTCCAGCCGTCATTTTCGAAACCGCGACCTCGATTCGCTTCACGCGGGTCTCGGCCTTCTTGCCGGAGACGATCCAGTGAATCCAGTCCCTCCGGGCCAGGGCCGTGATGGCCCCCCAGGTTTCCCGCGCTTTGGCGGGGGCACATTCCAGCGCTTCATTAAGGTCGGCGGGGACTTTGGGCTCCGGCTCCACCTTGGCGGGGGCGATTTCCAGCGTCATGCGCTGCCCAACTTCGACGCCAACCGCCTCTTTTAGTTCGGGTTCAACCCTTAGCCAGTGGCCTCCCTCGCCATCGGGCTCGAGGGTAGCGGCGAATGGCTTGCCGTTGAAGGTCCCTTCGACCGAGACCATGCCTCGGGCCGGCAGCGGGTCGCTGGCTTCTTGAGGCAATCGAAGGAAGGTCCAAGGCGCCCCTTCGTCTTTGCCGGCGGGCCGGCAGAGGATGGCCTCAAAGCGTATCATTTGGGCGGATTCTGCCATGGACGCTCTCCATTTTGTCCTAGTCCGCGTGACGCAACATGGCGACGACATGCGGTTGTCGGGTTTGTAGGGTAAGGGGTCACGAAAAACCGGTCCCTTCTTCGTTCTTCGTCCATTGATGGGCGGGGCCGGGGCAAACTCAACCTCCAACCCCATGAAGAATGGACTCCGCCTCATCACGGGATGCGTCGGCCTGGCCGTCGCTCTAGGGATCTGCGTGGACCTCGTGACGGCGCACGTCGCCGTCGAGTATTTCACGGTCCATCATCCCAAGGTTATTGAGAGCAAGGAGCCGCTGGCGATGGCCTTGCTTTGGGGCATTGGGGCCTCGTGGTGGTTCGGGCTAGCCGCCGGGGTCATCTTGGCGGTCGTCAACGCCCGGCTGCGGCCGCCGGTTCCGACGGGAAGAGCGTTGGCCGCCGTTGCCCGGGCCTGCCTCGTCATGTGGCTTACCATGATGGCCATCCTGGCCCTCGTTTACGGGTTGTCGGGCCTGATCCCCGAGGATGTTCGGCGGTCCAGTTTCGAATCCGATCGGCGGCTCATGGGGGTGGCCCTCGCCCACCTCACCGAGTACTTCTTGGGCGCCGTCGCACTGGTGATCTTAGGGTTTCGCCTGAGCCTTCTTTCGCGACGCGCATCGACGAGTGGCCGATCCGTTGGTTAGGCCAAAGCGGACCGGTCCCAATTACGGCCAAACCGTCCCGCCGCTACGTCCCGGCTTCCACGTTTTTTGCCAGCGTCTTGAACCGCTCGCCGTCGGCCTGGACGACGGTGAGCGTGACCGCACCGGTTTTGCTCGATTTGATGTCGCGCACAATGCCCGATTTGCCTTTATGGGTGCCGGCGACGACCCGACAAGCGGCGCCATCGACGATTTGCGATGCCTTAGTTGCCATGCCGTGGAGTTTAGCCCGCAGTATTGGAGCTGACCGTCGCTGGGCGGCCTTCATCGGCGGCCCAATGACGCCGGTTCAGGCAAACTAGTGGCGAGACAAGCCCATGCATCCCGACACCCGACGTTACAACGAAGAACTGGCCCTCGAGGACCAGGCCCTGTGCGACCTCTTGGCCCAGGAGATCGACCGCGTCCTTCCCGAGGCGGAGAACAAAATTTGGCACGCCCACCCGGTTTGGTTTCTCGACGGCAATCCGATCGTCGGCTACAGCAAGCTCAAAGGCGGCGTTCGGCT
>CAYONY010000029.1:0-6197 GCA_964405415.1 uncultured Fimbriimonadaceae bacterium | reverse complement strand
GAATCCTTTGATGAGGAGGGTCTGCAGAAAGAGGGCGGCTTCAAGTCGGCGGGCGCGCGGTTTTCAGATGTAAGTCAAGTCGATCCGGCGACGCTCTCGCGCTGGCTGGCCAAGGCGCGCGACATCCAATGGGATTACAAGAACCTTGTCAAGCGCAAAGGTCGGTTGGAGAGGTTGAGGTAGAGCGCATAATTCGACCCATGACGACTTTGTCCGGCCTGTTCTTTGCCAGTTTGAGCCTTTGGGCTGCCCCGAATAGCCTTCAGGCGGACGTGGCGAAACCCAAGTTCGCCAATGGCCAGGCCCAAGTCGTCGAGGCTTTCGCCAACCCGCAGGACTGGATTCAGGAGCAACTTTGGGTGGAGACCGAGTTCGATTCGGATCGAAACGGCAAACGGGACCGGGTTCACGTCGATGTCTTTCGGCCAAAACAGACCGAGACCGAGGGTCTGAAAGTTCCGGTGATTTACGAGTCCTCGCCCTATTTCGCCGGAACCGGGAGCGGGGACGTCAATTGGAATGTGAGACAGGAGCTTGGGGACCCGCCCCCGCCCCGAACGTTCCGCCCCGACATTCGATTCAACCCGGACCGCAAGTTCATCTCGCGCGGCCTGGTGAACCAATGGGTGCCGAGGGGCTTTGCGGTGGTCCATTCCGAAGCGCCGGGGACCGGGCTCAGCCAGGGCAGCCCTACGGTGGGAGGCGCGCCTGAACGGCTCGCCCCGAAGGCGGTGATCGACTGGCTGAATGGACGGGCCAAGGGTTTCACCACGCTTGGCGGAACCGTCGCGACGAAAGCGGCCTGGTGCAGCGGAAAAGTGGGGATGACCGGCACTTCCTATAATGGGACGATCCCGCTCGCCGCCGCCACGACCGGCGTCAAAGGCCTCGAGGCGATCATTCCGGTTTCGCCCAACACCAGCTATTACCATTACTATCGGGCCAACGGCCTCGTCCGCAGCCCCGGAGGCTACTTGGGCGAAGACGTGGACTCGCTTTACGACTTCGTCCATAGCGGCGATCCGGCCACCCGGCCGACGTCGAACAAGCTATACCGCGACGGAGAATTTGCCAAGAACCAAGACCGGCGAACGGGAGACTACAACGCGTTTTGGGCCGATCGCGACCTGCTCGTCTTCGCCAAGAACATCCGCTGCGCGGTTTTGATGGCCCACGGATTCAACGATTGGAACGTGATGCCGGACCATTCGGCACGCATCAGCATGGCGCTCAAGGGCCGGGTGCCGTTGGTGCAGTATTTCCACCAGGGCGGGCACGGCGGCAACCCTCCGTTTGAACTGATGAACAAATGGTTCACCCGGTTTCTCTTTGGTGTCGAGAACGGCGTCGAAAACGGACCCAAGGCGTACATCGTCCGCGAATCCGCTCCGGGCGCCCCCCGGGGCAGCCGGGCGGAGCCAACGCCTTATGCCGACTATCCGAATCCGGACGCGAAGCCGGTCACCCTGTTCCCCACCGCCGGTGGCTCCAAGTCCGGTGGCCTTTCGGCCTTGGCAAACGGGAGCTCGGCGATTGAGACGCTGGCCGATGACGTCTCGGTTAACGGCGCGGCGCTGGCCAAGGCGGCGGAATCCCCGAATCGGCTGCTTTACGCCACAAACGAACTTAAGTCGCCCGTTCACCTTTCGGGGGTGGTCCGCGTGTCCTTGAAGCTTGCTTCGAGTACGCCATTTGCCAACCTCTCGGTGTATCTGGTGCAGCTGCCTTGGACGGATGGGCCGATCGGCGGCAATCTGATCACCCGCGGGTGGGCCGACCCCCAGAACTGGCGTCAGCTCAAGGGCGGCGACTTCCACTCGATGGAGCCGGGGAAGCCTTTGAAGCCGGGCGAATTCGTTTCGCTTACGTTCGATTTGGAGCCGGACGATCAGATCGTCCCCGCGGGGAAGCGGATCGGGTTGATGATCTTCTCGAGCGACCGGGAGTTCACGCTTTGGCCGAAGCCGGGAACGAAGCTGTGCGTGGATTTGAAAGGAACGAAGATTTCGGTGCCCGTGGTGGGCGGGGCCAAGGCGTGGGCGGAGGCGGAGGGTTCTTAGGAATCTCAGGAATCCTCGGTGTTTTCGTCACTTTGTTTGTGAATTGCGGCGTTCCTTCTTCAGGTTCCATTGAACCGGGAGTTTTTGGCGTTGTTTCACGTTTTCACGTTTGTGTTTGCTTACCCAGTTTGTCCTTCCGGGAATTTGGGGAATTGGGGCAAGGCTTGGAAGTAGAGAGCGCATTTGGCCGCTCCCTTACCTAGGGTTCGCATGGAGGAAAAAGGTCAACCGTTTGGCGCGGGGCATTGCGAGGAAGGGCAAGAGTCGGGAGATTGAGCGGTTTGGGCGCCGATGCGAATCCTCGAGGTCTCTTTGGCATGCCGGGGGCTCATGATATGATCGTAACATGAAACTGCTTGCGGCCCTGGCGGCGATCGGTCTGATGCAAGGCAGCCCGAAGCCTTTCACACACGAGGACGAGGTCCTTTGCCTTGCCTTTTCGCCCGACGGCCAGAAGCTGGCTTCCGGCAGCAAGGACGGCTTTGTGAAGACCTGGGACCTGGCCACCCGGTCGAACGAAAAGGACCGGTTTTTCACGCGCGGCGCGTCGACGAGCCTGGCCTTTGCGCCGGACGGAAAGAACGTCGCCATCGGCCGGGGCGAGGGCCGAGTGGTGCTCGTGGACCTAGAAGAGTTCGACCAGTGGAAGGTCCTCGACGGGCCGGCCGGAGCGATCTCGTCCCTGGCGATCAGCCCCGATGGCACGAAGGTCTATCTCACCGCGGACAAGGACAAGACGCTCTATGTTTGGGATCCTCATAAGCGGCAGACGAAGGATACGTTGACCGTCGAGAAGCACGAACACGAAAGCGCGATCGTTGCCTTCGCGCTCTCGCGGGACGGCAAGACCATGGCGACGGCGGTCGGCTCGGGGAAAGTGCGGATCTTTTCGACCGCGCCGGTCGAGCGGCTGCAGCAGGTGGAATACGACGGGGCGCCGTCGAGCCTGGTCTTCTCGCCAGACGGCAAGAGGCTCGCTTGCGGCGGAGCCAAGGGCGTGGTCCAGTGGGACGTGGCAAGCGGCAAAGCTTCCGCTGGGTTCAAAGCGGCCTCTTGCATGGCCAACGGCCTGGCCTTTACGCCGGATGGGGCTTCGCTGGCGGTGGGCACCGAAGGCGGCGCGGTGCTGGTGCTGAACGCCCGTACGGGGGCTCAATCGGCCAAGTTCGAGGGACATGAGAAGGCGGTAACGAGCGTGGCGGCCTCTCCGGATGGAAAGACGCTGGCGAGCGCGAGCCGGGACAAGACGGTGCGGCTGTGGGCGTTGAAGTAGGGCGGCAAGCCCCTCCCCGGTTATTCGCTCCTGGGGAACACTAGGCGGGGTTCACGAAGTTGCCTGGGCCGAGGACGAACACGAGTCCAGTCGACTTCTTTATTTAAGCGAATCGACCAACCGTAGTCCGAGATCGCTCGAGGCTAGGGGGACGGTCACGCCGACGGCGACGAAGTAGGCCAAGGTCCCCCAGCCGGTAACCCGATGCACGCGCCGGCGCGTGACAAGGTCGTGCCCCATGATCGCCAGGAACAAGGCCAATTGCGGTCCGATGACCGAGATCGGAACCAAGGCCTCGGCGCCCGGCCAACGGGCAAGCGCGGGGGCCACGATGCTGATGGAGGCCATGAGCATCAGGCGCTTATGAACCTCCGGCGTGCCGCGATGCCGAATCGCCAACCCGACCATGATCGCAAACAGGGTCAAAAGTGCGTAGTCGCCCAGGACGGGCTGCGCGCCGAGGTTCGATCGGGCAACGGACCGGGTGACGACGACCAGACCCAACGGAACGAGAATTGCGGCGAGTACCGCCCCGGCAATGCCCAGCTTTTGATGAAGGGCGACCCGATTCCTGGCGACGAGAAGCGCCTGGGTAAACAGCAGCAGATACCAGAGCGACAGGACGATCCCGTGCAGGACGATGTAGAAGGGAAAGCTCAATTTGCCGGCCGCCGCCTCATCGGGCCGGAGCACTCCGGGCATATAAAACGAGGGCGCGAACCCGACCGCAACGATGACGAGCAGCACTGAGGCCATGGAAACGAAGAACCAACGCAGGGTCCGTTCGTTCGCGACGGTCTGTGTTTCAGTCTCCGGGAATTGTGCCCCGACGGCTATCGGTTGCTCCATGGCTGCTCCACTTGAACTTGCTTGGGCTGGTCGAGTATAGACGAACCCGCCTGGCGTGCCGATGGATCGACCGACACCCTTCCCCTTCCGGACCCAGGTCGATGACCCGGTCCGCCGCTCTGTCGGCCCTCCCCGGCCATCGGGAACCACGGCCAGGTTGTCGAAACGGAGCGGAGATTCCGACCATCGGGATGCTCGACCACGGCTATCGTGTTCCCCAGGTTCACCAGGCAGCTCATGGCCCGGCTTCGGGGCCGATCGCTTCGGCGGCGGAAGGGATGTCGCGTTTCCGATGCGGCCATTGAGACACCTGGATCCCTCGACCTGCGCGAGTATTCCCAAGATGAAACACCACTTCGAAAGATATCTCCCCTACACTGGGCCCGATCACGGAATTGGGAGGCCTTTATGGGGAATCATCGTCTCACTCGTTTCGTCACGGCGGCTGCGATCAGCCTACCGGTTGCGTCTTTCGCCCAGTTTTATGTTGCGGAGGACGTCACGCCCACGTTCGCCGGCGCCTACCTCGCCCGGGGGAACAACGACCAGTATGGGGGCACCCTGATCCTGCCCGGTGGGATATCCCACGCCGGCACGTTTCAGAGCGGCGTCTGGACCGATCTCAATCCCCCCGGAGCGTCCGATTCGTGGGCGAACGAGACCTACCGGGACCGAACCGTCGGCTACGCCACCTTTTCGGGCGCCGTGCACGCAACCGTCTGGCGCGGCACCGGCGGCGCCTTCTTGGATCTGCACCCAGGCGGGGCAATCTGGTCGGCGGCCTGGGGGATCCAGGGCCGCGAGATCGTCGGACAAACGGGATTGCCGGGAGGAAGCGCGCACGCCGGGATTTGGTCCGGGAACGCGTTTAGCTACAGCGACGTTCATCCGGCCGGTTGGGCAAACAGCTACCTCATCGCGACCGACGGCAAAGATCAGGTCGGGGGCGTGCAAAACGCCACCTTCTCCATCCAACACGCCGCCGTTTGGTCGGGTACCGCGGGCAGCTTCGTCGACCTTCACCCGGCCGGGTACGACACGTCGGCGGCAAACCATACGTTTCGCGGAAACCAGGTCGGAGTGGCGACGATCCTCGGGCTCGAGCGCGCCGTTCGCTGGAGCGGAACCGCCGCGAGCGTCGTGGACATGACGCCGCCCGGCGCCGACTCGGGGCAGGCTTACGCGATTTCGAGGCACGGCATCGTCGGCTATTACCGACAGAACCCGGGGGGGCCACTGCGGGCATGCATCTTCGATGGTCGGTTCGGGTTTATCGACCTCCATGCGTTTTTGCCGCCGAGCTATACGGCGAGCGTCGCGTACGGCATCGATGAGAACGGGAACATTACGGGCTACGCGTCTTCGACTTTGTGGCCGGGCCAGACCCGGGCGATCATTTGGAGGCGGTAGGGAGCTGCCGCGGGTGCCCCTCCCCTTGTCCCGGCCCGGCCGGGATAGGGGGATGGGGCAGGGAGGTGGGAGTCTGCGAGGCAGTTGGGGCCGAGGTCGATCACCCAATCGGCGGTTTTGATCACGTCCAGGTTGGGCGCGGATCACGATCATCGTGTTCCCCTGGTCCACCAGGCGGTGCAGGACACCCAGCAGGTTCTTGACATCCTTG
This sequence comes from uncultured Fimbriimonadaceae bacterium, assembly GCA_964405415.1. Taxonomy (GTDB): domain Bacteria; phylum Armatimonadota; class Fimbriimonadia; order Fimbriimonadales; family Fimbriimonadaceae; genus CAYONY01. The sequence continues at coordinate 394 of CAYONY010000029.1, read as the reverse complement.
AAGTCCAAGCTGGTCTCGGCTCTAAGGTCACAAGTTGAGATCTTAGAGCCGCCTTAACAGAGCTTCGTACTCGTCGTGCGGGCCGATCCAGAACCAGACCATGTCGTCCCCGTCCAGAATGCCCACCGCACGAACGTTGATATTGACTCTGGCCGAATAGATGGGTCGCTGCGAATGGACTTTCTTAAATCGGAGTCCCGGCAGCCGCGGGTTGGCAAGCCAATGGCGGTGCGCTTCTCCGGCTTGCTGCTGGTCCTGTTTGGTCAGCTCTGCGAAACGGTCCCAGAACGCGGACGTCGTGAGGGATCGGCCAGCGAAGGGCTTGGACGGCCTCATGGCCTGGGAATACGAGTGGAACGAAGACACCAACGTGTTTTCCCGCGAGCCGCTGCAC
>CAYONY010000028.1:0-22115 GCA_964405415.1 uncultured Fimbriimonadaceae bacterium | reverse complement strand
CTGCACCGAGATCGGAAGGAGGGAGATTCCATGCCTCGACTTGCCCCCCCCCCCAGAGTTCGGGGACTTCGCCTCGCTACGGTAGCCGCCGTAACTTTCCTGTTCGCCTCCGTTTCTATTGAGCAGGGGCCACCCGGCGGTGGCGGTGGCCAAGATACGAATCCAGCGAACCCTTTAAACTGGGCTATCCTTCCCGCCGTGTATGAAGGTCAAGACCAGAGGGTTGACTGGATATCCATTTTTGGCGTTGCAACTCAAGTGACGGGGACTGACGTATGGGAGAATCCAAATGACAGCTTGGGCGATTTGGACCCACCCGCTCACAATGAGACTTCTTACTCGAAAACTGTAAGCTGGACGAGCGAGGGGACCATCACCCTGAAAATGCAGTGGATCGGGGTTGGACCTGGTCCAAGCTCTGTCCTCGTGAAGATAACCAGCACAGCGACCGGCCAGTATTGGGGATCAGGTTCGGCAACCGCAAACAACGGCATCGGTACGCCTGCTATCAATCTGGGCCCGTTACAAACCGGGAAAATATCAAGCGGTAGCGTCAAACGATACGTAGGCGTGGTGAATGGAATTGCAGAAGCTGAGCTGGAAGTTGCTGCTTCTGCGACAGCAACGGGCTTCGGCGAGGCTGGCGCGCTTGCCAATTCTAAGCAGGCTAGCATTGCCCTCGCGGATCGCTCAGTCACACTGTCTTCTTCAGTTGATTTGACGGCTCGTAAGGGCCCGACCGGCATCGCCGAGGCGAATTCGGTGACCGACATTGAACACGTGTACGGTGATACCGCATGTAATGTTTACTCCAATATTTACGGAGACCAATGGGGAGCAATTGCGTTCACCTATTCACGTGGACTGTGGGGACAATGGACAAGTCCATTCAATGAGTTTTGGTATCACACTCTTGACTCTGGCAATAACATCATTAATGCGTACGCATGTGATTCCTTGTTTTCAGAGATTGAATGGGTAGAGGAATCTCTATATTTTCAGCCGTCAACCCTCCAGTCAATGGTGTCAACAGGGCCACTTGAATACACAGCGAAAGCTAAAGTCACGAATAGTGGTGGAAGCGGCGATTCAAGAGAGGCGAACTACACAATGAGGGTTCACTCTCCAGTAGAATATCCAACTATTTTGCAGGAAATCAATGCGAACGGGCAGTGGTATCCATGCTCACAAGTCGTAACTATCTTGCCCAACGGAGGTCCGGTGACGCGTTCCTATAGCGTTACGACAACGGAAACAGTAACGGCGCAACTGAACCTGTCAGCGCCCTCGGACAAGCTTGTAGGGATCGGACTCGGATTCAGTTTTGGTGAATCTGCAACGATAAGCATGAACAGTACGACACAGTTCACGTTCACCCCCGACCCCGAGAATAGGGGACTGACCGTTCATTGGGAAGTGGTTAGGAGGACACTATGGAAGGAAATTGTGGGCGAATTCGACGCCTATGACACGCACGGGTTCAACGGTGAGACTGGCTTTGTCGGAAAGAAGTTTCGCTCAGGCTCGAAGGCTGTAGCGGAAGCACAAGACTATGAAGAGATGGCTCGGTATTGGTACGACAGTTAGTGGTATTGCCAATGAGCGTATGTTTAGCATTTGTGATAATCGCCAGCGGGCTCATTGGGACGTCTGGAGTCTCAGGCGTATTGGGGCGGTCGACGGCGGTCCCTGTTGATTACTTGGATGACTTAGGGTTCTTCGAACTCTCTATGTTTGAATTTGGAAGTGGTCCCCCAAGTACAGCTTATGAGGAATACAAGAACAACCGTCTGGCACCGGCTGTTGAGGCATGTGATAAGGCGGTAAGGGCAGGAGGGCGTTCAGAAGATTTTGCTCTGAGAGTTATCATCGCTGAAAAGGTGGGGAATGTTGCGTCTTTCCGCGCGACTGTCATTAAGGAGATTCAAGCATCCATCGCAAAGCGGAATCCGATTCCATTGTCTCGTGCGATTGGACTCTTTACGACTCTATCTGGCATGCTTCGCTCTGGAGCTGGCGAGGCACGTAGCGGACCAGAGTCGTTACTGAGGGATTACGTAGGCAAGAAAGCACTTGGAGTTCTCGGCAAGACCCGAAATGATCTCATTCTGCAGTGCGTTGCAGCGACTTTCTTGAAGAATCAAGAAGACGAACGTCGATTTGGCGAGGCTCTCGTTCGGGCATATCCGAGCTTCGCGCCTGGCTTCGCCTATTGCGCTAGCCGATACCTTTCTGGTCATAGCGCTGTATTTAACGGACAGGGCCAAAAAACTGGAGGACCGCTTCGACCGAACTTCTCTCGTGCATCGGTTTTGGTGAAGAGGGCACTTGAATTGGATCCAAAATATGCTCGAGCATGGTACGTGAATGCAACTGTCCAGACTGAGAAGAGCGTGCAAGCGGATTCGTTGCGTAAGTTTTTGAAGCTAGCTTCACCAGTTCATCCAAAGCTGAAAGAAGCGAGAACGAAATTAGCGCGTCTTGGTGGGTAAGCGATGTAGTTCCAGAAGAGGCCACTCTTACGGCCTTGAGGCACTCGTCAACTATATTTGAACCTTAATCGCGCAGCGAAAGGGACGAATTGGCGTAACGCCGCGTGATTTCAAACCCATGGCCGCCGTAGTAGCGGTCAAGCCCGGTCCAATCGATCAAACATGGCCCCACGCCGCGGTGCTGAAGATCTTGCAGTCCCGCCGCCAAGAGCGCATCGCCGAGCCCTTTGCCGCGCAAGCGCTTGGCCACCCCGATCGGCCCCAGCGCGCCCCAACGCTCACCCAAGCTCTGCCGCCAGACGCCTCCGCCGACCGGAAGCCGGTGGCTGGCGTCCTGGGTGACCGCGTAGCCCTCCAAGCGCTCCTCATGCCAAAGCCCGATCACGAAGTCCGCCCGCTCCTCGACGGCGATCTTGGCCCGGGTGTCGTAGAGCCATCGGCCGGGAAACTCCCGCGCCAAGAAAACTTCGAGGGCGGCGACGTCTGCCTTGTCGAGCCTCCGGAATTGCACGCCTTCCGGCGCGGCGGCGCACTTGGCGGGAATTTCGTACTGCGTCAGGTCCCGCTCGACATCGAACGCTTCGCCCGATTCTTCAAAGCCCTCGACCTTGAGGAAATCCCGAAGGAGCGGGGCATCGGTGGGGCAGCCGGGAAAGAAGTGGCGGCTGTCCTGTCCAAAAATGAGCTTTTCAATCCCTCGATTTCGAAGAATCCGCTTGACCCCGGCCAAGATGTCGACGCCCACCACCGGATCGTCAAACGCGATCGCGGAAAGGTGGGCCGAGTCAGGATCGGGGCCTTTGAACAGGGAGGGGCACGCGGATTTTTTGACGATGGCGAACCCGCGCACGGGCCCATCGGGCGCGTCGATGACGGAAGCCCCCCAATCAAACACTGGCGATTCGATCGAATTGGCGCGAAGCAGGGCCGCATCGACCGCGTACCGCTCGGGATGAAAGCGGTTCCACAAGGCGGCAAGCGCCTCAAAATCGGCAGTTTCAAGGGTCATGCGCCGCGCTCTTGCGCGATCAGCTGGCGAAGATGGTCGGCGTATTTTCCGAGCGCCTCTCGGGTCCGGTCGATCCGTTCGATCATCTTGCCATCGTCGCTCCTTAAGAAGTCTTCGAGCGTCGAAGCGGCGAACAGCGCTTCGAAGGCATCGCTGCCGGTGCCATGCAGGTCGAGCGAGCGCGCCGCGTCGCATGGATCATAGCGCAAATAGGCGCTGACGAACTTGCGGAGCGCCGGATAGGCGGCCTGCATCCACGTCCGCAGCTCCTGGTAACGGGCTTCATGCCGGGCGTCCGGGCCGTATTGGGCCGCATCGCAAAGGGTTTCGACCAGCGTTTCGTAGCGATCGTAGAACAGGATGAGGTCCTCTTGTCTTTCCCGAAGCGTGGGCACGCGGGCGGTTTCGGCCCGGACGGCGCGCGCATCCCGCTGGTCCAACAGCGCCAACCGCCATCGGATCGGGGTGCGTAAGATCCACCGTCCGACATCGGCAAAGCCTTGCGCGGCGCGCTCCATCGCTTCGTTTCGGGTCAAGTCGTGCCTCCTTTGGTTTTCTCGACGTAGTTGATCCGCAAATCGCGGATGAGGTTGTGCATATGGCGTTGGTCGGCCTCGTCGAGCTGAGGCTGGACGAAGCTGGCCAAATGGGTGGTGACGTCGATGGCGACCTTGGCTTCGGTGAGATTCCACTCCTCCATCGACACCTACACAGACGGATGAAGGCTGGAAAACGCGCTACGACGCGCGAGGAAACTCTTTATTGTAAAATCGGTGAGGTTGTGATAGGATATTTGTTGCGTTGCTGGCAACGTGGACATCGGATGGAGGGAGAAACCATGCCAACTTGCTACCCCCCCCCCCCCGCCCAACTTGGGTTCTAAGGGGCTTGATTGCCGTATTTCTGACCGTCGTTAGCTTTGGTGCGGCAGCCCAAGGACCGCCACCTCCGGGCGGAACGTTCGACGCCAATCCTCAGAATCCAAAGAATTGGGAGCTGTCTACATTGAGCATCGGCGAGAACAATGCGACGCGCAAAGAATTCATCGCATCGCTTCCAATTGTTGAAACCGCCCACTATCGCTCAGTCTGGGGTGGGTCAGGCTGGACTCGCAATGGCGTTCCTTCAAGCGGACCAAACGATCCGCTTGACAAGGTTGTACCGGACGCGGAGACGCTGACTTTCAGTACTGAAGGCGACCGAACTCTACGTCTGCAATGGATAAACCCTACTGATCCCCCGCCAGATCAGGTGCGAATTTGGATTCGCACACAAGGGCAGTTTGCCTGCTCGCCTACTATTGGCGGCGGATCCGTGGAAGATGGTCTTGGAACTGAGGTTGAGGACTTTTGGCAATTCTTCGGACAAGGCAAACGGGCTCAGGGTTTCGCAATTCAGACTCTTACCGTAGAAAATGGCGTCGCCGAACTCACACTACATCAGAGTGCGACCGCGGAGAAATCGCTTGGGACTGGCGCAACTGGTGCTGTGCATGCGGCTATTACACTTCACTGGGGAATCGACGCGCGAATCGCACTTGTGCTGCTCAATGGAGGCGAAGTCTACCGACCCTCTTATAGTACTGGGACTCAAACCAGTCGAAACATCACGTACACAAGAATGATGGAATGGTGGAGCTACACCAGCCACACTCAGGTAAACAACTACGTCGAACCCTATAGGGTGCCAGCAACGATTACGTACTCGACAAATGCAAATTCCTCATCTTGGACGGTTGGAATTCCTGAACTTAGCCAAACCGTTACTGATAATACGGCCCAGATGGGAGGCATCATTATTGTACCTAACCCGGTGCCACCGCACAATTTTCAGTTTACAGGCTATGCGACTAGCCAGCGCTCTGCCATGGAGTGGTTTCAATGGGGAAGTGCGGCTGCCCAATACAGCTCTTTGACCGACTGGATTATCGCGCCACAAAGCACCACAAAAGCTTCTCCTTTCGTTACGCAGTTCACTATAATCCCTAACAATTTGTCAGAACCGAGTGTAAAGTACGGCACTTCGACTCCCCAGCCTTTGAGTAACGAGACTATTGTGCTCAAGTATCATTGGGAAGATGGAACAGAAGTTACTTCGACGAGGAGTGTGATTTTCTCAGATCCAATCGTATTCAAGAGTTCGTTTGACGAGGTCATCGATGACCGATGCACACAAGCTCCGGATGTATTAGTAGGAGAGTGGAGGAACGTAGATGTATTGCACGACGAGCCAGTTCATGTGGTTTTTGTTCCTGCTCGATGGGGCAAGAGTGCGCTTGTTGCAATTGCGGCGTTCGCTGAGGCAGGATTCGAGATTGGGGCCGGTTTCGCACCAGAAGCTCCGCAAGCATGGGGAATCGCGGCCGGAGTCGCGTCACTTTGCGAAATCTTGCTTGAGTTTACGCCGGATGGAGAGCAGTCCGCAGATGTGCGGTGGTCGCAGTATTTGGCGTATTGGTCCGAGTGGCATATGCCAGGAGATCCCAATTCCCCGTACCACGGTAAGCCCTCGTGGGCCAATCCGTCCGAATGGGAGTGGATGGTGGAGGCTCGACCAAAAAAGAAAGTGCAGGTGAAGCTGTACGAAAAATTTGACACTCAGGGATTTCGTGGCTTATATCCTCGAATTGACGAGAACTATCAGAGCAAGGGTGGTGCACCAAGATTGTACAAATTTAGGTATCAAGGTATTGGTGGCGGAAGTGGGGGAACCGGGGGAGGCTCCCCGGGGTAGTCGTTATGGGAAATTCCCGGTGCTTCTTGATATTTGCCTTCGTTGTCTCTCACATCATGGCCAATGGTAATTCGAACTGGCCAGCGGTTCAGTTGCATTCCGAGCGTTTTCGGCGCCCAGACTTGGTTGACTCCGGCAATTCCCGTATCAACCCGAATCCGAAATGGGTTGTGGATCGTTGGGAGAGGATGGCTGACAAGCCCTTTGAGAGTGTAGAGGCTGAAGTTAGGCGCTACCGTGTGTTTTCGGGTTTTGCTAGTGACGAATCTTGGGAGCAGAAGGCAAGGAGCGCCTATGAAGCCTGGCGATTAGACTGCCAAAGTACCGCCAAACTCTACCGGGCATGTGCCTATTGGGCTGTGGCAATTGAACTTGATCAGTCTTTCCAAAAAGCGAAGGACTTTAAGGACAAGAAGTGGGATCTGATCTACGGATGGGACGTGATCAAGTTGCCTCCCCGCTCCTATCTCTTCGTCCGGATGGGCTACCGATGGTGTGGCGGAGATGGACACCGGCACGATTTCGGAGACATTTCCACTCGACTCTTGGCGCGCAATCCGCTGGATCGGAACGTTGTTCGCGCAGCAGTCAACGAGTTATGGGATGAAGCCTCGATGGGAGTGCCCAAACCAGATAAGGGCGAACTATTCGAGCGATTCATTCTTGATAAGCTCAAAGCGCTGGAGAAAACCGAACTTTGGCGACCGTGGGATTACTACTTATTTGCTTCGGTGTATCGTACTCGGGCGTTTCGAACTAAGCGCCGTTCGGATCTCGACGAAGCAGTGAAGTACAATGACCTGGCTCAAAAGAAGTCCCCAAAGGAATTCGTTGGCTATGATTTCCAGCGCACGCGAGACCAATTGAAGCGGGAATACCGGCTGATGAGAACTTAGACATGGAATCTTCGGTAACGCTAAGGCCGCTAGGCGTCAAAGAATTGCCGTGATCCGTCTTTCGGAGGATTCACCTAAGAGTGTCTGCACGAATTTGCGCAGACCACATCAACCGCCATCGGATCGGGGTGCGTAAGATCCACCGTCCGACATCGGCAAAGCCTTGCGCGGCGCGCTCCATCGCTTCGTTTCGGGTCAAGTCGTGCCTCCTTTGGTTTTCTCGACGTAGTTGATCCGCAAATCGCGGATGAGGTTGTGCATATGGCGTTGGTCGGCCTCGTCGAGCTGAGGCTGGACGAAGCTGGCCAAATGGGTGGTGACGTCGATGGCGACCTTGGCTTCGGTGAGATTCGCTTCGACCTTTCCGGTGAAGGGATCTGGTTGGAGGCCGAGCTTTTGCCAAGCGACCGAGGCCAGTTGGTCGGTCATGACCATCAAGATGTCGTAAACGGTCGGCGGCCTTTGGGGGCCTTCTCCTTCAGCAAAAACGTCCGGTTCGGACATCGGTAACGAAAAGGACGAAGGAAAGGGCCCGAACGAAGCCGCGTTCGCTTCGATTCGGTACGTTTGCGAGCCCTCCACTTTCTACCGGGAATCCCGAAGATTCTGCTTGGAGAACCTATGCCATTCGCAATCGAAGTCGAGGACCTGGCGGTCCGCTATCGGGCCAAGGGCGGCAAAGCCATCGATGCCGTCAACGGCCTTACGTTTCAGGTCGAACCGGGTGAAGTCGTCGGATTCTTGGGGCCGAACGGGGCCGGCAAGAGCAGCACCCTCAAGGCACTGATGGGCTTCGTCCAGCCGGTGGCGGGAAGCTGCCGCCTTATGGGGATCGAGGCGGGATCGCCTTCCGCGCGCGCCCGGGCCGGCTACTTGCCCGAAGTCGCGCTGTACTATCCTTTTTTAACGCCGCTTGAAACGCTCACCCTTTACGGCGAACTTCAGGGCCTTCGAGGCAAGGCGCTTCGCGAGGAGGCGACTCAGCTTCTCCGGATGGTCGGGCTGGAGGCGGCGATGCGCAAGCAGAACCGAACGCTCAGCAAAGGCATGCTTCAGCGCGTGGGGATCGCGCAAGCGCTTTTGGGAAGTCCAGAGCTGCTCATTCTGGACGAGGTCACGAGTGGTCTCGACCCCATCGGGCGGCGCGAACTGCGCCAGATCCTTCTCGACCGGCGCGCCGGCGGAGCGACCCTGTTTTTCTCATCGCACGAACTGGCGGAAGTGGAGATGCTTTGCGACCGGATTCTGCTGATCGACCAGGGCCGGCTGATCGAGGAAAAGCGGCTGGAAACGCTTCGCGAAGAACTTCGGAGCTTTGTTTTGGTTTTCGAAGGCAAGGTCGCCATGACGGAATTGGCCAGCCAGGTCGAGCTGCTGGAAGGCGGGGCTTGGCGGGCGACGTTCGGTAGCAAAGCCGAGCTGCTGAAGGGGATCGAGGCGGCGCATCGCGCCAAGGCCGCCGTTTTGGACGTCGTGGCCCAAGAAGGCTCCCTCGAAGACTACTTCGTGGAGACGGTTCGGAGGGCGGCATGAAGCTCCGCGCTTGGCGAGCCTTGGCCCGAGGAGTGGTGCTCGAATCGATTCGCCGCAAAGACCTTTGGGTCGTCGCGATCCTTGGCTTTCTCACCATCGCGGCGGCGGGCGCTCTCGGATTTTTCGGCTTCTCGGGGCTCGAGGCGTTCGCAAAGGACCTGGCGGTAACGGTTCTGGGCCTATTCTCCGCCATCGTTTCGGTGCTCGTTTCCAGCCGGATGGTGCCAGAGGAGATTCGGCAACGCACCCTCTATCCTTTGCTGGCCCGGCCGATTTCCCGCTTTGATCTGCTCTTCGGCAAGTATCTGGGCGCGGTGGCGGTGAGTTGGCTGGGGTTCCTGATGCTCGCGGTGACGACGGCGGTGGCGCTCACGATGTTTCACATCGATTTCGAGCTCATCATGCTTCAGTACCTCGTGGTGAAGATGATGGGCCTCGCGGTGCTTTGTGCTGTAAGTTTGGCGGCGAGCGCCTACATGACCCCGGCGGCGGCGGCGACGTTCTCGCTCTTGATGGCGTTTGGCTCGGGAATCCTGGTGCGGGCCCTTACGATGGCGGGCCAACAAGGCGGCTCGGAGCTGAAGGTGTCAATGAAGGTCCTCAACGCGTTCGTCCCGCAGCTTGGCTTGTTTGATCTGGGCGCACGGGTCGCGAATTCGGGCTGGGCGCCGGTGGCCGCGTGGGTCGTCGGCGTTCTGGCGGCATACGCGCTGATCTACAGCGGGGCGATGTTGGCGTTTGGCTGGCTTCGTTTCCGGAGGCAGGCGGTCTGATGCGATCGGGTTGGGTGGGCTTGGCGGCGATTTCGTTGGCGGGCGGCTCCGGTTTGATGGCCGGGCAGGTTCGCGACGTCGTCCAACCGGCGACCCCGCCGACCGGGCTCGAAGTCCACGAGACCCATGCGGCCGGCTCGCTGCTCGGGCAGTTCCGCACAAGCGCATCCGCTTGGCTCTGGCTTCGTACCGATCTCTACCTGCACAACGGCGTCGAGATGCGGCCATTGACCGAAGCGGAGCTTCAACGGGGCCAACGGGGGGTCGGCGGCGCCAAGGACGGGCACGAGGCGATCATGAACGACGATCGGATCGTGACCGTGGTGCCAAGCGCGCGTGAGGACTTTCGTGGGCTGTTGGGCGACCTCGAGCGCGAAGTGAACGCCTACAAAGCCATGGAGGGCCATGCGCACAATGATCCGAGCCAGACCCTACCGCTCTTTCGCTTGATGACCTGGTTCGATCCCCAGTTTGTGGTCGCGTGGGTCACCGGCGCCACGATCTTGGCGCGCGATCGCAGTGAAAAGGGCACATCACGCGCTCTCGCGTTTTTGGAAGAGGCGGAGGCCAACAATCCGGCAAGCGTGGCGGTGCCGACCGAAAGAGCCCGCCTGATCGCCACCCGTCGGAAGGATCTGAAAGCGGCCAGGCCCCTGCTCGAAGAGGCGATTCGGCGCGCTCACGACCGTCCCCGCATCGTGCTTCAAGCGATCGAAGCCGAATCACTGAACTTGGCGGCCCGGCTGCTGGCGCTGGTCTACCGCGATTTGGGCGAGAAGGATCGGTTGCGGCTTCATCTGGACGAGTTTCGAACGATGTATCCCGACGATCCCATGTTCAAGCGGCTTGCCGAGGACCTCAAGGATTGACCTCGTACGTATGCCGAGGGTCAGTTTTGCCTCGGTTTTGGCAAGGATTCGAGGTGAGACGTTAGGAAGGACGCGAAGGGATACCGACAATTCCAAGTGGGGAACTTGGACTATGGGACATCCACACTATCCGAATGCCTTGGTCACCGGCGCCGATCTGGACATGAATCTGGGCGACCCGGGATTGAAAGTGATCGAAGTGGACTTTGACGAATCGGCTTACGCGCAGGGCCATTTGCCGAACGCGTTTCGATGGCTTTGGTCGAGCCAGCTGAGAAACTCGGCGACGGAAGAAATTCTTACGCGTGAGGAATTCGAAGCGCTGATGTCGGCTTCCGGCATTCGGGCGGATGACACGGTCGTCGTTTACGGCGATGAGAACAATTGGTTTGCATGTTGGGCTTACTGGCTCTGCAAGCTCTACGGCCACGATCGGGTTTTCGTGCTCGATGGCGGAACGCGCAAGTGGCTCACGGATGGCCGCAGGATGGAGCTGGGCGCCGAACCGTTTCCGACGCCCAGCGACTATCGGGCCGACGAAGCCAACCCGGCCTACAAGGCAAGCGTCGAAAACATTTTCGAGGCGTTTTTCAATCCGGCGACTCACCGCTTGCTCGACGTGCGATCGTCCAGCGAGTTTGAGGGTCGGCTGTTAGGTCCGGGAGTTGGGAAAGAGGCGACATGCGCCCTCGGCGGCCACATCCCAACCGCAATCAACGTCCCGTGGAATCTGAACTGCGATGAAGACGGCTGCTTCAAGGAGCCCGGGGAACTGCGAGACCTTTACCGGAGCTTCAACGTGATCCCGGAGAACCACGTCATCACGTACTGTGCGATTGGCGAGCGGGCAAGCCTAAGCTGGTTTGTCCTTCATGAACTGCTGGGCTACCCCATGGTCATGAATTACGACCGCTCGATGGCGCAATGGAGTCGAATGGCCAACGCGCCGATCGTTCAAGGCGAGGCCGCTTAGAGGCAAAAATGGGCGAACTGTCAACGATTATCGATGGACTCCAAGAATCGACGGTAGCCGTATCCCAATGGACGTTGCGGATCACGTCTTATCGTTGCGGCGACAAGTTCGTGAGCATCGTGAACAACTTGGACCCCCGGGCCACCATTTGCCGCGTCTGCGGCAAAACTCGGGAGGATGCCATTCGCCAGAGCCTCGAGCAAACGAACCACCATCTTTCGCATACGGAGATGCGGGACATCGCCCCCTATTCGGGCGAACCCCCCATGTTGGGCATGATCCTGCTTTCGGGGCCATGCAGCACCACGTACTCGGTCGAGGACTTTCTTCAGCTGCCGATGCAGGATCGGATGAGCCACATCCTCTCGGGCGCGCTCACGTTTTACGACACCATGGGCACGATCATGAACTCGGGGGAAGCCATGCGGTGTCTTCATGCCGCATCGATGCCGGCGGCGGCTTAGCGCGATAGGTTCAACGGAACGTCCTTTTTGCTCTCGACCAACTTCGTGGAGTGGGGGTTGGCCCGCCCTTTGTTTTGGCCGTTGAGCTCCAGGAAAACCGCCTTTTGGTCGGCCGTCAGGCTCGCCCTGACGTCCGTGGACGATCGGGCGAGCTGCGATGCGAGCTGGAGCTTAGATGACGGTTCCGTGGGAGGCAGGAACGGGGTGGCCTTGACATTGGCGGCGAGACCCTCTACGGGCACCGCCGAGTAATATTCGCCCCGTTCTATGCCGAATTTGGCGACCGCGTTTGAAAACTTAACAGCTCGGGGCGAAAAGGCGCTGATCGCTTACATCACGGCGGGAGACCCATCGCCCGAGGCGATGCCGGAGATCGTGGAGGCCCTCATCGAAGCGGGCGTCGATGCCATCGAGATCGGGATGCCCTTTTCCGATCCGATCGCGGATGGCCCGACGATCCAGGCCTCCACCCAGCGCGCGTTGGACCGCGGGGTGACCCCGGGCGCCGTGCTCGAAGCGGTGTCCCGATGTCCGAAAGACGTTCCCTTGGTGATGATGGGCTACGTCAATCCCGTTTATCGCCTCGGCTATGCGGCGTTCGCCCATGATGCGGCCAAGGCCGGATTGAGCGGAACGATCTTGAGCGACCTCACCCCGGAAGAAGCCGGACCCTGGATCGAGGCGAGCCGAGAGAGCGGATTGGACACGATCTTTCTCGCGGCGCCGACGAGCACGGACGCGCGATTGGATGCCGTCTGCGCGGTGTCGAGCGGCTTCGTTTACGCCGTTTCCCGTACGGGGGTGACCGGGGCGGGAAGCGAGGCGCCTCCCGAGGTTCGTGACCTTGTTTCACGCATCAAAGCTCGAACCGAGCTGCCGGTATGCGTAGGGTTCGGTATCAGCCGACCCGAGCATGTGCGGATGGTTTGCGAGGTGGCGGATGGCGCCGTCGTCGGAAGCTGGTTGGTCGACCGTTTGGCTTCCACCTGGGATGGGGGCCGAGGGCGGGAGGCGATTGTCCGCGAGGTCGCGGCGCTTAAGATGCCGACCCGGCCAACTCGATCCCCAGGTTGATCGCGGCATGGGCGAGGCAGGCAGGAAGGATAGACCGAGTTTGCACCACCGTGAGCGCATAGACGACGCCCAGAACAAGGGAAGAGACCATGCCGGCCACGCCCTGATAGAGGTGGGCCGCCGAAAACAGCATGCTGGAGAGCGTCACGCCCCAAAAAACGGAGCCGCCGACTTCCGTGAGGCGAGCCAGGAAGTAGCCGCGAAAGACGACTTCCTGCATTGCTGCATTGAGGACGATGCCGAGGATGGCGACGGCAAAGTGCAGCGGCGCCTGCTCGAGCGAAGCCGGCACGAGATCGAAATCGTTCTCGCCGAATGTGCCGGCGAGAGTTTCGGCGAAGAAGCCGCCGGAAAACCAGCCGAAGAGAAAGAGGGTGAGCCCAATCAAGAGATCTCGACCCGCCCGGATCCGAGCGAAGCCGAACATCGCATACGCGTCTCCGGAAACGAAGACAAGGAGAACGACCATCAGGACTTCCGAAGCGGACACCAGAAGATCGTAAAGCGACGCACCGAGGGTCGAATAAACGCCGCCAAGGTCGGCAAGGCTCAGGTCCGGGGACGCGAACTGGCCGGCGATGCTGAGTCCGGCAAAAAATAGCGTTCCCACGGCAAGCTCGAAACGCACCGCCCGATGGCGCGGTACGCAGATACCGTAGGTGGCTTCGGGCTCGGGCGGGCGGTCGTCCATGGGTGCGGACCTATGCCCGAGTAGTATGGCAAGGATGGCCGACGCCCCGAAGCAAGCCCCCCTCCACGCCGACCATGGAGGCGCGTTCTTTGAGGCCATCGGGGTCGACTTTGGCCACCTCGAGCGTCGTCGCGACATCGTGAACGCCGACGTGCTGGACGCTTGGTACGACCCGTCACCCCGGGTCGTGGAGGCGCTTCAGGCGCACCTGCCCTGGCTTCTGCGCACGAGTCCGCCTACCCATGGTGAAGGCCTGGTCGCCGCGATCGCCGCCTCGCGGGGCCTCGATCCGGAAACAATCCTTATCGGCGCGGGCACGTCGGCCCTGATGTATCAGGCGTTGCCTCGGTTGCTGCGGCAAGGCGGCCGCGTCGCGATGCCTGATCCGACGTACGGGGAGTATCCGCACCTCGTCGAGAATGTTCTAGGGGCGAGGTGGGAGCGCGATCCGACGGATCCGACTTCCGGCTGGAAGCCCGATTTGGAGGCGTTGGCGGCCGCATCGAAGTCATGTGACCTTGTGATTTTGGTGAACCCCAACAGCCCCACTGGAGCCGTCGTATCGACCGAATGGATCAAGGTCCTTTTGGACCGGATGCCGCCGGAGACGAGGCTTTGGGTGGATGAGACCTACGTCGATTTTGCGGAAGGACGGCCAACCATTGAGGCGCTTGTGGAGAAGGATCCGCGGCTGATCGTGGCCAAATCGCTCTCCAAATTCTACGGCCTGAGCGGCGTGCGGGTGGGCTATCTTGCGATGGAACCCAACCTCCGGGCGAAGTTGGCGGCGGAGAGCCCGCCTTGGCCTGTCGGCTTGGTGGGTCAGGTGGCGGCGGTCGCCGCGTTGGCCGACCAAGCCTATTACGAAGCGAAGGCGAACGAGACCCGCGTTCTGGCCAAGGGGCTTTTCGAGGCAGTCGCAAAGATCGGGGGGCTGCGGCCATATCAGACGGCGGCCAACTTCCTGCTCGTCCAGTTGGAAGTGGGGACGTCCTCGATGTGGACCATGGCGATGCGGGAGGCTGGCGTCTTTGTGCGGGATTGCACGTCGATCAGTCCGCTCTTGAAGGACCGATTCATCCGAATTGCGGTGAAGGACGCGGCGTCAAATGCGCGGATCGTGGTGGCCCTGCAAGCGGTGGGCGAGGCCATGGCCCGGGAAAATTCCTAGAGTTTTCTTACGCTTACAAGTCTCGAACATCTCCCAGTATTTCCCGAGCCTAGGAATGGCACATGTCATCCATGGGCGTTCGACGCTTCTTCTCGGTATGGGCAACCCTGGGCCTGCTGCCCGTTCAGGCGATGCTGCTTCAAGAGGAGCCGAAGCCCAAGTTCGATCCGATCGCCTCGACCGCTCCCGAGATCGCGCGCGTGGTGGTGCTGGTAAACGAAGAGCGGCAAAAGGCCAAGTTGCCGCCCCTGAAGCTGGTCGACAAGCTTTGCGTGACCGCCCGCTGGCACGCGATGGACATGGCGGTCGGAGGCTATTTTGAGCATACGGACCGTCAAGGACGTACCGTGGGCCAACGGCTGAATGGATTTGGCTACCGCTATACCTATTGCGGACAGAACATCGCGGCGGGGCAAAAGACGCCCGAGGATGCGGTGCAGGCTTGGATGAACAGTCCGTCGCATCGAGAGAACATCCTGCGACGTGAGTTTCGCGAGATCGGGGTGGCGTTTGTGGAGAATCCGAACAGCAAGTACGGCCGCTACTGGGTGCAGGATTTCGGAACCCCCTAAACGTTTCGCGAGGGAGACTCCAAACCCCCCAATGATGCCCAATCCGGGCCAGAACTAAGGAGCGGCGGTTTCATCCGGCGAGCCCAACGTCCTCCCTTTTTGCAAAAAGCGGCGATGAACCGACCTCATTTGCCTATGCAAAAGTCCCGAAACACCCGGTCGAGCATATCTTCGGCCGCGGTTTCCCCGGTGACCTGTCCGAGCTCGTGAAGGGCTGATTGCAGGTGGACGACCGCCAGATCGTAGGGAAGGTCCTGGGCGAGCGTCGCCCGGGCCGCATCGAGAGAGAGCCGGGCTTGCTCGAGCAACGGAGCGTGGCGATTGTTGATCCAAACCGTCTCGGCGGCGGTCTGGGCAAGCTCACATGCGAGGTCATCCACGAGCCGATCGAGGCCATGCCGGGTATGGGCCGACACAAGAAGCGCCCCCTCCGGGGGATCACGCAACGGCGCAAGATCGCATTTGTTGGCCAGAACGCGCGTCGGTCGGGCCCAGGCGGCCAGCCGTTCCTCATCGTCAAGCGTCCAACCCGCGGCCCCATCGTAGACGTACCAAATTCGATCGGCCGATTCGGCAAGCCGATGGGCGCGGTCGACGCCTTGGCGCTCGACCTGGTCCTCCGTTCTCCGCAATCCGGCGGTATCGGTGAGGACGCATGGGATGCCGCCGAGATCGAGCCGCTCTTCGACGAAGTCGCGAGTCGTTCCCGCCACGTCCGTGACGATTGCCCGATCGAAGCCGAGCAGGGCGTTCAAAAGCGAGGACTTGCCCGCGTTGGGCGGGCCGACGATGGCGATGCGCAAACCCTGGCGAAGCAGGCGCCCGGCGGCGGCAGTGGCCAGGAGTCCCTGCAAGCGAACCGAAGCCGCTTCAAGCACAGAGCCCGCCCGAATGCGGTCGAGCTCGCCCACTTCCTCGCTGAAGTCGACGCTGGCTTCGATCGCGGCCAAAAGCTCCATCGCAATCTCTCGGACCGCATGGACCTCGTCGCGAAGCACCCCTTCACGGAGCAGGTTCGCCTGGCGCAGCTGCTGCTGGGTCGCCGCCTCCACCGTATCGCGCACGCCTTCGGCTTGCGTCAGGTCGAGGCGCCCATGGAGGAAGGCCCGCTCGGTGAACTCTCCGGGCCGAGCCGGACGCGCGCCGGCGCAAAAGCTCACATCGAGAAGTTCGTTGACCGAAGCGATCGAGCCGTGAACATTGAACTCGACCGATCGCTCCCCGGTGTACGAAGCGCCGGTTTCAAAGGGAATCGCGAGCCCATCGTCGCCATTGGCAAACCGGCCATAGAGCGCGAAGCGGGGCCGAACCGGCACCGGCCAGGGCTCAAAGAGGAGCGCGGCAATATCCCAGCTCTCCGGACCCGAGAGACGGACAATGGCCACCGCGGCCGGTCCGGAACCGGTGATGGGAGCAACAATCGTGTCGAATGGGTTGGCCATATTGCCCTCGGCCATGCTAAGGCTTCGACCTCAATTCCGCCTGCAGGTTCAAAGAAGCTACGGCGAATCGCCGGAATCTTTGTTTTCGGAGGAGTCAGAACCGGAAGACGACCGGGTTTCGATTCGCCCGCGCCAATTGCCGCCGGCATTGGGCGGGATGATCTCCCCTTGCACATTGGCAACGAACCAGCCGCGCGGTTCCCCCATCATTTTAGGCGATTGATCCTTCGGAATCGGCGCGTATTTCTGGGCGGCGTTTCGCTTGGGAGCTGGGACTTCGAAAACCAGCGGTGTCGACCACGGCTCTTTGAGTTCGAGCATCTTTTTGCCGGAGAGGTCGGCGTTAAAGGCAATGCCGGTCGAGTGGGACGCGTCGATGCGGCAGCCCCATTCGCCGTCCGGCTTGAGGGTTTGGATCATGTCCTGATCGCCAAGATCCTTCAGGCGCTTCCCGACGATGTCCTTGATGTCGTCTTGCCAGGTGGCGGCATTGGGAAACTTGCCGTCGTGGCTTTGGGCATATTCCACCAGGGCATCACGCGTCACTTCGAAATTGATCATGCAGCCGGCATAGGGAAGGGCGGTGTTTTTGATGAAGGTGAATCCAAAGTAACCGGCGATGACGATACCGATCAGACAGAACCCGATGAGGCCGAGAATGATGAACAGGATGATCATCGGGCCCCGGTCACGGCGAATCTGAGGCGCGGGAGGTGTGAAGGGCGGCGGGACTTGGCTCACATTGGGAGTATACGAGACGTCCGAATCGAGGGATTCACGCCTAGGACCCTTCTGGGTCAAGTGCGGAAACTCACCGAACCGGGAAACCTCCAAGAGCGTCGGGTAAGTTGAACCATGCCGCTCTCCACCGCGCTCGCCGCCTTTGCCCTCCTCCAAGTCCCGCAAGCTTCCTTTGTCGACGACAAAGTCGGGGATGGCGCGGAGGCCAAACTTGGCGATATCGTCACGATCAACTACGTGGGCCGCGCTCTGGATGGCCAGATCTTTGATTCAACTCGGATGACGGCGCCATTTTCGTTTGTGCTCGGCAAACGGCAACTGATCCAAGGCCACGTCCGCATTCCAATCCCCGCCCTGGATAAAAACTTGGTCGGGATGAAAGTTGGGGGGCGGCGGACAGTGACGATCCCAGCGGACTTGGCATTTGGCGAGCTCCAGATCGGCGACATTCCGAGCGGGAGCAAACTCACGTTCGAGGTGGAGCTCTTTGATGTGCGGACGGCGGGTTCCGAGCCGAAACTGAAGATCGAGGAACTGAAAGAAGGCGTCGGCGAGGCGGCGCGGACCGGCGATACGCTTTCGGTGCTGTATCGGGGCACCTTTTTGAACGGGCGGGAGTTTGATTCGGCGTACGGCAAGCCTCAGGAAGACGGATCGGTAAAGGACGTGCCGTATCCGGTGACGTTAGGGGTGACCCGGCTGATCTCCGGATTCGTCCAGGGTTTGACGGGGATGAAAGCGGGAGGCAAACGCCGGGTGACGGTGCCCTACGATATGGCGTACGGCCCCAACGGGCGGGGTCCCGTGATTCCGGCATATTCGGTGCTGGTGTTTGAGTTGGAAGTGCTTTCGCTCAAGCGGCCGTAATTAAGGAGAGCCGGTTAGGGAATCGGCCGAAGTTGCGGGTCGAGCCAGGCGGCGATCCGATCGGAAAGGTGCGGGTTGCGGTGAATGGTGACGACGATCCATGCGGATGGATCGGGCCGCTTCAGGTCTGTGCTATCTTTGTCGGCCGAGATTTCGGCCAACCGCTGAATCTCGACATGGCGGAGAACGACGCGGCCATTCAGAAAGATCCAAGCCCCCGATGAGTCCTTTCCTTGGGTGTAACCCAGCGGCACGAGTTCTCTTTCGGCCGATTCTCGAGTCGTATCGAGATCCCCACGAAAGACGTAGAAGTCTCGGTAGAGGCTTCTACGAAAGATTACCTTTCCGGCGGCGTCTCGACGGATCCAATGATAGGGCTTCGAATCGGTTCGGCTGACCGGAATGAACCGAAACGGAGCGCGCAGTTTAACGTAATGGTCCACCAGGCCGGCGCCGATCAGAGCGACGGCCAGCAGAATGGCCCCTAGGCGCCATTTGGATTTTGTCGAACGGGGCACGCCTGACGAAGCATGCCTGATGGGGCTACTGGCCGTCAACGTCCTTTGCCGGAACGAAAGTCGCGTTCCCTTTCTTGACCCTCACCCCTCGACACTCGAGCCCCGCTTTGGCTCATAATAGGACCCCGTAGCGCCGACGTAGCTCAGGGGTAGAGCAGCTGTTTCGTAAACAGCAGGTCATCGGTTCAAATCCGATCGTCGGCTCCAGGATTACCCACGCAAGCTCCCGCAATCCCGCGCCTCGAGCTTCTACAGGGGACTGCAGAGGATTCCGGACAGGTCCCCGTCCTTAATCCATCGGTACGATCCAGATATTCCGAAACCGGATCGGATTGCCGTGGTTCTGCAACTGGATCGGGCCCTTCGTGATCCAGTTCGTCTCGGTCGCCGAAGCGGTCGAGGGCTTCTCGATCTCCACGTCGCGGTGGATCCGAATTCCGTTATGCCAGACCGAGATCCGGGGCTTTTCCAAAAGCTTTCCAGCCGGATCTAGCCGCGCCGCACGGAACAGAATGTCGTACGTATTCCAATTCTCAGGCGGCTTGATCGCGTCCTGATCGGGATCTTTCTGGCCGTAGAGCCCACCGCAGCCGCCGGTGGCATAGGTCGGGTTTTTCCAACTGTCGAGAATCTGGATCTCGTAGCGGCCCTGGCAGAACACGCCGCTGTTGGCGCGGCCCTGATCCTTGGCGTCGGCCATGAGCGGCAGCCAGAATTCGAGGTGCAGCCGAAAGTCGCCGTACTCCTGCTTGGTTTGGATGTCGGGGCCGTTGGCGACCACCAGGTCGCCGTTTTCAATCTTCCAGCGCACCGGCTCGCGGGTCCGACGGTGGACCCATTGGGCGGTGTCCTTACCGTCAAAGAGCGTGATTGCCCCGGGTGGAGGCGCCTTTGAGATTCCGACGGCGGCGAGGAGGGCGAGGGCACAAAGCATGTTTATAGGATAGCCTGTCCGGAATCTCCCTCCCCAACCCCTCCCTCATTTTCGCTTCGCAAAAACGAGGGAGGGGCTCGCGCGGCCTAAAGACCGCGCTCCATGTTTGAGTTCACCCCCGCATGTCCATCCCACCGTCGACCGTGATCGTGCTGCCGGTGATGAAACTCGCCAGATTGGAGAGGAGGAAGACGGTGGCTCCGGCGACGTCTTCGGGGGTTCCGATGCGGCCCAAGGGGAAGCCTTCGATGATCTTATCGCGGCCGATCGCGGCGAAGCTGGGAGCCGCCATATCGGTGTCGGTCCAGGCCGGCGCGATGCAGTTGACGCGGATCCGGTCGGGGGCAAGTTCCTTCGCCATCGAGCGCATGAACAGGATCTGGGCGCCTTTGCTGGTGGCGTAAGCGGAGTATTCGGCGGAACCGCGCTGGCCGGCGGTGGAGGTGTAGATGACGATGCTGCCGCCTGTGCCGTGGGCGCGCATGTGGCGGGCGGCGGCGCGGACGCAAAGGAAGCTGCCACGGACGTTGATCGCCATGGTGCGGTCCCAGAATTCGGGGGTCATTTCCTCTAGGTAAGCGCCTTCGAAGACGCCGGCGGAAACGACGAGGCCGGTGAGGGGTCCAAGACGGCCTTCCGCCATTTGAAAGGCCTGAGCGACCGATTCCGGGTCCGAGATCTCCATCGGGACGGCGAGGGCTTCTCCGCCGGTGGCTTCGATCTCGCTCACGAGGGCATCGGCGGCGTCCCGTTGGGATTGGTAGGTTAGGCTGACCTTGGCTCCCGCCTTTGCCGCCATCTGGGCGGCGGCGGCGCCGATGCCCCGGCTCCCGCCGGCGATGAAGATGTGGCTTCCGGTGAGGTCGATCATGGTTTGGTGATTTCCATGTAGCCTTGGGGGTAGTCAAGAACAGTTCGGAAATGACGCAGAGCATTGACGCCCAGAAGTCCTTCGATATTGCCGACTCCGGGAATGTCGTGGACGCCGACCACTAGGTCATGCACCTCGTGAACTCCAAATCTTAGGGCATCAACCCTAATCATCGGTAGTTCGATCGAGCCATTTCCCGTAACAAGTTTCAGCGAATCCTTGAGCCCCTCAAGGTTGTAGCCAGCGGACTCTAGAACCGAACGGGAAAGAATCGTAACAGAGGCACCCGTATCCAGCAATAGGTCGACGCGGGAAGTCGAATCGGGCCCATCGACTTCAACTTGCTTCAGAACAATGAGGTCTCGAATGGGTTGTCGCATTAGAACAGGGCCGCATAGCCCTCTGGAATCAGCTCTCCCGCAAACGTAAGGTAAACGCCGCGCACTTTCTCATCATGCAAGCGCTTCCGAAAGCGGCTGCGATCGTTCTCATGCAAGACCACTTCGCCAACCGGATCATCTCCGTTTTCGACGATCCGAAAGGCAAGCCATTGGTCCTGATAGAGCTTCTTGGCCTGGCTGAGTCTCATACCTTCATTCTACGTCAATATAGATGGCGATTACCGTGAGTGCGTTCTCGGAAGGCGATCAGGAGACTCGATACGGCCAATCCAAGGCCACCGGCAAGGGACGGCAAGAAAAGCGACCAAACTGCCGGTAATAGGAGCAAACCCAGCACACCAAAGACCGCGAGGATTAGGCCTAGCCGAACAAGGATTGCCGCGCAACGAGTGTTCTTCGTCATCAATTCAAGTTCCAATCAGTTGCTTGTCCATGCTGGCGATGAAAAAGTGCCGTCCGGAAGAGTCGGTCAACCTAATCATACGCCCCCTGACGATGGTTTCCCAACAGCCTTAACTGCCTTTCGTTGCACGCGGCCAAGACTTCCGGATTGAACTGCCAACTGATATACGGCGAAAACTGCTGCGCGATGAACCGGTGGGAGTAGTGGACTTGAAGGAGATAGCGCGTTTGGTCCTCGGTCTCGTTGAGGCTCCCGGTATGCCAGATCTCGCTGCGGAAGAACAGCACGTCGCCTGCCCGGCACAGCACCGGCTCCAGCCCTCGGCCCTCCCACTTCGGCTCCGGATTCTTGCCCCAGTCGAGCGATCGCCCTGACTTGTGGCTTCCCGGAATCACGTAGGTCGGGCAAAGCTCTTTTGGAATGTCGCTCAAATAAAAGTGGGCCGTGCAAAGGTAGATCGGCAGCCGCACCTTCGGCGCGACGTCTTCCGGCAGCTCGAAGAACACGCGATCGGTATGGGGCGACCACCCGTTGTGGCCCGGATGGCTGCGCCAAGCCGACTGCCCGATGATGTGGCATTGCTCGCCCATAGTGGCCTCCGCCAGATCGACCACGCCCGGCCAATCGATGAATTGCAGCCAGAACGGATCGCGGTTGAAGACGCACTTGTAGTGGTCGGTCTTGCCTT
>CAYONY010000027.1:1492-22234 GCA_964405415.1 uncultured Fimbriimonadaceae bacterium | reverse complement strand
TAGATCGGGAACGCGACAACCGCCGCTTGGTTGTACGTGTCTTTCTCAATCCAATCGATCCCCCCGGCGTCGATGCCGCTTCCCAAAACCATGGCCGCTGTGCTCAAGATGCCTTCATGGTATCACAGGTCTCTCGGTTCACTCCCTCTCCATATCCGTAAACAAATGGAAGCGTTGATGATACGGACAAACCCAAGCCAGTCAGCGAGGAAGCGATGCCCAATCCCACGGCCGGCGATTCAATCTTCATGGCAAAGGTTGCCGCTCCGCAGCACTCGCAACAGTTCTTCGAGGAACGCCTTGTCAAGGTCGCGTACTTGTCGTGCTTGTCCGTTCGGTACAACAAAAGCCGCTAACTGAGCCGTGGTTGGCCCAAGTAACCAATCACGTGCCGTCATTGGATAACGCCCATAGCCGCATGTCAGCACCCGTGAATCCAGCACGTTCTCCTCTGAGTTGCTGTAAGCCGGTCCGAATTGCTCCTTGAAGTGACTCAACAATTCTGCCGGACTGTACGAGAACCGAATAGGAGACCAATGTCCATTGGCAAACTGGGTCCGCACGAATCCAGATGATTCTACAAATGGAAACGTCAGTTGAAGCGCCTGAAGGCGCGAGCTGTTAAAGGCAGAAGGGTCTCGATCCACATCGGCTACTCCATTGTTGGGCCCGCCCAGGGAATAGCCAAACGTATCAATGAGAACTTGTCGAAGGGCGTGCAGAGCAGACAAGTTCGAAGCGGCTAATGTGAATGGGGCTAAGGCGGAAGATTGGCGAATGCTCTGTTCAAACCTGGAAAGAAATGCAGACTGAGTGGCGGAAGGTGTTGGATGAAGTATTGCGCTTCCCTCACTCTCAATCAACCTCCGATAACAAAAGAAGACTTTAAACTGGTTTGCCGGACCGAGGTTGGCACTTGTGCGAGCATATTCAAACACGCCTTCAACTTTGCGTAGTGATACAGAAGCGTTGTGCTTCAACAACAGATCCCGGTTTGTACTTTCAAGCATTGCTCGATAAGGATAAACGGGAGCTACGTATAGAATTTCGTTCTTGATCCAAGCTCGTATCGAAATTGCGTTGTGCTTTGACAGTAGGAGAAGAGACGGTTGAGCTTCTTTTGTAACAACATCCGCCCATCGGCCGTACCATCGATCATCGCCAAGGAAAGCAAGCCCCTTAGTGGTTGTGCTATATGGAAGCTCGCGAAGAAGGGAATAGAGGAAGGGGGACCAAGGGTCGAAGTGCGCTGGGTTCTTACATATGTTTCGAAGTTGGATAGTTGTGGTAACTTCTGGAGCAACGGTTGGTAGGGCGGTTAGAAGCGAAGCCAGCGATAAGGCATCTTCAGTATTCGGGGACTGATGTCCAAGTTGTCCAGAGATGTCGGGATCAGTTGCGTCAAGGGTGGAGGGCTGTTCTAATGGGATGCGGACTTGGGTGCGATCGAACGTCATGCCGTCAGGCGTCGTAACTACAACGTCCACCTTCAACGAGGAGGGTAACCGGACGATTCTCAGTAGGAGATTGAGTGGCTCCGTGCTTTTTGTTGCTGGGGGTCGGGCTGATGTAGTTTCTGATTCCTGCCATCGACGCCAGGCCGCTTCAACTACTGGCAGGTTGAGAAAGGATTGATAGTCTGAAAGCGCGCGAGCCGCATTTGGCAGGGATCTCTGGCCACCTCGCGGGTTTGCTGAGAACACACAGTGCTCGAGAAGGGGCAAGTCGACAATCCTCTGGGTGCCCACCAAGTGCAAGAGTCGAAGTGCGAGCAGGGTAGCCGGGAGTAGTGGAGGATCCTTTTCTGAGGCATTGCGTTTGAGAAAATGATCGACCGAACTGGAAACAAGCGAAGCTGCGTGTTCAGAGTGTGGCCCGGTTAGGGAAGTGCCGGCTTTCCGCAGTTCTGAGGCGATTGCGTTATCAAGCACTTTGATCGTTGCCTGCCGGAGAAGCTCACGCTCCCGAGAAAGTGCCTTTGGGTCCAAACCGAAAGCCTGTTGGTTTGGAGCGAGCCACTTGGCACCTGTGAGTTCAGCCAGGACGAATCGCGCTTGCTTGGGGTCAATTCTCAAGTAAATTGGCGCATTACGCAATTCCTTCGAGAGGGTGCATTCGTCAGGGAGGTAGCCGCCGGTCTTGAGCTCGTCAAAAACAGTCGCAAGCCGCCCAGAGAACTCCATCGGCGAGCCTGCGAGGGCAAGGAACGTGACTGATAGTAGGACAGTCATTGCAATCTCACTTTTCCTCAAGGGCTCCCGAGAAAGCTACGTGAGCCCTTGAGACGGTTTGCAGTAAGAAGTTGCCGCCGACTTTCTATCCCGGTCCCGCGCAAATACAGATGAATCCCGGAACGGGATCATTGTCATGGCAATGTTGTTCGGCAGGGCAAGAGCCGGCGCAATAATAAGAGCCGGGGTTGCCTCTGACGCTGCAAGATCCCTCGTCGGCCATGGAGATCGTCGAAAAGGTAGCGAGCCCAGCCAGAATTAGGCTCCCAACGAAGAGGAGCGACAACTGGAAGTTTCGCATTCTAAGCCTCCGAGCCTATTATGCCCCCCCCCCCTGGAAAGCTCTGTCAAGCCTTCTGTGGTCAATCTGCAGATTTCGACGGGCACTGCAATTGAACGTAACCCCTCCCTAGCTTCACCCATCTAAGAGATGAGCACGCAATTCCACTTGGGGAGGAAACCTATGCTCCACACCATGCTGATCGGGCTGGCGCTCGCGCCCGCCTTTCAAAAACCGGCCCTCGCGCCGAACCCGCCGGACGTTGAAGCGGGCTGCCTTCAGATCGTCGACAAGGACGGCAAGATGTTGGGGCTTTGCCCGCTGGAGGGCACCAAGGTCGAGGCGGAGATCGCCGGCTTTGGCGCCCGCGTCACGGTCAAACAGACGTTTTCCAACCCTTCCAAAACGCCGATCGAGGCGGTTTACACGTTTCCGCTGCCCGCCGATGCGGCGGTGGACCGGATGAACATGCGGCTGGGCGACCGGCTGGTGCTGGGCGAGATCAAACGCCGCGAGGAGGCGCGAAGGGTCTATGAGGCGGCCAAGAACGCGGGCCAGGCGGCGGCGCTTTTGGACCAAGAGCGGCCCAACCTCTTCACCCAGTCGCTGGCAAACGTGATGCCGGGGACGAAGGTGGAGATCGAGATCAGCTATGTCCAGCTGCTCAAATTTGAGGAGGACCGGTTCGAATTCAGCTATCCGATGGTGGTGGGGCCCCGGTTTTTGGGCAATGCGCCCGACCCGGGCAAGATCGCGCCGCCGATCACCCCCAAAGGCACGCGCACGGGCGCGACGATCGATCTTCGGGTCCGCATCGATGCGGGCGCGCCGATCACGAGCGTGGATTCGGAGCTGCACGAGGTGAAGATCCAGGGCAAAGGCTCGAGCACGGCGACGGTGACCTTGGCGAAAAAGGACGAGATCCCCAATCGGGATTTCATCCTGCGCTACGGGGTGGCTTCGAACACGGTGCAGAGCGCGCTGCTTACCTACGCCGACGCCAAGAACGGCGGCTTTTTCACACTGATTCTGATGCCGCCGAAAGCGCCGACGCCCGACCAGATCGCCCCGCGCGAAGTGATTTTCGTGGTGGACCAGAGCGGCAGCCAAAGCGGCTTTCCGATCGAAAAATCGAAAGAGCTGACGCGCAAGATGATCGCGGCGCTGCGCCATGGGGACACGTTCAACGTGATGGGCTTTGCGAACAACGTGGCGCCGCTTTGGGGGGAGCCCAGGCCGGCCAATGACGCCAACCGGGCGGAGGCGCTGCGCTATTTGGCGGGGCTCCAGGCCAACGGCGGCACCCAGCTTTTCCATGCGGTGAACGCGGCGCTGCAGCCCAAGCCCGATCCCAAGCGGGTGCGCTTGGTGCTGTTCAACACGGACGGCTTTATCGGGGACGAGTTCAATGTGCTCGCCGCGATTCAGAAGTATCGCGGGACGGCGAGGATGTTCACGTTCGGGATCGGTAACTCGGTCAACCGCTTCCTCATTGATGCGATGAGCCTGGAGGGCCGGGGCGACTCGGAGATCGTGACGCTGGCGGCGGAGACGGACGCGGCGGTGGCCCGGTTCGTCCGCCGGACGCAGACGCCGGTTTTGACGCAGATCGAGGCGAAGTTCGAGGGGGTGGCGGTGGCGGACGTGCTGCCGGCGGCGATCCCCGATGTTTACAGCGAGAAGCCGGTGATTTTGAAGGGGCGTTACACGAGCCCCGGCAAGGGCAAGATTGTGCTCACGGGCATCTTGGGCGACACGCCTTGGCGCAAGGAGGTTCCGTTGAACCTGCCTGATGGGCCGATGGTGCAGAACCTGATTGAGGATTTGCGCGGCGAGGGGCTTCAGGCTTCGCAGGACCCGGAGGTGACGCGAACCGAACCGGCGAACCTTCAGGCGGCGTTCGGAAGCCGAGGCTCGGCGATCGCAACGCTCTGGGCGCGGGAGATGATCGACGACGTGATGCGGTCCAATTGGATGGCGATGTCGCGCAATGCTCCGGCCGACCCCAGGATCGATCGCAACAAGCAGACCGAGAATGCGGTGACCCAATTGGGGCTGCGGTTCGGGCTGATGACCCAGTACACGTCGTTTGTGGCGGTGGAGAGGCGGGTCGTGAACCTCGGCGGGAAGCAGATCACGGTGGCGGTGCCGGTGGAGATGGCGGATGGGGTGAGCTATGAGGGCGCCGGCGTCACGCGCGATGCCAATGTGAGCTTCGCCAAACGGACGATGGCTCTCGGGGCGTCCGGAGGTCCGGGCGGCGGGCGGTCGGGCGGAGGCTTCGGTGGCGGCGGAGTGGGCGGAGGTGGGGGCGCGCTGCCGCCTCCGGGCGCGATCCGTCCGGGGATCACGAGTCCGGCGGGCGCGGCGGGCGTTCCGGCTTCCTCGCTTCCAGTGCGCCGGCTCAAGATCCGTTCGAGCGATCCGGATTACATCAAGCTGATGTTGGCGGGAACCACTCGGCTCACGTTCGACCCCGCCGACGGCAAGTTCTTTGTGCCGGAACCGGGAGGCGGGAAAAAGAAGGGATTCGACGAGCTCTCGGATCGAGAAGTCGAAGCGCTCTACGTCGGCCTTAACGATACGCTTGAGGTCCAGATGCTGAAGACCCTTACTCCGGATCAGACATTGCGGTACCACTTGATCACCAAGGTGGATGCCTCGCTTCGTGAGTCAAAAGAGGCGACGCTGGCGGTCCAGGTCTGGGTGGTCGAATGGAAAGCGGACCATGAGACGCCGTTGAAAGAAGCGGGACTGAAAGAGCTGCAACCTTCGGCGGCGCTGAAAGTGGCCTTCGGATCGTGCGATCGGGCGTCGCTGGGCAAGCTGGCGGCGTTGCCGTTTGTGAAGCGGATCGTGCCGATCGGCGGATAGAGAACCCTCACCCCCTGCCCCCTCACCCCTTTCACTTCGTGAATAAGGCGAGGGGGATCAGACCCACGTCGAGGCGCGGCGGAAGATCTTTTCGGTGACGGGGCGGCGGATGTGGGCAAAGACGAAATCGGGCCAGCCGGCCATGAAGTCGAGCTCGTAATCGTCGGGCGCGGCGATAAGGACGAGGGGCACATCTTTGGCGGTTTCGTGCTCCATTTTTTTCTCGGCGAACTTCTCATAGCCGGCGATTTTGTTGGGCTCTTCGAGGGTCGCCAGAAGGTCGACAAAGAACAAATCGGCCCCTTCGCAGGCGTCGAGCGCTTTGTCGACGTCCTCGAAGGCCACGAAGGTATCGGACGGATGGAAGCCGGCCCGCGCGGCATCGATCAACTCTTGCTCGTCGGTGAGCAGTACAAATTTCATCCCTAGCACCAAACCTATACACATCCCGCCTAACGGCGGAGATCGGGCCCAGTATGCCGCAAAAGTAAGCGTGGAATAACGTTCTCACGGGGCTCGGCTTCAAAGTCCCCGTATTTTGCCGAGGATACGTAGAGATGAACGTTATGCCGACGACTCCATCCGTCAGCCCGGCGCCGCCGGTAGCCGAGACCAATGGGCGGCTGGCGGCTTTGCGAGCCTTGCAGAAGGCCATCGAGGCGAACCAGCACTTGGTGGAGGAACAGGCGAACGTGGACGAAGGCAAGGGCCAGCGGCTCGATCTTCGGTGTTAGGTTTTTGAGCGGCGCCTGGCCCCCCCACCCCTGTTCTCGTCGATCACCGGCTCTCTCCGTAATGGGGAGAGGGACGTCCGGATCTCCCTCCCCCAACCCCTCCCTCATTTTCGCTTCGCAAAAACAAGGGAGGGGCTTCCGAAACCTCCACCTCCATGCCTCTCTCCAGGTACAATTCGCCTTCGTGCGCGAGAAGAAGCTTCCCCGGCCGGCCTGGTACAAGAACACTTACTTTTGGATCGGCGGCATCCTCTTCCTGATCGGCATTGCGGGGCTTCCCCTCTTGGCGGGTCCGGAAGCGATTCGCGATCCCGGCCAGCGGCGCGAAGGCGGATTGGCCTGGATTTATTTCGGCGGGTCGATTCTGATGTTGGTCAACGGATGGCTGAGCCACCGCCAGACCATCCAGCATTATCACGAAGTTATGGAGACCACGGACGCGCCAGAAGGAGAAGAGAGCTAAATGGTGACCTGTTCCTGCGGGAAAACGCTCGACAAAGTGCCCGATTGGCTGGCCGCGGTCAGCGTCGAATTCGTATGCAACAACTGCCCGAACCGCAAGGTGAAAAACATCGCCTCGGTGACGCTGGAGCCCGAAGTGGCGCCCACTTCGAAGGTCGATCTTGAAGAGTCGCCGGATGGCGAGATCGAAGACGAAGAGGACGAGGCCGAGTAGTTAGGCCACGAGCTCGTGGTCGACGATCAGGTAGACCTCTTCGGGGGTCAGGTGCACCCCAAGTTCCCTCAGGCAGGCGGCTCGGAACGTGTTGGGCACGACCGAGGCCCCTTGCGGGACGGTGACATGCGCCATCAGGCGCCCATTTGAAATCCACACCGAAGCATCCAGCACGTCCGGCAAGCTGAGGAGAAACCCCTCCACTCCCTTCAGATCGGGCCCTCCGGCGACGGCACGATCGAAACTCATGCCCCAATCGTCGGAAAACTTCGAGCGATTCGTTAGGGTTTGGGGGCCGCGATTTTCTCGGCTTCGGCCGCCTTTTTCGCATCGGCTGCCTTTTGCCGTTCGACGAACGGCTTGATATAGGCTTGGGCCGCTTCCTTGGTGGCGAGATCGGGTTTGCCCACCGGCTGGACCGCCCCTTTGGCCGCGCGCAGCGCGGCCACCGCAATGCGGCCCTCGGTGGCCAGATCGAGCGACTTGTTCAGCACTCTTGCCACCTCTTGCGGCGCGTGGAAACCCATGCCGTTGTTCGCCCCCGCGTAGTCCCAATACATTTGGGCTCGGCGGACGAGCTTGCGCGCCGATTCGAGCTCGGCATCCGTTGCCCCTAAACGCACCGCATCGGCGATTTCCAAGTGGAGGCGCGTGCAGGCCTCTTCGGCCCGTTTGAGCATTTCGCGGGATTTGTCCTGAATCGTTTCGACCCGCGAACGGATGTCTTTTTCGCCCCAGCGGTGGCAGACCCCGCACGAATTGGCGACATTTTCCAAGGGGCTGCGGATCTGGTGGTCGGTGAATTTGATCCCGCCTTCGGTTTTGTAGGGCATGTGGCAATCGGCGCAGCTCACCCCGCGAAAGGCGTGGATGCCCATCGAGTAGACCTCGTAATCCGGATGCTGCATTTTCAGCATCTTGGCGCCGGAGACGGCGTGGGTCCAATCGTCGTGGGGGTGCTTTTCGTAGTACTCCTCGATGCGGTCGGCGGACATTCCGTAGTCCCAGGGAAAGGTCAGGTACTTCTCCTTTTTGCCTTTGAAGTAGTACTCGACGTGGCATTGGGCGCAGACGAGCGAGCGCATCTCCTGGTGGGTGGCTTTCGTCACGTCCTTGCCCTGCCGCTCGAAAGCTTCCTTGAGGGCGGGGCGGCTGATCCGCAGGGCCATAGTTTTGTTATCGTGGCAATCGGCGCAGCCGATCGGGTTCTTCACATCGAGCCCGTAATGATCGAACTTTTGGGAATAGAACTTGGCGATGCCGTCTTGCGCCATCAGCCGCGGCACGTCGGGGCTTTTGCAGCTGTAGCAGGTGGCGGGGGTGGTGGCATTGCGGCGCAACGTGTTGTTCACGTCGTTCACCGCCCACATATGGCCGCGCGGCGCGTTGTAGCCTTTGGCGAACGGATAGCCCGCCCAGAGCAGGACCATTTGGGGGTTCTCGGCCAGATGGTCGCGAGCGGCCGAGCCGCCGTATTTCGTAAGTTCCGCCATGCGCTTGGTGGATTCCCAGGAGTCAAACTCGCGCGGGAAGCTGATGCCCCAAACTTGGTTGTCGCTCTCCCATTCGTCGATCGGCTTCATGAACTGCACGCGCGCCTGGACCGATTCGGCGCGCCGTTCGGTGATGGAAGACGCGAGCAGCCCGAGCACGAAGATGCCGACGGCGGCCAGGCCCATGACGATCCAGCTCCAAAAGGAGCCCCGAGGTTTGGTTTCACTGCTCATGCTTTTGATCTCGCATCCACGAGGGGGTGACCGGTTCGAGCGGGGGGACGGCCGCATTCGGCGTCGCGCTCAGCGAATGTTCTCGCCCATGGGGAACTTCGCGGTGGCAGGCGATGCACGAACGGTCGAGCGTATGCCCGAGCGGGGTCGTGGCTTGCTGCAGCATCGGCTCGTGGCACCGGATGCAGTTCTTTTGGATCACCGCTTTCGATTCGGGAATCGCCTCGATCACCTGGCGCTCTTGGCGGGTGGTGAAGAGGTAGGAGTGCCGGAGTCCATCATTGGCCTTGAAGTAGTACTTCCGAACGACGCTGTCTTGGGGGACGTGGCAATCGTTGCACGTGGCGACCCGGGCGTGGCTGGAGTGCCGCCATGAGGCATACATCGGCGTCATGATGTGGCAGTTGATGCACGCCTTGGGATCGTCGGACATATAGCTGGCCGCATTGGAAAGGAACGCGACATAGCTGGCGGCGCCGAAAAAACCGCCCACCAGCCCCATGCCCAGCATTCGCGGTCCCGGTCGAAACCCGCGAAACGTGACGATGCTCCAAAGTCCCATGGGTTCTTAACATGGGCGTTCTACCCAATCCGGGACCCTTGGGGTTTGCCATAGGAAACCGCGCCAACTTAGAAGTCGGCGAGGACGGCTTCCACCGTTCGCTCTTCGCCGCCCGCGGATCGGAGGCGGAGGGAGACTTTGGTTCCGGCCGGCTGACGAAGCTTCTCCCATATCGCCAAGGCCGGCTCCGAATCGACGGGGCGGCCGTTCATCGCTAGGAGGCGGTCGCCGGGGGAGATTTTGAGCGCGGCGGCCGGCGAGCCTTCGCGGACGGCAAGGACCCGGTGGCCCGAGGCATCAAAGTCCAGGAAGGCGCCGAAACGGTCGCGCCGTTCGGGCTCGTCGAATAGGCGGCTTTTCTGAAAATAGGCTTTGCCGGCCCGGTAGTCGAGAACGAACACAAAGCGGCGCAGGATGCCGGCCCCCAGGTTGGCGATCGCCCCGGCATCGGCAAAGGCGCCGGCGGTTTGCTTGGAAAGGGAAACCGTCATGGGCGGCAGATCGAATCCGGCCAGCCTCATGCCGCGCAGAGTCGTTTGATCGGCAGGCGCGGCGCCACCCACGTCTCGCCCCCCGAAGGAGGGACGGATGTTCGGGAGCTTTTCGCGGAGCTTCTGGGCATCGATGAAGGATTTGAAAAGGGCGAGGTTCTCGTTGGCGCCGGTATCCAGCTTTACCCAGCCTTCCACGCCTTCGATCGTCATTTGGATCTCGGGAATGTTGCCCCGAACGCGAAGCGGGGTTTCGACGAGCCCAGCCGGGGGCCGAAACTCACCCGGAGCGATGAAATCCAGTTGGCCCCCCGCATAGTCGAATCGCGCGATGTACGCACTGAGGAAGCCATGGCCGACCAGTCCGTCGGTCTGGAGAATCTCGGGAAGGGGAATCACGACCGCCTGGGGTTTGGCGTTGGGCGTACCTTCGACCACGAAGGATTCAAGCGTGACGATGCGGGCGGGGACGCCCTCGCTGCCGACGCCGCGCGCGGTCACCGGCACGCCGCCCTTAAGTCCCAGCCGATCAGCCGCTTTGGGGGTGAGCACGTTCATGCCGGCGCCGGTGTCGACGGTCAGCCGAGCGGCCTGGCCATTGATCTTGGCGTCGACCGTGAAATAGGGGCCGATGAGCGCAACCTTCGCGGGGGCAAGGCCCCCCGTTCCCCATCCCAAAGCCAGGGCGATAACGGCGTGAAGCATGGAAAGAAGTAAGGGTTTTTCAATGACTTTGGTTCCCAATCCACTGAGATTCTTGCGGTCTGGCAATTCGGACAGGCGGTGCGGAGGTTGAAGTCTTCCGACAATTCTTGGTGAAATGGGTGTTTTGGCGGTGTTGGCGGGGCTGGCTTTGGCGTCGGGGACGGGCGATGCGGGGGTCTCGGGGCGTCTGGCGGGGCAGCCTTTTCACCTCACCGAAGCTCACATGGATGCCGATGGGATGAGCTCGATGCGACTGAGCGGCGTTGGTGAAGACCGGATTCGGCCCTACAAGTTTCGACTCAAAGACCGCAAAGGTTTTGGCGACTACCGCGAGATCACGATCCGCATTCAAGCCGATTGGGACCGGCGGCTCGACGGGACGACGATCGACTGGATGCCCTATCCCGACGATTCCCCCGACGACCGCCGGCAGAAGACGCTGGACGGCCGATCTCCCCGTTTCGCAAGGGGGATCACCCGCATCGACGTCATCACTCAGACGCCGGGCCGTGACGCGCAGATGGTGACCTATCGCGACCGGATTCGCGCGCGGATTGAATTCGGCCAACTTCAGGGCGGCTTCTTGCCGGGCCGACTACGGCTGGAACTGCCCGACGGCGGGAAGACCCGGCTTTCGGGGACGTTTCGCGCGGCGTACCGCGTACGCCACGAATTGCCCTGAGCCGCTTAGAGCGTGAAGTCGTCGAAGGGCTGCCCTTCGATCGGGTTCGAGCCGACGCGCAGCACATGGCCATCCGGGTCCTCGATCTTCATCTCGAGCGCCCACGGGTAGTTTTGCGGCTCATGGCGTATCTTGGCGCCGCGGGCGGCCACCTCTTCGCGAAAGGCGCGCACATCCTGAACACCCATCCAAACGTACGTTCCCGGTGCGCCTTGGCATTGGAGGATCAGCATGAGGTGGCCGTTATCGCGGGAGATCCCGGCCGAATCGGCATCTTGCCAGTTGACTTTGAAGCCCAGGACGCGGAGGTAGTAGTCGAGACTCCGGTCAAGGTTCTCAACGCGAAGGATGGGACAGGTGTTTTCGACCATGGGGCCGATTATGGAGAAGCCCTCGTCATGGGCTAGGCCGTTCGTCGTCTGCGGCGGGCTCGAATGCCCCAGATTCCAAGGAGAAGGATGCTCGCCCCTGCCGGCTCGGGGACCGAAGCGGTGCCGGAAAGGACCATGGCCCGACCTTCGCCGAGAACGCGGAAGTTGTTCGCATCGGCTCGCGTCCATTGGAAGGTACGGTTCGACCCCCCGAGGCCCTGGGCCCACATCCAGATCTTGGGCGCATCGTTCGTGAGTCCAATGATCGCGATGAACCAGCGGGGATTGCCGGCATCGTTCCGAGCGAGGGCGACCGGCGACGGCAGGTCGAGGGAGAAGTGGAGCGTGCCGGTTGGGTCCGAGGCATACCCATAGGACGTCGTCACCCAAGCCGCTTCGGGTTGCGCGCCCGAACCGCGAAAGACGGCAAGCGGCTGATAGGCGATCGTGCCCGGATCTTGCCGCCAGAACTCGATCTGGAAGCCGAGGTTCGGATTGTGGTCGCCCCACCATTCGATGTGGTCAATCGTGCTGTCGTTGGCCAAGACGAAGTCCTCGTAGCAGATGGCGTCGGTGTCGAGGTCGTTGCCTTGGCCGCTCGGGTCGATCCATAGCTTGGACCAACGCAGGGTCCCACCGTTGGGGGCGGGAGACTGTTGGACGAACACCACGGAGGGCGCGAGCGCCGAGGCCCCTAAAATGAGCGCGGCCGCGCAAGATCGATTCACCCTTCCATGGTAGTTTTTCGCTCGGGTCGGCGGACCGCGCCGTTTTTGACGTCATGGGATTCACGTCCGAATTAGGGCGGACAGGCCCGGCGGAAATACAGGTTCGACGATCGCAAGCGGGGCATTCGGCAAAAACTAGGTTAAGGTGAAGCGATGAGACGTCCTTTTGGGCTCCTCGCTGTTTTGGCGATGGCGGCAGCTGCCCCTTCGGCCCCTTTTGCCTGGGTGCTCAATACGAACACGACCAAGCATCGGGTGAACGTGCCGACGAACGCCGAAGTCCCGCTCGGCTCGACCGGGTTCCTTTCGGACAGCCTCGCGCGCACCCCCTCCGGGGTCCTGATTTCGGCCGATGCGAACGGCAACCTGTGGGACGTGACGGGGCCGAACATCCCGGTCGGCCCGACCGGGCGCACCCAGATCGGCGACCTGGATTATGGGGTCGGCGGCTTGTGGGGCTTTTCGAACGCCTCGAGCGAGCTGTTTTTCTATGACCTCGGGTCGAACAGCGTCACCTATGCGGCTACGATCACCTTGCCGGGATCGGGCTCGCCCACCGTCACCGGCGTCGCCTATCAGCCGGGCAGCGGCGATATCTATCTGAGCGCCAATGTCGGGCTGAATACCGACCGGCTGCTCCGGGTGCCGTTTTCCACCACTTCGGCGCTGCTGGTGGGGCCGATGGCGATCAGCGACGCGTTCAGCTTCGTCAGCGACATCGATTTCGATGCGGGCGGGACGCTGTATGCGATGACCTGGTTCCACCGCGATTTCCTGACCGTTTCCACGAGCACCGCGGTGACCACGTTCGTCAGCGCAGGCCCCCACCGGGATACGACGGCGATGGCGTTCGACCCAGTTCCGGAACCGGCAAGCCTGGCCGCATTGAGTTTGGGGTGCTTGGCGATCGCTCGAAACCGGCGAAAATGGTAGCCTTGCGGCCGGGATGGGCGGACGGAGCTCGCGAATCAGGAGGGCGCTCGGATGGACGGCGTTTTCGCTGGCGATCGTGGCCGTTCTTGTGCTTGGGGCCGCCTATTTTTGGGCCGGAACGGGGAGCGATCTGCCGATGCTGCGCGGCCTGCGGCCGATTCCCGGCGGAACGTCGTTCGGGGCGGGCGGACGCCCGGTTTCGGAGATGCGCGACTATGTGATCCGGATGGATTATCACGCGGCCCTCAAGCGGTTGACCCGGGAGATGCGAACCCGAGGCACATTGCACATGTCGCCTTTCAATGAGGACGGCAAGATGGGGGGCGGCCCGTTTTGCGATCTTTCGGCCGGCTCGCTGCAGATTCGATTGATCCGGGGCGACCGCACGCTTCCGCCCGATGCACGAAAAGCGATTCCGGAAGCGGAGCGGAGCCAATGGGTGGTGGTCTCGATTACGGAGCCGGCGCGGCCCGCTTGGCAGGTATGGCTGGAAGGGCTCGGGCGTCGGCTCCGCGGGGGGCTTTAGGGCGACCCTTTCTTAAGGTAGGAATTCGGCGGGAGCCAAAGGCGCTGTTCGTTGCCGCTGGCATTGCTCCCGGGGACCTCGATGACGATTTGCTTGCCGTCGAAGGCGTACCGGAGAGGATTCCCATCGAACGGACTCTTCAGATCGGGCAAGGAGAGGGTCTTGGGAATCGACGGGGCGCTGAGCGCTCGATGCAGGGCAAGGTGCATCAGGCGGCTCGCTTCCCATCGGAATTCTCGATCGAGCGAAGGGTCGGGCCCCCCACTCAGCGCCGAAAACGTGTTGCCGACGATCGGAAAGGCCAAGAGCGCGTTGTCTCGGGCTCCCAGCGCCGCCTCAATCCTTTTGCGACGTTCGCTCTGAGGGAGGTCCAGCGCCGCCCAGTAATCGCGCATTGTCTTCACAAGTGCGGCCCGGGCGTGGTTCTGGCTGACGAAATAGGGGGCGAACGTCTCGGAAGCCGGGATGTCGTCCGGTTTGAGCCCGAAGGCTTCACGACCCTTGGGGGTTCGCGTCATTTCGATGGCGCTCAAAAGACTGTAAAGCTCTCCTCGAACCTCCTCGCGTGGATTGGGCCGCACATGCCGGCCGATCGCCCTTCTCATTTCGGTCAAGAATTCGAGGCGATTGCGATAGCGAAACGACCAGGCCGCAAGTCTCCGGATCGCGTTGTTGAGGATGGCCTCGCCGACCAGCCGGCCGATCATGACCGGATCTTCCTGGATGTGCCGAGCCAGGGGATAGCAGCGACGGACATCGGCCAAGGCATCGTCGAATCGTCCCTCGTGGACCGCTATCGTTCCCCGGAGTAGAAAGAGGTTGCCGACTGTTCGCATCTCGGAGAACTCGGGAAAGAGCACTGCATAGCCAAGAGTCCAGTCGCGGTCGAACCAGCAGCGGGGGAGCTTTCCGGCTCGTTCGACTTCGGCAAGATCATGGCCGTACTTGTTCAAAAGCAGGTGGGCGGCGGCAAGGGCGGCGGGATCGCCGGCATAGGTGATTCGGTCCGCCAAGTTGCTCGGGTTCTCTTTGGAGGAGTCGTAACGCAGCTTGAGCTTTTTGTAAATGGGCGCGGCGTTTTCCTCGGGCTTGGCGGGTGTAATCGCCGACGCGAATTCGGCCGCCGTTGTCGGCAGGCCCTCCTTTCGAGCCAGGCGAAGCTGCGCTTCGAATTCGGCGGCTCCCCGGTTCCAAGTGAACCAATAGGCCGCCAAGATCAGCCCGACGCTCGCCAAAACAGCCGCCGTCCATCGCGCGAATCGGCTTTTCATCCCTTCCCTAAGGAAGGTACCTTTCGTCGGGAATGGTTCAGCTTGCGCGCTTGGCGCAGAGGAAACTCGATGTGAAAACGCTCGGCATTCTTGGCGGCACCGGTCCCGAATCGACGATCGACTATTACCGCCTCCTGCTGGAGGCGCACGCTCGCCGCCGCCCGGATGCGGGCAACCCGCCGATGCTGATCCACAGCGTCAACTTTCGCGAGCTGATGCCGTTTATGGAGAGCCACGATTGGGCGGGGCTGGCGGCTTGGCTCTCCAAACAATTTGAGCCCTTGGCGCGGGCAGGGGCGGAATTTGGCCTGATCGCGGCCAACACGCCCCATATCGCCTTCGACCTCTTGGAGCCGATCAGTCCGCTGCCTTTGCTCAGCATCGTCGAGGCCACGGTTGCCGCGACGCAAGCCGCGGGCTATCGTCGGGTCGGCCTTTTGGGAACGAAGCTGACCATGGAGGGCCGTTTCTATCCGGAAGTTTTTGACCGGGACGGAATCGAGCTGGCGATTCCGGACGAGGCAGACCGTGGGTACGTGAATCAGAAGTATTTCGATGAGCTGTTCGTGGGGGTGTTTCTGGAGGAAACGCGGCAGGGGCTCGCCGAGGTGATCCGTCGGTTGGTCGAGCGAGACCAGGTTGAGGCCGTGATCTTGGGGGGCACGGAGCTTCCTCTGATTCTGCGCGAAGCTTCCGACATTCCAATCCCATTGATCGACACCGCCCAGGTGCACTGCGATGCGGCGGTCGATCGGATGCTCGGATGACGCGCGGGACCTTCGGCGGGCGGGCGCAACTTGCGGCCGAACCTCTCGTACGACTCCGCATATGAAAGCAGGACTCGTCCTTGTCGGATTGGCGGCGACATGCGCCTTTGGCCAGACCCCGCCCGCCGAAGCCCTTTCGGCGCCACGGGTCCGGGTCGAAGCGGAGCCGGAAGATCAGGAGGTCGCCAAGACGTATGTTCGGATGGCGGAGGAGGCCGAGCGCCGCATCGCCGCCTTTTTCGGCAAAGGCTTTCGAAAAACGCTCACGATCCAGATCTGCTCGAGCCGAGCCGCGTTCGATCGGGCATTGGCCAAAGCGTGGGGCATGCCGGCGACTCAGCCGTGGATGGTGGGCGCGGCGGGCGCAGATCGGGTCTACTTCCTTTCTCCCCGCGTGTGGAAGGCCGAAGCCCACGAGCATGATCCAAACGATGCGGGGGCGATGTCGCGGCTGGTGGCCCACGAGCTTGTGCATGCCTACCATGCCCAGTTCAACCCGACGCGGGATTTGGATGGATTGGATCCGATGGCGTGGTTCGTCGAGGGCCTGGCGACCTTCGTTTCCGGCCAGGAGTCGACGCAACACGCCGGTCGGGCCAAGGCGCTCTTGACGTCGTCCTCGTTTCCGAATTCGCTGGAGACGATTTGGGCGGGACCGAGCCGCTACGCGCTGGCGGGGTCTCTGGTTCGGTTCGTCGAAACGCGGTTTGGCCGCCCGAGGGTGGTTCGGCTCTTGTCGGCAACGACGAACGCCGAGGCGCTTCAGGTTTTGGGGACGACGGAGAGCGAGCTGCTTCGGGAATGGAAAGCGTGGCTGGCCGGCTCGTGAGTTAGCTTCGCTGCCAATTCGCGGCGCGGCTCACCCAATCGGTGGCGATATCGCGGGCCATGAGGAGCTCGGAAAGCTGCCCGATGTGGCCTTGCAGGTGGCGCAGGGTCAGCAGCTCGTGGTTGAGTTTGGGGAAGTTTTTGTACCACGGCACGCCGGACTCGGGCGCATCCAGATCGAGGCTGTCGAAATTGGAATCCACAAGGCCGTCCACATACGCCAGGTACGCGAGCATGTCGGGCTTGGATAGCGGCTCGATATCCTCCGGAAACTCGAAAGGCTCCCGATCCCATTCTGGGCCCCACATACCCTCGAACCGGCCGGGCCGGGCCGGCCACGGTTGAAAGTCGCTGACCGATTGCCCCATGTACAGGTGGGTGAAGAAGAGTCCATGGAACCCGATCCGCCAGAATGGCCGATAGATGATCCGGTCTTCGTCGTCATGGGCCGGATTGGGATTGTTCCAAAGGTCGTCCGGGCACCGTTGGATGCAATCGGCGAGCATGGCAAGGGCGGCGTGAAACTGCTCTTTGAGGGCGGCTTTGACGTTCATGGGGTCATCCTTTCAGGAATTCGAGGCTGCGTCGCCAAGCCAGGTCGGCGGCGTCAGGGTTGTAGGCGTCGGGGCGGCTGGGCTCGAAGAACCAATGCCCGGTGCCCGGATAGGTGTAGAAGATAGCCGGCCGGCTGGCGTCTTTGAGTAGCTTGCCCAGGCTCTCGACGGCCTCCTTGGGTTCAAAGGAGTCCATTTCCGCGAAGTGGCCCAGGTAGGCGGCCTTGGACTTGGAGAAGTCCTCCTGCCCGGTGCCGTAGAAGACGATGCATTTGGAGATCCGGTCGGGGTCGGCGTTCGAAAGGTGGAGCGCGTAGTAGGCGCCGAAGGAGAAGCCGACGACCGCGACCGAGGGACGCACCGCCCGGGCCGAAAGGTACTTGGACGCCGCCGCGACCTCGGCCTGGACTTTGGCGTACTCCTTCTCGTGGGCCTTCACCAACGCCTCGGCCTCGGGGATCGTCGTCGCCACTTTGCCGTGGAAAAGGTCCGGCGCGAAAGCGACGAAGCCTTCCCTGGCCAAACGGTCGCAGAACGCCTTGACGTCGGCGTTGAGCCCCCACCAGGGATGCAGGACCAAGACGCCCGGGCCCTTGCCGGACTTCGGCGTCGCGAGATGGCCTTGGGGGCCAAGGGGGCTTACGGTTCCGAAGGCGGCGCCGGCAAGCGCGAGCAGGAGTGCGGTCGTCATCGGATCCCATGACTATACACCCGTCTACACGCTTTGGGCAATCCGTTGGCTCTAATCGTTGGTCAGAAGTGTCGGTGGCCATTGGGCCATCTCTCGGAGCGGCGTCTGGAGGCGGCGGGCGAGTCCGGCATCGGCGTGTCCGGCTTCGATGAGAAAGGCCCGGGTCACGGACTGAAATGCCGGATGGATCGCCTCGGCTTCGAGTCGCCCGGCAAAGGAACCGCGAAGGGGATTGAGGACGCCAGGGGGAAGACGGTCGAACCCCCGGCCATCGCGATGGGGCAGTCCATGGCGGATGCAGGCCAGGGCCAACACCTGGTTCCGAAGAGCGCTCACGAAATACTCGGCTTGCCAGAGTTTCCCCCGGGTGAGGCTTGAGCGGGCGTGGAGCGCGTAGAGCCAGGCGTAGCCGATCAGGTCCTCCTTTTGGGGTGCGGCTGGGGGCGGCAGCACGACGGCGTCGCCGAATTCGAGGCGAAAGGTGGGGGCGCGGGCCCCGAATTCCGATTCGCGGACGAAGGCGAGATCGACCTGCAAGGTGCTCTCGAGAAGGTGCACGCGGTAGATCCAAGCGCCGCTGGGGACGTCGAACCAGTCCGCAACCCCGTACGCCTCCATAAAGGCGGTGAAGTCCGCAAGGACCTCCTCGAGGGACGTCCCGGTCCGCACACCGAACGCGAGGTCGATATCGGACCACTCGTCCTCATGGCCCACGCTGGCCGAACCGGTGATCGCGCCGCCGGAGAGGCGGGGGTCGACCTTGGCTTTGTTCAGGATCGCAGTACGGATCGCCTCTCGCTCGGAGGGGGTGAACATAGGTTGGAGTTTGGCACTGCGGCAACCTTCCTCCCAATCCGTGTGCCTAAGGGAAGGACGGGATTTCTCGCATACCCCTCCTCGGAGGAAGGGGGATGAGTGCGGTCCCCCCATTCGTACGTTGGACAGTCAAGATGCGGGGATGGCGCCCATCCACCCCCACCCCTCCTTCAAAGGAGGCGTGCCGTCTCAGCTTGGCGCTAGGTTATGCTCGGCCCATGACCAGTTCCACTCCGATCTTCGCCTGTGCGGATCTCGAGGCCACGATGGCGTACTACCGGGACGTGCTCGGTTTCCGGATCGACTGGACGTATGGCGAGCCGGCGAACTTTGGGTCGGCGTCGCGGGGAGGGGTGACGATTATGTTCAGCCAGCACCACGAGTTGGCGGAGCGGTCGGCGGGCCAGTCCATTTGGGTGAAGGTGGACGATGCAGACATCCTTCATGAGGAGCACCGGGCGAAAGGGGCCAAGATCGTCGAGGAGATCGGCGAGCGGCCCTGGGGGGTTCGGGAGTATGTCGTGGAAGACCCGAACGGGTACCGGCTGCGGTTCGCGGGGCCGCCCGCGGAGGAGATCGCGAAATCGCAGCCGTTTCCGGCCGAGGTGGTGATGGCCCGAAAGAAAGCGGACCCGCGGAGTTTCATCGAGGTGGCGGGCGCCGCGTTTGGCCGGGAAAACTTTAAGGAGTCGGTGGCCGAGCCGGTGCTGAGCCAAACCTGGGGCGGGGTAACGGCGTCTCTTCCCTCGGGAGAGGCCGTTGGCGTTTTGCGGATCATGCGCGACGCCCCGGGCTGGTTCAGCGTTTGGGACGTAGCGGTTCGCCCCGAGTGGCAGGGGCGGCGGATCGGGTCAAAGATGATGGAGGAGGCGCTGGCGATGGTCGGCGAAGTGGAGCCGGGGGCGTTTGTTTTTCTGTTCACGTTCCGGCACGGGTTTTACGAGCGGCTGGGGTTCGGGCTGCAATCGGCGAGTTTTCGCAAGGTGTGAGAGCCGGGTATAAGTTTCGTTATGAAACGTCTTCTTTCCGGACTGATTTTGACCCTTGCCGCCACGGCCTTTGCGGGCGGAGGGCCAGCGCCCAAAGCGGCCTTCGAGATGCTCAAGAAGCTCGTGGGCACGTGGGAGGAAGCGGCGGCGGACGGTGGGAACAAGGTCGTTTTCAAGCTCACGGGGGCGGGCACGGCGCTGATCGAAACTCAGATGCCGGGCACGCCGATGGAGATGGTGAGCGTGTACCACATGGACGGGCCGAACCTGATGATGACCCATTACTGCGCGGCGGGCAACCAGCCCACGATGAAGTATCGGCCGGGCAAGGACGGCAAGTCGCTCGACTTCGAATTCGTCAAAGGCTCAAATATGAAGCCGACGGACATGCACATTCACGAGGCGCATATCCGGATTCTTTCGGCGGATGCGCTGGAGAGCGATTGGGTGGGCTTCAGCAAGGGCAAGGCGGCGGGCACGCAGACGTTCAAGCTGAAGCGCGCGGGGAAGTAAGCTCGGTGGCGCTAGCCTGGCGAGAAGGGTCATTGCCATCTCCGCAGAGAGCGGGCAAAAGAAGAGGGATTGGGGCCTCGTAGCCTGCTTTCCCAACCGATCGACCACGGAGACGTGACGGATTGAACGACTAGCCGCCCCCTTGATTGCGGTCCGCCAACTTCCGGAGGCCGCTCATCAATGACTCCTTAGAGGCTATGTAATAGCTGGCGTAGAGCCGGAACGTCGCATCTGCGAAATACCAGATCTTTCGATCGTGGTCGTAGAAATCAGCATGCATCACGAAAACGCCGGCTCCGGGTCCTTTTAGGCGCTGCCTCATTTCCGGAAAGGGGGTTCCGGCAAAGAGCTGGTCATAGGTTTGCACGAGGTCGACGGTGGCCAGTTGTGCGCTCGGGTTGTAGGTGACCGCGATTCGCGAGCCGTTCAGCCACGGTTGGGTCGAGCTCTTGTATTCGTAGAACGTGCTGGGACCTCGAAAGGCGGTCACTCCCGATTCGGCATATGGGTAAGGGTCGGTTGACTGCCTGGCATAGAACGTGAAGCTCGGCTCGACGTCGGCCGGTAGGCGAGGAGTGTCCTCCGGCGTAAAGCAAACGCAGGCGAAGCCGCTCTGCTGAAATCCTGACATTGGGCTTCCGGTGGGGACCCCATTTTCGAACGGGTCGAAATCGATTACCGAGACCGCAAGCCGCTTCTTGGTGTAGCCGAGCGGCGTCGTGATCTTTTCGATCTGAGGACGGACCGTTGGGTTGAGTTGGACCGGCGGGCGTTTGAGGGATTGCGCGGACGA
>CAYONY010000027.1:0-1482 GCA_964405415.1 uncultured Fimbriimonadaceae bacterium | reverse complement strand
AGAGTGGCGCCGAGGGCGGTGAAGAACAGCGAACTGACGCCCCAATCGAGTCGTGATGACATGAGATCCTCCCTTGTGTTGCCGTATTGTGAACGACCGGGAATTGGACGGCTAGCCCCGCCGGGCGGCTTCGATGGCGGCGACATCGAGCTTCGTCATCTCCATCATCGCTTCGAAGGCCCGTTTGGCGGCGGCGCGGTCGGGGTCGGTGAGCGCTTCGGTCATGGCGACCGGCGTGATCTGCCAGGAGACGCCCCACTTGTCTTTGCACCAGCCGCAGACGCTGGCTTCGCCGCCGTTTTCGATGATGGCGTTCCAATAGCGGTCGGTCTCTTCCTGGTCCTTCGTTGAGACCTGGAAGGAGAAGGCTTCGGTCTGCGGGAAGGTGGGTCCGCCATTCAGGCCAATGCAGGGGATGCCCAGGACGGTGAACCAGACGACGATGACGTCGCCCTCTTTGCCGGAGGGGAAGTCGGCGGGAGCAAGGGTGATCTCGTCGACGGAGGAATTGGGGAAGGTCCGGGCGTAGAAGTTGGCGGCCTCTTCAGCGGTTCCGTCGTACCAGAGGCAGATGGTGTTTTTGGCGGGTTTCATACATTTAGAATAGCTATTGAGGGCGGGGCGTAACGGGGATTTTTCCGCTTCGCTTCCAGTTTGAGGTCGCCTTCAATCCCATTCATTTTGTGTCGCCCATCGTACGTTCGCCGAACGAATGATGTTGCGATTTCTGGCGAGTCATCACAATCACGACACATTTTGCTTACCCAGTTTGTCGCGGTGGGGAATTGGCTAGGGATTGGGTTGGGGGGGCTTGGCTGGGAATTGACCGCACATCCCTAATGCGGCCGGAGAGCGATTCGTCAAGCGAATCGGGGCCGTTTTCAGGGCTCACATGCCGCTAGAT
Source organism: uncultured Fimbriimonadaceae bacterium (assembly GCA_964405415.1). Lineage (GTDB taxonomy): Bacteria > Armatimonadota > Fimbriimonadia > Fimbriimonadales > Fimbriimonadaceae > CAYONY01. The sequence continues at coordinate 578 of CAYONY010000027.1, read as the reverse complement.
GCTCTTATTTATTCGGTTTTGAAGGATTTTTGAGGTCTTTGGGGGTCAGTTTGATCCCTTCGCAGGCCGAGCTGGAGACGACCGCCCGAATCGCAAGCGTTCTCCGGGCAGAGGCGGTTTTGATATGGGGGTTGGTTTTGCTCACCTTTGCCATGGCTAAGTTCATTTTACCGCGTTTTGGGTTCAAACCTCGTTTTGCATTGACCTTTGACTTCCGCCCCTTTAGGGCCGGTTGAGAAATGCAACTTCGGGAATCTGGGACCCCGTCCGGGGTCCAGGAAGTTGATGGCGGCGAACCCGGGGTCGAACATTCATCGACCCCGGGCTACCGTCTTCGATCCCTCCGGGATCCGTCCTCAACTGTTCCGATCAAAGCTCTTCAGGGTTGGGGCGATGCCGACCCAGGCCGTTGGCCTGGGCTATAGGATTGTGGCCCGTTGGGCTGGGGTTTGCGTCACCAAAGGTGGCGGCGTGATACGATCAACCCGGACAAACGAGGCACGAGCCATCCTCGCGTGTCCGGGGCACATCCATAAGGAGGATTTTGTAAGGACCACTTCCGACAAGCTTCGGCAAGG
>CAYONY010000026.1:0-23177 GCA_964405415.1 uncultured Fimbriimonadaceae bacterium | reverse complement strand
GGATGAGCTCTGCGCTTCGGGCAGCATCAAAGCGATCGGAGCCGTGAGGCCCTGTTCGCCAAAGGTGCCCGCCGTGCCCACATGAATCGCGACCCGCCGAATCCAGGTCTGCCAAAGGGTCGAGCTGATTTCAAGATGCTCCACGCGAGCGGCCCGAATCGAGTGCTGGACCCGGGTCATCAAGCCATAAGCGATGCGATAAGCGCCCGGTTCAGCCCGAACTTGGAATCGGGCGTAGCGCATCGCGTAGCTCACCGCGCCCGCCACCCACCCCGCCAACGCCATGAGAAGGCCCGCCAGCACGGCCAGCTGCATCAGCAGGGGCTCAGGGATGGCCCGATGGATGGTTTCGAACGTGGGGATGGCGGCCATCGTGCCGACGCCGAAGAACGGAACGATCGCCAACAAGAGATGCGCGAAATGATTCTCGGTGATCGCGCCGAGCCATAGGTCGGCCGACGGAACCCGGTAAATTGGCTCCGACTGGGGGTTGGCAACCTCGGCGGCCGGACCCGATCGGGCCGAAAGCAGTTCGCCCCGAAGGCTCTCGGCTTCGTCGGCGCGGACCACTTGGAGTTTGAGCTCGGGTCCGGCGCCGGCCGCGGTCTCGATCTCGACGGTGACGACTCGGAACGCGCGCTCGAGCAAGTTCTGCCTCAGATTCACGTTGTGGATGTGTTCGAGCGGGATCTGGCGGTCACGCCGGAAAAGCCATCCCGATTTGCATTTGAGGTGGGCTTCCTCAATCCAATAGCGCGTGGTCAGGTAGGTGGCGATGGCGCCGAATCCGCCAAGGATGCCGATGCCGGCGACGATAAGCTCGGAGGTGTCGCGCTTGCCGCTCACCGCCGTCACCGCCAGGGCCGGCACTAGCGCCATGAACGCATCCTTCAGCTTGGGAAGAAACGCGACGAGCATCGTGGCGGGATGCAGCTGCCTCATGCGATTTCACGGCCTTCCATCAGCTCGGCGCGAAGCGCCTCCGCCCGCTCCGGCTTGAGACCGGGGATCATGCCCACGGTGGTTCCCGCCGTATGCACGACGACTTGGACCAAGCCGAACCGGCGGTCGAGCGGCCCCGAGTTGATGTCCAAGTGCTGGATTCGATCGCGCGCGACGACCCGGCGCTGCTGCCAAATCCACCCATGGTTCATTTCAAGGGCTTCCGGGGTCACGCAGAACCACCAATTGTTCCATTGGCGATTCAGCGTGAGAAGGGAAAGCAGCCATAAGGCGACCGGCGAAAAGGTGACGGCCAGAATCCACGAAGGCCCCCGGCCCAAGAACCACATGAACAGGGTCGGCAGCGCCACGATGAGAAAGAGAATGCCGAAAGAGACGGCCGAAGAAAGACCCCAGACCATCAGAACCCGAGGATCGGGCTTTTCGCGAATCGGTTCCGAAGCCACAAGAGCCTAGTATGCGCGGGCGGGATCAGAGGTTGCGGGCCGAGAAGGTGTCGCCGCCCGCAAAGTTGCCGCTTTGGAAGCCCTTCATGAACCAGCGGACGCGCTGCTCGCTGGAACCGTGCGTGAACGCATCCGGCACCACATAGCCCTGGCCTTTTTTCTGCAGCGTATCGTCCCCGATCGCCTGGGCGGCTTCGATGCCTTCTTCGACGTCGGCCCGATCAATCTGAGCCATGCCTTGAGCGTGATGCGCCCACACGCCCGCATAGTAGTCGGCCTGGAGCTCGAGCCTTACCGAAAGCCTATTCGCCTCCCGCTCGCTCAGGCGGCGGCGCTGCGCGTGAACTTCGTCGAGCGTCCCCAAGAGGTTTTGGATGTGGTGGCCGACCTCATGGGCGATCACGTAGGCTTGGGCGAAGTCGCCCCGGGCTCCAAGTTGCGCTTTCATTTGGTCGAAGAACGCCATATCGAGATAGACCTGGCGATCTTCGCCGCAGTAGAACGGGCCGACCGCCGCGCTGGCAAACCCGCAGGCCGATTCCACCGAACCGGAGAACAGCACCATTTTCGGCTCCTCATAGCGTTTTCCGGCTCGCTGAAACTGCTCGCGCCAAACCTCTTCCGTGTCGGCCAACGTCACCCCCACGAACTCGCGGTAGGCCTTCTCCTGGTCCGGGTCGATCGGCGAGCTGGCGGGGGAAGGGGTGCCCAGATTGCTCAAGACCGACGTATCTTTGGTCAGCACAACATAGGCGATCACGAAAAGGATGCCCAGTCCGCCCAAACCGCCGGCCGCCCCCTTGGCGGAAATGCCGCGGCGGTCCTCGATGTTGCCGCTCTGCCTTCGTCCCGACCAACGCATGGCCCATTATGGAGAGAAATATCGGTGTCGGTTTTTCGCTTGCCGAAGCGAGGCGCCACCGGATAGATTCAAGCTCATGAGCCTTCCCAAACCGGAAACCATGTATCGGGCGATCGCCGAGAAGGACGAGTCGTTCATTGGCGTGTTCTTTGTCGCGGTCAAGACGACCGGGGTTCTCTGCCGGCCGGGCTGCCCGGCGCGGACGCCGCTGGCCCAAAATGTCGAGTATTTCGCGAGCGCACGGGAGGGTCTGCTTGCGGGCTATCGGCCCTGCAAACGGTGCCGCCCGATGGAGGCGGGGGACCCGGCGCCCGAGTGGCTGCGCCCGCTTTTGGAAGCGATCGAGCGCGACCCTCAGCGGCGGCTTCGGGATGGCGAATTGGCCCAGTTCGGCATCACGCCGGAGCGGGCGAGGCGGTATTTCAAAACCAAGTTCGGGATGACCTTTCAGGGCTATCATCGGGCGCGGAGGATGGGGATGGCGTTCAAGGGAATTCGGGATGGGAAGGACGCGGTGGATGCGGCGATGGCGCATGGCTACGACAGCGACAGCGGGTTCCGCGAGGCGTTTGCGAAGGTGTTTGGGGTGACACCGGCGGAAGCCGGGAGGAAAGGTGGCGGAGAATTGGAGGAAGAGTCGAGGTACGTGGCACCCAAGAATTCCTCAACTTCACCTCTACCTTCCTCAGCTCCCATGGCCGCCACCTGGATCGAAACCCCGCTCGGCTCGATGATCGCCGCCGCCGATGACGAGGGCCTGGCTCTGCTCGAATTCGTCGACCGGCGAATGCTCCCCACCCAGATCGAACGGATGCGGCGGCTCTTTGGGTGCGCGGTCACGCCGGGGACGAACCCGATCCTGCAGCAGACCGAGGCCGAGCTCGCGGCGTACTTCAAAGGGCGGCTACGGGAGTTCTCCGTTCCACTCCACGTGAAGGGTTCGCCGTTTCAGGTCAAAGCGTGGGCGCGGCTGCTCGAAATCCCCTACGGCACGACCACGAGCTACGGCCAGATGGCGAAGGATATCGGATGCCCGGACGCTCAGCGGGCGGTGGGGAAGGCCAACGGGGACAACCGGATCGCGATCCTGATCCCCTGCCACCGGGTGGTGCGCTCGGATGGGACGCTGTGCGGGTATGGCGGGGGGCTCTGGCGCAAGAAGCGGCTGCTGGAGCTCGAAAGCGGGCAATTGGCGCTTTAGGCATCGAGCGCATTCGTCTTTGGGAGCGCGAAGTTTTACTTCGCTTGATGCCGGGAGTTTCACTCCCGACCGACGCCCCGACGCCGAGTGAAACTCGGCGAAGCAAGCGAAGTGAAACTTCGCGCTCCATGCTTCGTCACACAGAGAATCGAACCGAATCGACTTCATTCCGGACCTTGGAAAACCGTCGTTCAGCCCCGGCCTGAAGCGAGCCGGAGGGTCCGCGGGGCAGTCCCTTGCACGCCAGGGCGAGGGCAATCACCAGGTCATCGTGGGTGCCGCCGATCGCACCAAGGATCCGGTTGCCGCTGGGCGAAGTTTTCGCTTCGAAATGCTGTAGCTCGCGCATGAGGTCGGGACACGGCTCCATTTTTAGCGCGGCGTTTTCAATGATCCAGGCCAGATTGTCGATTGCGGCGTGTTTTTTGGCGTGGGTAAAGACCTCCGACTCGATGCGGTAGCCGGTGAGACCCTCTTTGAACTGCTCGTTGAGCGCATCGCCCGCCGCCGTGCCGTCCGCGGTGATGCGAGCCCCGGGAAAGCGCCGGACGATTTCGCGGACCCTCTCGACCATGTTGGCCCATGTATCCTTGTTGAACCGTTCGAGGGCCACCAAACGCGAGGCGGGGCGATGGCCGGCGACGACCGCGACCGCGGTGTAGTCCTCATATTTGCCCCAATCGATGCCGATTGAGAATGGCGGCGCGATCGGGGAGTCGAACTCCGCGACGAGGCACGCATCGATCGCTTCGGTTCGAAAGACCCGGCCCGAGGAATCGAGGAACTCAGCCCCGTATTCAACGCGAAAGGCGCGCTCGGAGATGAGCCCCTTCTGAATCTCGAGGAATTCGCGCGAAACGAAGGGAGACTCTTCGGAAGGCGCATGCCGCGACCAGACGCCATGCTCGCCGGTCTCGCCCATTTTGAAAAAGCGCCAGAAATGGTTCAACCCATGGGGGGTGCTGATGAGGATCAGGCGGCCATTGGTGGTAGCGAGCATCGGCAACGCGACTTCGGTGATGAGCGCTTCGGGAAGGTACGCCGCCTCATCGACGACGATATCGGTGGCCTCGTTTCCGCGCAGCGAGCGGCCCAGGTGGCCGGATCGAGCGATGACTCGGTGGCCGTTCCAATCCAAACGTGGAAACGGGCTCCGGCGTACTTTGGGCTTTTCGTCCGCGTCCGGTCCGATCCGGTCGAGCAACTGTGCTTCGACCCGGTCGAAAAGGAGGGTGGCTTGGTCGAGCGTGGGGGCAATCAGCACATGGCGTCGGGGGCTGGGCTGGAAGAGGCTGTCGACGACGGCGGCGGCGCAGGCGTCGGTTTTGCCCCACCGCCGTCCGCAGGCGAGGACTTTGATTTTGGCGGAGTTTTCGAGGAAGTCCCGTTGGCCGGGATGGGGGGTCCAGAAGGAAGTGGGCACGCATTGCCGTCGTGGAAGGCAAAGAAAGTCAAGGCGAATGGGACAAATGGGACAAATGGGACGGATGCCGAAAGGTGGTGGTTAGGTGCGTCAACCCGTGGCACGAATGAGGCTATCGGTTCCTTTTCAGATATTCCAGTCGAGCTCTTCGAAGCCTTTCCGAAAAGCCACCCTTGGCAATAACGTCTTGTTCCAGCCGCTTAAGCAGCCGATCCAGCAGATAGTTAGCCTGATGGCAAAGACAGATTAAGGTGTTCGCAGACGATTCCATCGACTTATCTTCGATGTAGGGGCGATAGGTTGCATACGATCGGTTCGGGAGAGCATGGAGTTTGCGTATATGCACGGCCTTCGCATCGTCCTTTTTCCATTGAGTGAGGCCGTTCTGTCTCAAGTAGTCCTCAAAATCGAGGAGGAGTTCTTCGAGACTGCCTCGCGCGCAGTTGACAAGGAAAATCTCAGGTTTTTGTGAGGCGGCGGATGCCCGACTTCCTTCAGCAATGTTTTGCTTGCCGCTTCTTGCGGCCTGGATCATCTGTTCGGACATTCGGCTGCCCGTACGAAAGGCTCGGCCACAAAGCACAACGGTTCCGTCATAAACAATTCCGGCAATCAAGAAAGCAATCAGGTCACGATAGCCTCCGTGGGGCCGAATTGCCGCTGACTGACTTTCCGGTGTAGTTTCGCGATCCTTACTCATCGACGAAGTGCCCTCTTTCTCTCAATTTTCCAGGGCTCCCCATCCGTCTCATCCGTCTCATCCGTCCCATTTTCGGCCCCCCCCCTCAAACCGCATCCTTCCACATGATCACCGCATCTTCGCGGTTGTCGGGATAGTAGTTCCGGCGCGTCGCGGCCTGTTTGAATCCGAGCTGCTCGTACATCTGGATCGCTCCCTCATTCGAAGCCCGCACTTCCAGCGTTGCGCATTCCACCCCCTTCGCCTCCCCGCGCTTGAGCAGCTCCTGGATGAGCCGCTTGCCGATGCCCTGCCGTCGATGGTCGGGGTCGACCGCGACGGTGGTGATGTGGCCCTCGTCGACGACAACCCAAAGCCCGGCGTAGGCGACGACCTCCCCCTCGCCTTTATCGCGCCGCGAAAAGGGAGAGGGGGCAGGGGGTGAGGGTTCCGGAGAGCCCTGCCCTGTTTCGCGCCGCGAAGCGGAGGCCAGCGCCACCAGAAAGACGCTCTGCGGGTTGTCCAGCTCCCCGCGAAAGCTCCGCTCCGACCACGGGGCCGAGTTGCAGAGCTTTTCGATTTCGAGAATCGCCGGAATGTGCTCCGGCTGCAGCGCCTCGATGCGGATGCTGGTCCCTTTCCCCGCCACGTAGCCAGTATGACGCCTGAATCCCCCTCCTTTGAAGGAGGGGGTAGGGGGGTGGATGGCGCGGGCGGCAATCTTGACTTTTTGGGGGACAAGGCGTAGAAACGAGTTCACCCACCCCATCCCCTCCCTCAAGGGAGGGGCAACCGAACCCCCCCTCCTTCGAAGGAGGGGGGGGGGGGTGGATGACGCTTGGGATCGTAAGCCGTTGGCCGTTGGCGGTTAGCGGTGGGCCGGAAGGCAATCCGTATTCGGCGAACTCCCTCAAGGGGGTGGCAAGCCTACGGCTTCGCGCCGTCTTCGATCCACTTCCGGACCATCTCGACCTCCGCCGCCGAAAGGGGCGGCCGCATCTGGGGCATCCGGGGCGGGCTGCCGCTGATCGCTTGGAAGATCGGGCTCGTGCTCGGGTTGCCTGGAACCACCCCGCGCGTGATCCCCGCGACCGAGCTCAGATTGTGGCCCCCGGACCGCCGCCCGACGCTATGGCAGGGCATGCACGTTCGGTTGAAGAGGGCGAGGACGTTTGCCCCGGTCGGCCCCGATTCGTTCGCTGCCGCCGCCTCCACCTTCTTGGCGCCTTCCGGAGCGACGAAAACAAAGGTCTCGGGCTTGAGCGGCTCTTTGCCCAGCGCGATGTCCCCCGAATTGACGATCAGGTCCAATTCATCCTTCTTATAGGTGAAGCCCCGGGCCACTCCGAGCTTCGAATCGATCAACAGCGAAGCGGCGAGGTTCTCCAGGGTAAGGGTCAGCTCGGTGACCTGGTTGCCCTTGACGATGCGGGTCGCGCCCGGTTTGGCGGCGAGGATGCTCTTGGCGGTGTCTTTGTCGAAAAACGCTCGCCAGCCCCAGGCTTCGGCTAGCCCGGTCTCTTTGAGCAAGGCGCCCTCCGAGAACGGCGTTTCGGTCCAGCTGTTGTCTTTTTTGGTGAAGCGGAAGATGGTTTTGCCATCGCTCACCGTGAACCCGTTCTCGTTCTCCAGCCGGAAAAAGTTGGGCTTGGAGTAGCTGAGCTTCCAAGTGGCGGGAGCGCCGCCGATGGGCTGGACGTTCAGGGTTGCGGTCAGGGAGGGGGCGTCCTGAAGCGCCTTCAGGTGGCTCTCCAAAAGCGATGGGCCCGATTGGGCAAAGAAAAGGGCAGACACGCCGCCCAACAGCAGCAGGGATAAGGCTTTCATGGCTCCTCTCCATTTTGACGCACAACGGCGTCGTGCGGTTTGGGGGAGTTTGCCGAGTGAAGTTCCCAACGTCCCGGCCTACATACGAGGGGAAGGAGGCAGTTGGAGAGGGGGAGTCCGGAGGCCCCGTACTTTTGCCGGAATCGGCGCAATGTGGCGGTTTGCGATCAAAGCCGGTACTTTGGTGATTTGAACTGCGAGTACCATCAAAGCAACGCGCGACGCGCAGAGGGGCTTGGTCGGCTCCGCCTTCCGAGAACCTTCGTCCCCCCTCGCCCCGTCTGGAGTTTGAGGTGGGCGCTTCGCGCGCCTTGTGCGTTGTCGTCTTCGGGTGTTGAGGCGGCGTCGCAATCACAGGTTGGGAAGGTTTTTCAAGATGCGATTATTGAAAGTTTTGGGAATGGTGTTGGCTTGCGGAGCCTTTTCCGCCGCCTTCGCCCATGTTCAGCGTCCCGGCGACTATCGAGAGAAAGCCGGTTTCATGGAGTTTTCGGGCCAGATGATCGTCCGGCCGCTTCAGCCCGACGTCCTGGCCAAGCGCGGCAAAGGCGCGTTCGAGCAATTCGTCATCCGTGATCGGGCCGCCAAGCGGATCGAGACCGAGACGACGGAATACATCGAGGCGACCGACGAATACGTGATCGATCTGCCGATCGGCGAGAACGAAAACAGCTATTCTCGCCGCCTGATGGCCACCGGCGACTATCAGTACGTCGAGCCGAACTGGATCTGCTATCCCCAGCTCACGCCGAACGATCCGCAGTTCGGCCAGCAATGGCACCACGCGGTCGTCAAATCGCCGGAAGCGTGGAACTTCTTCACCGGCAGCCCGACGATTATCTGCGCCGTGGTCGATACCGGCATCGACCTCACCCACCCCGACCTTTCGCCGAACCGTGTTCCGGGCTACAACTCGGTCGACCAGCTTGCCGAAGTCAACGGCGGCCAGGTGAACGATCTGAACGGCCACGGCACCCACGTCGCCGGCGATGCGGCGGCATTTGGCAACAACGCCCTCGGCGTCTGCGGCATGGGATGGAATTTCAAGGTCATGATGGTCCGAACGTCCAATAGTGCGGGCGGCGGGGCCTCGACGACGCAGATCACGAACGGCGCCCGGTGGGCGGCCGAGAACGGCGCTCGCGTCGTCAGCGCCAGCTACTCCGGCGTCGATGCGGCGGCGGTGGGCACCACCGGCACCTACATCAAGACCCGCAACGCGCTGTTCTGCTATGCGGCGGGCAACGACAACCGGAACTTGAATGGCTTCAACCACCCCGACACCATCGTCGTGGGCGCTTCCGATCCCAACGATCAGAAAGCCGGCTTCTCGGCCTTTGGCCCGGCGGTGCATGTGTTCGCGCCTGGCGTGAACATCCTCAGCACCACCCTCGGCGGCGGTTATGGCAACGCCAGCGGAACGAGCATGGCGACCCCGGTCTGCAACGGCGTGATCGGCCTGATCTTCGCTGCCAAGCCGACCCTGACGCCGAACCAGGCGCAGGCGATCCTCGAAGCGAATTGCGACAACATCGGCCCGAGCTCGATCTTCGGCTATGGCCGCGTAAACCAGCTCAAGAACATGCAGGCGGTGTTCGCTTCCAACCCGATCGACAGCCAGCCGATCGCGATCAACGTCTATGTGGGCACCCACCTGGGCGGAACCTTGGGCGATATCCTCAACCCGAACTCGGGCGGACCGACCTACGATATCGGCTCCGCGCTCGTCGATCGGCTCGGCTATGCCGCCGGCGCGGAAGTGACCTACCAGATTTCGGCGAGCCCGGCTTCGCTGCGGTCGCTGGAGTTCTTCTTCCAGTCCAAACTGAACCAGAAGATGTCGGTCACCGGCTTCGTCTATGCCAAGAACGTGCAGACCGGGCTCTACGATCTGCTCGGCCAATTCCCATCCGGCGACTCGATCTTCGTGACGAGGTCGGTGAAAATCACGACGAACCTGACGAAATATGCGGCGGCGGATGGCACGGTCAAGTGTCTCCTCCGGACGGTCGGCGCCAAGTTTGGCGGCCGCGTCGCCCCGGCGCCGTTCATCCTGAAGATCGGGCACGTCAAGCTGGCGTACACGTCGCAGTAGGCTCGGCAATGCGAAACTTGGAGGCAAGGACCTTTTCCTTGCCTCCTTTTTCATGCCGAACCCATTGTCGAGGTCGTACTTTCCGAACTTCCCGCCGGAATCCCTAGGGAATAGAGTCGGGAGGCATTTGGGGGTGGCCTCCGGCCTCCCCCTCCTTTGAAGGAGGGGGTTGGGGGTGGATGTTGCGGGCGGCTATCTAGGCTCTTTGGGGACAAAGCGTAGAAACGAGTTCACCCACCCCATCCCCTCCCTCAAGGGAGGGGCTCATCTCCCCCTCCTTTGAAGGAGGGGGTTGGGGGTGGATGACGCCAAGCTCTCCAAGTGAGCACCATAAGACTTAAGTCTTTAGGATAGGGCTGAGTAAAGGCGCTTGAGGCCGGGGCCCCGAAGGAAGTCCTCCCCGATGCCATCCAGCAGGGACACCCGCCCACCACCGCGAATCCCCTCCTCGGCATGCTGAGCCGTCGAGACCTTCTCAAGCGCGTGGGGCATGCCGCCTGGGCCGGGCCGGCCGCCGCGATGGCGGGCTGCCGCGGAGCCAAACCGGAGGACGGCCGCATCCATTTGCGCTACATGGCCTGGGGCAATGTCGAGCAGCTTGCCACCGAGCAAACCGTCATCGACCGTTTTCACGAGAAAAACCCGGACATTCGGGTGACCCTCTTCAAAACTCCCGGCACCGCCTACCGCAACAAGATGATCGTGATGCTGGCCTCGCGGACGGCGCCCGACGTCATCCGTGTCGACCAATACGATTTTCCCCAGCTCGTTCGCCGCAATTACTTCCACGACCTCACCGAATTCGTGCAGAACGACGCCGAATGGAACCTAAACGACCATTTCCCCCAAGCGAACGAAGAATGCCTCTATCGAGACCGGATGTTCGGCGTGAACGTGCTCTTTGGCGGCACGATCATGTATATCAACCGGACCTTGCTTCAAGAGGGCGGGCTCGAAGACCCCTATGTATTGGCAAAAAAGGGTGCGTGGACCTGGGACCGGTTTCGAACCTACGCCAAGGCTCTCACCAAGACCACGAGGGAGGGGCGGACGACCCAGTTCGGATTCCTGATCCCACCGTTCGTAAACTATTCGCCGCTCATCTGGGCGCATGGCGGGGACATCTTGACTCCGGATTTCATGACGTGCGTGCTCGATTCGCCCGGCGCGATCCAGGCCTACGAGTTCCTCATGGAGATGCGGTGGAAGGAGAACACCTGCCCGACCCCCGCCCAAGCCGCGCAAAGCGCCTTTGTTTTCGAGAGTGGCCGGCTGGGGATGGAGTTCAACTGGATGGGCATGTCGCCCCGCTATCGCCAAGCCGCCAAAAGCTTTGAGTGGGATGTCGCGCCGGTGCCATCCGGTCCCATGGGCGGCGCGACGCTGGTGAAAGGCAACCAATTGGTGATGAACGCCGAAACCAAGCATCCGGAGGCCGCCTGGCGCTTTATGCGGCACGTTTCGAGCGCGGAAACCGAGATGTACCTTTGCGGCAAGCTGCGGCGGGCGGGCGCCACGCGACCCTCGGTGGCCTCCGATCCGGAATTCTTGAACAACGACCTTCCGCCCAAGCACACCGACGTGTTCGTCGACACGATCCCCGGAGGGCGAAGGCTGCCGATCCATCAACGCTGGCACGAGTGGAGCGCGGTGCGCGATCGCCATCTGGAACGGCTGCTGAACGGCTCGGATCGCAACGTGAAGCAAGTTCTGGGCGAGCTTTCGCGCGAGGTGACCGCGTTGCTCCACGATCGGGAGGGCTTTTGAAATCGAGCCGCCACGAGGCGATGTGGGGGTGGATCTTCATTTCGCCGTGGGTGCTGGGCTTCTTGGCCTTCACCCTGGGGCCGATGCTCTACTCGCTGTGGCTCTCGTTCCAAAAATACGACCTGTCCAGCGGCGAGTTCGTGGCCGCCGAAAACTATCGGCGGCTCCTCCAGGACGATCCGCTCTTCTGGAAATCGCTCGGCAACACGTTCAAATACGCCTTGTTGGCGGTGCCGCTCGGGGTGCTCGGCTCGCTCGCGGCAGCCATGCTGCTCAATTCGGGCATTCGGGGCCAGCGGGTCTTCCGTACCCTGTTCTATCTGCCCTCGATGGTCCCGGCGGTGGCTTCGGCGCTGCTTTGGCTTTGGATTCTGAACCCGGAAAACGGCATTTTGAACGTGGCATTGGAGAAGGTGGGGGTCAAGGGTCCGGGCTGGCTCCAGGATGAGAAATGGGCGCTGCCATCGATCGTCTTGATGTCGCTATGGGGGATCGGCGGAGCCCGGATGGTGATCTTCTTGGCGGGGCTCCAGGGCGTACCGGAGAGCTATTACGAAGCGGCGACGCTGGACGGGGCGGGGCCCTGGCGGCGGTTTTTGGCGATCACGTGGCCCTTGCTATCGCCAGTCACCTTTTTCAATGCGGTGATGGGGTTGATCGGGGCGATGGGGGTGTTTACCCAAGCCTATATCATGACCGGGGGCGGCCCGAACAATTCGACGCTCTTTTATGCGCTTTATCTGTTTCGAAACGCGTTCGAATACTTCAAGCTCGGCAAAGCGAGCGCGATGGCGTGGCTCATGTTTCTGATTCTCTTAGTGCTGACGCTTCTGCAGTTTCGCGCGGCCAAGCGGTGGGTGCACTACGAAGGGGAAGTGGCATGAGAAAGGCCCTCGCCTACACCCTCGCGATCGGACTCTCCCTCCTCTTCGCCATCCCCTTCCTCTGGTCGCTATCCACCGCGCTCAAGAGCCCCGAAGAGGTCTTCGCCTACCCGCCCAAATGGATTCCGGATCCCGCCCATTGGGACAACTTTTCCAAAGCTTGGACGTCGCAGCCCTTCGACCTTTGGGTCTTCAATACGCTATTTGTGACCCTGGCCTGCACGATCGGCGGCGTGCTTTCGGCGTCTTTGGTGGCCTACGGGTTTGCCCGATTTCGTTTCAAAGGAAAGAACGCGCTCTTCATCGTCATGCTGGGCACGATGATGCTGCCTTCGCAAGTGACGATGATCCCCGTCTTTATGATATGGCGCGAGCTTCGCGCGATCGATACCTATTGGCCCTTGACCGCGCCCGCTTTCCTGGGTGGGGGGGCCTTCTTTATCTTTCTGCTTCGGCAATTCTATATGACGGTGCCCAAAGAGCTGGACGAAGCGGCCAAGATCGACGGGGCCGGGTATCTGCGCATTTGGTGGAGCGTGCTCATGCCGCTTTCCAAGCCCGCATTGGCGACCGTCTGCGTGTTTAGCTTCATCCAACATTGGGATGACTTCATGACGCCGTTGATCTATCTGAACACGCCGGAGCACTACACGGTGTCGATCGGGCTCCGGCTGTTTCAAGACGCCTACGGAACCTCGATGGAGCTCTTGATGGCGGCGGCGCTGATCCACGCGATCCCGATGATCGCGATCTTCTTTATGGCGCAGAAGTTCTTCGTGAAGGGCGTGGCGACGACGGGCTTTGGGGCGAGGTAAGCGAAGGCGGTAGGCCAGATAGTGGTGTAACTTATGCGCCAGTTCAAAAAGTGCGCCGTAGGGACTCGCGAGATGGTCGAGGCGCTCGTAACTACCAGGCTAGGTTGGCGAGACAAGTGTGCCGATGACTGAATTACGGATGAGCTCTTTCGCGACTCTCAGACTTCGCGGGATCATCCATCGGGGGAATTATGAGCGACCCTTTGCCCATCGAAGACGCGGCGATACTGATCGTCGACGACGAATCGGCCAACGTCGAGATTTTACAAAGGACGTTTCGCGATGCCGGCTTCGCGCATGTTGCCGCGGTGACCGACTCGGCAAAGGTCGGCCAGGCGTGTGCCTTGGTGGCGCCCGATCTGGTGATTCTCGACCTGTCCATGCCGGGCAAATCCGGCTTTGAGATTCTGAAGGACCTCAATGCGGACCGCGCACGCGAGTCTTTTGTCCCCGTGCTTGTCTACACGGGGCATGACGATGCGGAAAAGAGGAAGCGAGCCTATGAACTCGGCGCAACCGACTTTATCACGCGCGAGCCGGGCGATCGAATGGAGATGGTGATTCGGGCTCGGAATCTGCTCAAGATTCGGTGTTTGCAGAGCCAGTTGGAGGCCCAGAATCGATCGCTCGAGGGCATTGTCCAAGCGCGAACGGACGAACTCAGCCACGCCAATACCGCCCTGACCCTGGAAAACATCGAGCGGGAACAAGCGGAACGGGCGCTGCGCGCTACGGAGGAGAGGCTGCGCTTCCTCATGACCGCCAGCCCCGCATCGGTGCGCGCCTTTCGCCCTTGCCCACCCTACGCCACGCTTTACGCCAGCGAGAACGTGGTCAGCCAAACGGGATTTCAGGCGGATGAGTTTCTCCAAAATCCCAGTCTTTGGAAAGACCGAATCCATCCCGACGATGCCGCCCGGGTTTGGACCCGACTGCAGCACATCGATGTGGAGGATATCCAAGTCGACGAGTACCGGTTTCAAAGCCGATCGGGGGCGTACATTTGGCTGCGCGAAGATCGAAAGGTCGTTCGGTCCGGGGAGCGAACGCCGACCGAAGTCGTTTCGGCCTGGCTGGACATCACCGATCGTAAGGAAGCGGAAGAGACCTTGGCCCGCCAAGCGATGGAACTCGCCTCCTCCAACGCCCGCCTCGAGGAATTCGACCGGCTGAAAACGGAGTTTGTCGCCACCGCCTCTCATGAAATGAGGACGCCCCTGACCGTTATTCGGGAATACGCCAACTTGCTCAAGGATGAGGTTCCAGGGCCGATCAACGACGAGCAGCGCGAGTGCCTCGAATCGTCGCTTCGCAACTGCGATCGACTGGCTGGCCTCTTGGACAACCTTCTGGACCTTCACAAGATCGAAGCGGGCAAGCTCCAGATTCGAAGAACGAAAGTTGCCCTAAGCCAAATCTTGGATCAGTGCCTTGCCGACTTTGGGCCCAAGTGCCGGGCGAAGGGCCAAACGCTTGAAGCAAATGTTGCCGAGAACCTGCCGTTGGCGCTCTGCGATCCGGACTTGGTGAGCCAAGTTCTGGTGAACCTCATGGGGAACGCCTGCAAGTTCACCCCCGAAGGGGGCACGGTTCGACTCTCGGCGCAGGACCAGGGGGCAATGCTCACGATTGAGGTGGCCGACACCGGCCCCGGAATCGCTCCTGAGCACCTGAAAGAGATCTTCGATCCCTTCCGTCAAGTCAATCGGATCGAAGGTCCCGGCGTTCGGGGAACGGGACTGGGGCTCACGATCTCCAAGCGTATCGTGGAAATGCACCAAGGCCGAATCGAAGCCGAAAGCGAATTGGGACACGGAAGCCGCTTTCGGTTCACCCTTCCGGTATGGACCGAATCCGACGAACTCATCGCCACAATCGCCGACCGGACGAATGAAGCCATGACGCGGAGTAACGAGTGTACATTGCTCTTGCTGAGGCCCAAGGGTAAGCATTGGTCGCGTTCCCATTGCGAAAATCGGCTTCAACGACTGTATCGCGATACCGAAGCCGTCATACGCTCTGGAGAAACGGGGTTGCTTGCATCAGAGACGGGCTGTCTGGCTTACGTGCTCGCCACGGGCAGAACGGGAGCTCAGATCGCGCTTCGACGGATCTTCGAACAACTGGAAAAGTGCGACTGGAGTCGAGATGAGGTTGTCGTGTCCACTCGCGATATCCTGCCGTCGGAAACGCCCCGTGAAGCTCTGGAGGCGGCATTAATGAGTTTTCACACGTATGACGTCGATGATCCTTCTATCTTAATAGAAACCCCATAATTATGACATAAGAAGCGATACAAGAGTGTCTGAAAATGAAAGTGTAACAAGGCGACGCATAACATGCCACGTGCTTACGTAATGGCATGCGCATGGTAATGATGGGTCGCAAGAATGAGAGGTGGTACACATGCAGAACATCCAAGCAGAAACGGGCCAAGGCAACTGGGCTCCGAAAGCTTTCGAACGTCCAACCTTGGCCGAAGAAGGTCGACGGTCGCCCACGTCGGCGGCCGTTCGCACCACGCGCGCCAAGATTCTAGTGGTCGATGATGAGGTCGATATCGTTTCGTCCATCGCCAAGCGGCTGGTCCATGCCGGCTACGACGTGGAGTCGGCGGGCGATGGTGCCCGCGCAACTCAAGTCGCGATTCAATCGACGCCGGACCTGATCGTGCTCGATATCGGTATGCCGTGCGGCGACGGCCATACGGTTGCCGAGCGTCTGCGGAGCAACGTGAAGACGATGTTCACCCCGATCATCTATCTCACGGCCCGGACATCCGACATCGACCGGGCGCGGGCGTTCGAAGCGGGCGCCTTTGCGTTCGTCACGAAGCCGTTCAAGTCCGAAGAGTTGCTCAGCCTGATCGAGCAGGCACTCTCCTCGCGCTGAATGCTCGAATCGGGCCACTCGGGGCTCCGGCGGCCGCATCCTCCGCCGGGCCCCGCTTTTTGAATTCAAGGATGCCGGTACCATCGGGCGGTGACCTATCGACTTCGGGAGGCAAGGGGGAGCGACAGCCTCGCGGCGGCAGAGGTGGTCCGCGAGGTCTTCGCCGAATACGGCTTCACGTGGGAAGAGGACGGCTACAACGCGGACCTCTACGACCTCGAAGGCCACTACTTGGCGCTCGGAAATCCGTTTTGGGTGGCAGAAGCCTCCCCCTCTCCTTGTTTCGAAGAAAGAGGGGGAGGGGGAAGGGGGTGGGGGTCGGCTGGCCCTTCCTTGTTTTCGACTCCGGGAGAAAAGTCTTCCGAGTCCCGACCTGTCGGGAAGGGAGGGTCTGAGGAGGGAGGCCCGATCATCGTCGCGACCTGCGGCCTCGCGCTCTTCGAACGGCTCCCGGGCCGGTTCGGCGAGCTGGTTCGGTGGGAGGAGGAAGTGAGGATTGGCGCGGCGGACTGTTCCCTGGAACGGCTCTACGTCCGCCCATCGATCCGCCGGGCCGGGCTGGGCTCGGCGCTTTTGGAGCATGCGATCGGCGAAGCCCGCCGCCAGGGCCGCAAAACAATGGAGATTTGGAGCGACAAAAAGCTCACGCTGGCCCATCGGCTCTACGAGCGGCGCGGCGCGATCCGGGTCGGCGACCGGATTTGCGATGATCCGGACGAGAGTCCGGAGTGGGGCATGGCGCTGGCGCTGGGGGGTTAGCAGGCAGAAAAAAATGGCCTGCGAGTGCGTCACCGCAGGCCAAAGTATTGCTAGTGATGATGGTCGTTAAAAGGCGAGGCGGGGAGCTTGGGGCTCCCCAATTCGATTCGGTTTAGAGCGGAGGCTTGTTGCCGGCCGGAGGCTTGTTGCCCGGCTTGCCCGCTCCGCCGCCGGGACCACGGCCACCGGGGCCACCGGGTCCACCCGGTCCGCCACCCTGCTGGAAGCGCTTGCGCATCTCTTCCATCATTTTCTTGAGGCTCTCCTGCTGAGGCTTGGTGAGGATCTTGTTCATGGCCTCCATCTGCCTCTTGCGCATTTCCTGGAACTTGGGGCGCTTCGATTCGCGATCGCCGGGCGCATCCATCAACTTCTTCATCTCAGCCTGATTGGCTTCCGTAAGCTTCTTGATCTTCGCCTTCTGATCTGCGCTCAGCGGAGGCTTGATCTGGTCCATAAACCGCGCCATCATCTGGCCGCGGCCCTGGCCGCCTCCCGGTCCACCCGGTCCCCGACCCTGGCCCGGAGCGCCTTGGCCCGGCTTCTGGCCCTTCGGACCGGCGGCACCCGCGCCCTGGCTGAATGCGGATGTGACGAGGCCGGCAGTCAACGCTCCGGCCACAAGAATCGCTAAAAATCTCTTCATGATTGGCTCCATGATGGCGCAGCCATGCGCGCTCAAGGGCGATGACGTCCCCAAACCGTCGGGGTTCAGTGGGTTTCGCGCAGAATCTGCTCGAAGGCTTTGGCTTGGGCCTTATGGACCAGATCGAGGATCGCCTGTTCGCGCGAGCTTTGAAATGCCTCGATGCCGCCGAAGAAGATCAGCTCGCCCTTGTCGAGGAAGGCAATGCGGTCGGCAGTACGAAAAACGGACGTGACGTCGTGGCTGACCAGGAGGGTCGTGATGCCGTACTTCGCCCGAACGTCGACGATCAACTGGTCGATGGTGTAGGCGGTGACCGGATCGAGCCCGGTCGTTGGCTCATCATAGAGCATGAGGGCCGGTTTCATCGCCAGGGCGCGGGCGATGCCCACTCGCTTTCGCATGCCGCCGCACAGGTCGTTGGGCATCAGGTGTTAGGTCCCGGCGAGCCCCACCAAAGCCAACAGATCGGTGAGTAGGGTCTTTTGGTTCGCGCGGGAAAGCCCCGCCCACCGCTGGACCCCGAAAAGCACGTTCTGCTCGACGTTGAGATAATCAAAGAGCGCGGCCGATTGAAACACCATGCCCATCTTGCGGCGGGCGGCTTCTGCATTCCGGATCGCATCGACGCCCGCCACCTCGATCTCGCCGGCGGTCGGCGTGAGGAGGCCGCTGATGCACTTGAGCAACGTCGTTTTGCCGCCCCCGCTGGAGCCCATGATCGCGACGATCTGGCCCTCTTCAACGTTGAAGTCGATCCCTTTCAACACCGCTTTGGGCCCGAAAGCGTGGGAAAGTCCGCGCACCGCCAGCACGTCGGGGATTATGGCGACACCGGCGAGAGGATCGCCTATCGGGCGGCGTTCCGCACTTGATTCGGGGTTTCGTTAAAGCGCTGGCTAAAGGCCCGGCTGAAATGGGAGAGACCGCTAAACCCCACCGCCGCCGCCACATCCGATACCGGCAGACCCTGTTCGGCCAGCATCCTCCGCGCCTTTTCCAGCCGCACCGAGATCAGGAACTTGTGAAAGGGCTGCCCGGTCGCTTGGCGGAAGAGAAAGCGAAAATGAGAGGGGCTCAGGCCCAGCTGGGCGGCCAAGATCGAATCGGTGAGCGGCCTTGCGTACTGCCGGTCGACGATGGCCAAGGCGCGGTCGACCAGCCGTGCGTTGGGTGAATCCGGCTGATCAAAGACCCAGCCGGCCGCTTGATCCACCACATCTTGCGTCTCGGCGTAGATCGACTCCAAAGAGTCGGCGCGTTCCAAGCGGCGCGCCGCTTCAAGCTGAAGGCGGTGCATCGAGCGCGGGGCTCCGAGCTCGAGGGTGGCCGCGGCGACCACCGCCGAAAAGGTCAAGGCCTCGCCGCGCGCCTCGTCCAGATCCTCGGCGCGGAGGACGGAAGCTTCAAGCTGGCCGAGGGCTTTGCGAAACCGCACGCGGTCGCGAAGCCGGATAATCGCGCCGATCTCCGAAAGGGGAATTCCGCCCCCGGCCGAATGAAAGGGGCAGCCCGCGATCGCCCGCCATTGGCAGAGGGCGTCGAAGACCGTGAATGAGGCAGGGCTTCCCAAATCCCGAAATCGGATCACTTCGGGCGCTTGGCCGGTTTCGGGAAGTTCGATCGAGAGCGTGTCGACGCGGAGCCGGGCGCCTTCGATTTCGACCTCTCCGATCTTGCGGAGCAGGCTCCCATCGCCGCTCGCCATCTGGAGCGACGCCAAATCGGAGGCATCGCGATAGTGCCTCCCGTTGATCAGTTCGAGGTGGAAGCCCTCCTCCCTTCCAACCTGGACCGAAGCGCCCAAGGTGCCGGCGGCCTCATTGCCCGGACCCGCCCAGCGCGCGAATACCCCCACGAAGACCACCGCCTCCAGTTGGCCCATCGCCTCGCCGACCGAGATTTCCAGCAACGTCGGATTGGCGCGGGCCGGATGGCTTCGGCCCGGACCCCCATGGCTGCTCCAGCCCGGCTCCCCGCTGAGCGTCAGGCCCAAGCCTTCCAGACGCGCGGCGAAGCTCGGACCGGCTTCCGGCCGAGCAAACGAGGCCAGGCTCCAAACCGTCGAGCCCGAGCGAGCCGTTAGTTCCCCGACCGGGTCCATCTCGACCCTAGTTGGCCGCCTCCAGCTTCACCGTGGTGTGCGGCAAGTGCCCAAACAGCGACTCGCGCAGGCCGGAAACCCGGGGACGGATCAGCTCGGCATCGCGCTGGAAGTAAATCGGAATAAAGGGGCAATCCTGAACGACGATCTCTTCCGCCTGAGCGTAGAGCGCCATGCGCTTGTCATGGTCGAGTTCGGTATCGGCTTGACGGCAGAGCGCGTCGTACTGCGGGTTGTTGTAGCCGACATGCATTTCCGGCCCGTATGAGGCCAGCAGCACGCTCAAAAAGTTCTCCGGGTCCAAATAATCCGCCGCCCAGCGCATATGGAAAAAGCCCATGCGGTTGGCCTGATGCTTCTCCAGATAGGCGCGCCATTCCATCGTGTGGAGAGTCACTTTGAGCCCCAGGTTCTTTTGGAGCTGACCGGCCACCGCTTCGGCGACAATGCGGATATCCGGCCGCTGCTCGCGAAAGGTCAGTTCGAAGTCCGGCAGCCCTTTGCCCTCCGGATAGCCGGCCTGGGCGAGCAGCGCTTTGGCTTGGGCGGGATCATAAGGAAGCGCCTGGGCATTGGGGCGATAGCCCACCACGCCGGGCGGCAAGATGCCGTTGGCTTCCTTGTTGATGTTGTCGAGGATGTCTTCGACGATCATCTTGCGATCGATCGCCATCGCGAAGGCGCGCCGAACCCGGGCATCCTTGAACGGCGGGTAGACAAGCTGGTTGAGTCCGACGTACCAAAGCGCGGGGCGATCGAAGAACTTGAGGTGGCTCTTGAATTCGTCGTCCTTTTGGAGGGCGAGCACGTCCTGCCGCTCCAGCATGACCAAATCCAGTTCGCCGCCTTTGTATTTGTTCAGGCGCGTGGCGGCGTCCTTGATGACCGGCCGCTCGATCTGGGCGATGCCGGGGGCGCCGCGATGGTAGTCCTTGTTGGCTTCCAAGACGATGAGCTGTTCGGGCACGTAGCTCTTGGCCCGGTAGGGACCGGTGCCGCCCATTTCGGCCACCGATCGGATCTCCGTATTGGCGGGGACGACATCCTTGTCCAAGACATAGCCCACGATATAGGTGAGCTTGCCCAAGAAGTAAGGTCGCGCTTTATCGATCGTGATCTTCAGCGTATAGGGGTCCACCACCTTGACGCCCGAAACCTCTTTGGCCTTTCCATCGAGCTTTTCCAAAACCCCGACGATGTCGTTCAGATAGGTTTTGGCGGTTGAGGAGTTGAACCGGGGGTTGGTGGCCCGCTCGATCGACCACTTGAAATCTTCGGCGGTGACTTCTCGCCCCGAGTGGAACTTGACGCCCTTTTTGAGATGGAAAACGTAGCTGCGGCCCCCGTCTTCGATGTCCCAGTTCTCTGCCAAATTGCCGACCGGGCGATTGTCCTCGCTCCAGGTCACCAGACCCTCATAGACCTGTTGGAGCAGGTCGATGGTGTCGCCGTCTTGAACGACGCCCGGGTCGAGGGTGGTCGGATTGGTGACGATTGGGTAGCGGAAAACGCTCGCCTTACCCTCCTGGGCGCGCTTGGAAAAGCCGCCTTTGCCGCATCCGGCAACAAGGGCGAGGCTGAGCAGACCGGCAATCGCGAGCGAGAGCTTCATGGGAGGGGAAGTTTACACGTTCCCGCAGGGCCGGCTTTGGGGTCGATCCGTCGGATCGGCCCGATCTGTCTGATCAACCGCTTTTCGACCCGGCAATATCTCGCGCCAGCATGCCTGCCGGTTTTGCGCGAGAAGGCGACACCCCGGTAGGAACGCCGTCTAACAAGGGGCTTTCGGTAAGGAATCAAGCCTTTGTCGGCGGCAACGCCGGCGAACCCAACGAAAAGCAAAACTGAATAGGATTTGGTTTCACGACCATCCTCCACCCCCTCCAGCCCAGGGCCGGCCTCGCCAGCCGGCCCTTTTTCTTTCGTAAGCCGTCAGCCGTTCGCCGTTTGCCGTCTCCGTACCCGCGCTTCCAAACGGCTAACGGCCTTCGGCCAACGGCTGACGTTCCCTACGGCGCCACCAACAGCCATTCGTTCCACGTCGTCCCCACCGCGAAACGCATCAGCGCGTAATCGGCAGCTGAGGAGGCGAACTGGCTGCTCGACGAAAAGTCGATCGAAAGGCCGTGGCTGTTGGGCGAGTTCGAGTTGTGACCCTCCCAGACGACCGCATTCGCCAGCGCCGTCCGCACTGCGCCCGCCGCCGTTTGAACCTCCGGAATCGCGATCTGGGCCCCCATCAATTGGCAAAGGTGGTCGATGTCGCGATACACCCGCGTCGACGTTGGGCTGTAGGATTGCGCCGCCGCGCGGATCGCGGTGATTTGGCCGCCAATCGAACCCACGTTCGAAATGAGCTTATCGGCAAGGTTGCCCAGAGCAAGCTCCAGCGCCGAAAGCTGGGCCGTATCGACCACGCTCTGCGTGATCTTTCGTGTCGCATAGCCGGGCACTTCGAGCATTCCATCCACAAACGCCTTCGAAAGGAGCAGCGTCGTTCCATCCGGGTTGTCGCGGAAGTTGTCGAAGATCAGATCGTAGGGATAGCCTTCGCCGGGCGGGCTCTCCTCGCTGCCGACGACGTACTTGGCTTGGTCCTTGATCTCCGTGGCCACCTCGATCATTTGCATCAAGCTCGCGTCGAAAGCGATGATGTCGAAAACGGTCGAACCAAGCGCCTGGGCAAGCTCCCAAATCTGGATCGCGTTGCCCGTCTCATCGTCGTAGCTCACGGCCCGGCTCGGCCGATCGTCGACGTCCCGTCGCCAACCGTTGCCGTGGTTCCAAATGACCAGGCAATAGCGCTGAGCCGGATAGTGGGCCTTGGCCCATTGGATGAAGCTAAGCAGCTCGTCCGGCTCGCCCATGTCCAATTCATCGCCCATGTCCTGCACGAGCTCGCTTGCGATATCGTTCGTCAGGTCGGGTTTCACCAGGTAACGGCGCGTTCCATCGAACGAGGAACTCGGAAACACCTCTTTGGACTGCTTCCATTGCACGACGAACCGCACGTCGTTGTTCTGCGCCACCTTCTCCATTTGGTTCACGTTCAGCGTCGCGAAAGGATGCAGGTCGTTCGCCGCGTTCAGAAAAACGAGCACCGTCCACTTCGATGTGGTGGTGACCAGCGGCTCCACCGTGAACACCGCGCTGCCCTGAAGTCCGCTCGGAACGTGGGTGGCCCGCACTGTGCCTGGCCCTTGCGTGGTGCCCTGAACCAGCCCGTTTTCATTCACCGTTGCCGTCCCGCCCAAGGTGGTCCACGTGACGCTGTCGGGTTCGATGAACGTGGCTTCGGCGGCCCCGGAGAAGCCGGCCGCGTAAAACTGGTGGCTGTGGTCCACCTGAAACGTGGCGTTGGCGGGGGTAACCACGATGCTCGTCGGATCCTTTCCGACCGCGCTCAGAAAATTGGTGCGCCCATCGACCGCCACCAGGACCTCGAGCAGACCCGTGCGGACACCGGCCAGATCGCGCTGCGAAAAGAGCTCGACAAAGATGCGGTAGGTGCCGGAGGCAAGCCCACTGAGCTCGATCTGCTGCAGGGCAATCGAATCCTGGTTCATCAAAACCGACTTCTTGAGTCGGTTTTGAAGGTCGAAAACTTGGACGCGCTGGGAAAGCCCCGTCACCGCCCGGCCGCGGTTCGTCCAGTCGGTGGTGTAGAAAAGCGTCGACGATCCGCCGCCGCCGCCGCCGCCGCCGCACGACATCGCGAACGCGAGCAGAGCCAACAAAAACGCACGAACGAAAAGAGGGGAAAGGACGGGCCGTCCAGGCATCTTGGAGAAGGGCACCTCTATTAGACGGGCCG
>CAYONY010000025.1:0-23325 GCA_964405415.1 uncultured Fimbriimonadaceae bacterium | reverse complement strand
GCAGCGTCTGATGGGAATCGGCATCGCGGTCTTCTTCTCGATCATGATGTTCTTCTGGCCGTTGCCCTCGGCCTTTGTCCTCTATTGGGTCTTCACAAACCTGTTTGCGACTTTCCAAATGTTGCGGATCTATCGTCAGCCGGCGCCGCCCCTTGTGAAGGTCAACGTTCCGAGCACGGGAGGGGTCATGCCGGTGGATTTGACGCCCCGCACAAACGGCGCCAAGGGCGGCGCCAAAGGCACCCCGGTGCGCCATCGGCCGAAGAAAAAGTAACGAAGCTGGCCGAACCGAGTAAGCTGGAGAATCACGATTTATGGAAGCCATTGAAATTAGCGCTCCCACGCTGGACGCCGCCAAGAAGGAAGCCGCCGCCAAGCTCGGCGTCGAAGTCAGTTCCCTCGCCGTTGTCGTGCTCGAAGAGACGAAGGGCCTCTTCGGCAAAGGTTCGGTGAAGATTCGCGCCGAAGGAAAATCGGCTCCCGCCAAAGCCGGTTCTGGAAAATCCTCCGCGAAACCGGCGGCCGCCAAGGCCGACGAGGCCGAAAAGCCCAAGCGCGGCGCGCGCGCCAAAAAGGCCGAAGCCGAACCAGAGCCGATCGCCGAAGCGCCCGCCGAGGAGGCCGTCGAAACCAAACCGGCCCGCAAGGGGCGGGGCAAAGCCAAGGAAGAGCCGGCCGCCGAACCGGCCGATGGCGAGACCACCCGGCCCGAAGTGGTTGCCACCGAGGCCGATGCAAAAGCGCTGCTCGGGTTGCTGCAAGGCATTTTGAAATCGGGCAACCTCGATGTCAAAGCCGCGATCTCCGGGATGAACGGCCGCTACGTGAACCTGACCATCGATGGCCGCGATGTGGGCCACTTGGTGGGCAAACAGGGCGAAGTGCTGAACGCGCTCCAATACGTGCTCAATATCATCGCGAACCAGCAGATCGGCAATGGCGTGCGCGCCACGCTCGATGGGAATGACTATCGAACGCGCCGCGAAGCCGCCCTCACCAAGCTGGCGAACTCAATCGCCGACCAGGTGATCCAGCGCGGCGAAGAAGCGGTGCTCGATGCGCTCCCCGCGTTCGAACGGCGGATCGTGCACAAGGCGCTTTCCGAAAACGGCAAGGTCTCGACCTACAGCGAAGGGGAAGAACCCAATCGCCGCGTCGTGATCGCGCCCGCCGAATAAAACTGGCTTCTTGCTCTTGGAATGCGCGAAGCTTGCTTCGCGCTTTTCCGTTGGGATGCTTGCTTTCCGGAGCCCCTCTCCGGGAAGCCCGTGCAAAGCAAGCTCGACGGGACCAAACGGTTTAGCAAGCTGCGCGTCTACCTACTCCGCGGGCGTTGCGGGTTTTCCGGTACCTCTGCACCGTCCACTGAACCGAACCGAACCTCGGGCGTCCAAACGCCTATGGCACTTCGAACAGAACGCGAAAAGGGCGCGCATCTTCTGCGAAGGTTTGGGTTGGGGGCAAGCGAGGCAGAGCTCGATTACTACCTGAAGGACGGCCTCAGCGGCGCCTACGACAAGCTGCTGAATTACGAGAACGTCGACGAGAACTTCTCTTTCCCGCTCGAAGCCATGCAGAACGGCAACGGCCAGGTCAACATGCCCGCCGTGCAGCTCTGGTGGGTTTTGCGGTTGCTGATCACCCGGCGGCCGCTGCAGGAAAAGATGACGCTCTTCTGGCACGACCACTTCGCCACCAGCGCGGCAAAAGTGCTCGGCCCGCCCTTGATGCACGGCCAAAACGAACTTCTTCGCCAGCACGCGACCGGCAAGTTTTACACGCTCCTGATGGAGGCCAGCAAGGATCCGGCGATGCTCTTTTGGCTGGACAACCAGTACAACGTTCGCGGCAAGCCCAACGAGAATTTCGCCCGCGAGATCATGGAGCTGTTCACCCTGGGCATCGGCAACTACTCCGAAAAAGACATTCAGGAAGCCGCTCGAGCGTTTACGGGCTGGACTATCGGGCGGCCGGGCGCCGGCCGGCGGCCCAACGCCAATCAGCCGCCGCCTCAGCAAGTCCGGCGCAATGCGGAGTTCGTGTTTCGGCCGGCTCTCCACGATGACGGGACCAAGGAATTGCTCGGCAACAAGGGCAATTTCAGTGGTGAAGACGTGGTGGGAATCCTCGTCGGCAATCCTCAAACCGCGAGATACCTCACCCTCAAGATTTGGGAGTGGTTCGCCTACCCCGATCCGGAGCCGGCGCTTATCGACCGCCTGGCGACCAAGTTTCGTGATTCCGGCCACGAGATCAAAGTGCTCCTACGCTCGGTCATGGAGTCGTCGGAGTTTTATTCCGACAAGGCCGAGCGCGGCATCTACAAGAATCCGGTCGACTATGTGGTCTCCACCGTCCGCCAGCTCGGCGTCGGCGAGGGCCTCGGCGAGCGGCTCAAAGGCCAGGAAACTTTGCCGCGCGCGCAGATTTTGCCCGCCCTCTCCGTCCAACAAACGCTCAAAGCCATGGGCATGGAGCTGCTGTTTCCGCCCGATGTCGCGGGTTGGGAAGGCGGCGCGTCCTGGATATCTTCGGCCACTATGGTCGAGCGGATCCAATGGGCGGACCGACTTTTTGGCACCGCCGGCTCGCCCAATACGGGGGGCGGGCCCCGCGGCCAACGGGCGCAGATCCGTTTCCCGGCGTGGACGATCTTGTCCGCCGATCCGACTCCGGAGGGCGCGGTGAAAACGCTCCAATCGATCTTCGATGCGCCGTTGGGCGACAAGCAGAAACCGCAACTCCTCGAAGCCGCCACAAAAGCGAGCGACGGAAGGGTCACCCAGGCCAATGCCAACCAAACCGCAGCGGCGGTAACCCGCCTGATCTTCGGCAGCCCGCAATTCCAGATGGCGTAAGGCGATGCCTCAACGGGTGAGACCGCTGAGGCATCGTTGGTCGACTACTTGATCAGCTTCGTCGTGAGCCGGCCGCGAACGGTCATCTCACCTTGGTATCGGGCAATGCCCGGCGCTGACGAAAGATCGCCGATCGGGTAGCTCAACGCGAACTCCTGCGGCCCATTGACCGGGACGGACTGGAGGATCAGGTCATTCGCCGTTTTTGGCGGCTGGCCCGCCATAAAGCGCAGCTTGCCACCCGGCATCGTCGCCGCCACAACCACGTTCACGCCGGCAACATCGTCCGGATCGATCGCCTCGGCGAAGCCCTTGAGAAAGTTCACCAGTCCGAAGTTCAGGATCTTGAACGAACTCGTGATCTGGCCGGTAATGCGGGCCACGAGCGGATCCGAGATCGCGCTCGCATTGATGTTCGAAAAGTCCAAGGTCTGAATCGCTTTGGTCGCTTCCGTCACGATCAGGTCGCGCATTTCGACGGCTCGCGAATCGGAAAACGCGTCTTCTTCGAACATCACCGCTACCGCGCCGACCACCCAGCCGGGTTGGCCGGTAGGAACGTCGGTGTTGACGGTGAGATTCGCTGAAGTCAGGTTGTAGGGGTCGACGTCCTCGTCGCACCAGTTGTCGTCGCCGCGACCCATATTGTTATGAGCGCTACTGCCGACCGCACGCACCGAGAGCGTGCCCGGCATGAGCTTGGCCTTGCCGCCGGCGATCGTGGCGCGGAACTTGAACTGGACCAGTACCATAAACGGTTCGTCATTCGAACTGGGGTCATCTTCGTCGCCGACGTCCAGCGTGTGCATCTGAATGTTGATATTGCGGCGCGAAAAGCCCATGTCGTCGTCGAATTGAACCGGCTTGCCCGGCTTCACATGGATGACGGTCGCTTTGGGAGAGGTCGAGAGCGGCACGGCGGGACCCCGGGCGCCTCCGGTCGACGTGATCGCTAATTTTTTGAAGGTCGAGACGGTCACGTCGTACCGGATTCCCGCGCTCGTCGCTTGAGCCGGCAAGAACTTGCGAAAGTCGATTTCGAACTCCCGGCTTTGACCCGAGGGCGGCGTCGGAGAGAGGATTCCCGATGCGAGCTCCTTTGTGGTACCCATGCGAACGACGCTCCACTTGCCGTAGGCCGCGCCCGCATCGGTGGTCGACCACCGAAAACGGACGACTTCCAGGCTAAAGGAGCGTCGGGCCCCGTGATGGTCCCAACGAAAAGGGTCGTACCGAAGGCGGACGCGGCAGGGAGCGGCGTGCTCGGCGATCGATTGGCGAAGGAGGCGAACGCCAGAGTGCCGACAAAAGCGGCAACAACTGAGGCCCCCCCAAATTTCAGATTTCTCATGTTCCACCTCTAACGGGGTCCAATGGACCCCCGAGAATTGACGAGGAACTACCCCCGCAGTTTTGCCTAGTTAGGATAGGGTACTGGCTCAGACCTGTCAACTTTCAGAGTGGCTTAGAGCGCCAACAGAGCGGCTCACCAGCCCCTCGAACACCTTCGCCGAACCTTCAAACTTCATCCGCCGTTCGAGCACTTCGGCCAAGACGTTGCGGTAGTCGGTGGTCACTCTTAAGTCGCCTTCGGTATCGAGTTGGTGCGCCGCCAAGCCCGGCCAATCGGCATAGACCTTGCCGCCTTTCACGCCGCCCCCCAGCAGAAACATGAAGCTGGCGCGGCCGTGGTCCGTGCCCAGCCCGGTGTTTTCATAAGCCCGCCGCCCAAACTCCGTCATCACCACGACGGTCGTGCGCCCCATCCGGTCGCCCATGTCCTGGACAAAGGCGGCAAGCGATTTGGCCACGTCATCCAGCAAGCCGGCCAGCCATCCGGTCGAGGCGCCTTGAGCAACATGGGTGTCCCAGCCTCCCTTGTCCAGACACGCCACCTCCAAGCCGACGCCCGCCTTGGCAAGCAAAGCGGTCTGGCGGAGCCCTTCGCCAAGCTCAGAGGCCGGATATCCCGCGTTTGGCCGCGCCTGGGGGTCCACTTTGTTCAAAGCGTCGAGGATCCGCAGCGTGTCGGCGCCGGCGCGCGTCGCTTCGTCCTCGCCTTTCCCGTAGACGATCTTGAGGAGGCGCTCGAACTCGGCTCCTCCCTCAAGTCGGAAGTCGCTGACCGATCGGATCGCGTTTCCCGCACGTCCACCCCGCAGCGAATCGGGAAGAATCGCGCCCAGCGCGACCGCCCGCAAGGGCGAATCCTGACTCGTTTGGCTTTCCGAGAGGTACCGCGCCAGCCAGCCGCTCGCCTCGCCAGTCGTTGCGTTCGCAAGGCCTCGCTCCATGGCGGACATCGCTTCGAAATGGCTTCGAGTCTGGTCGCCGCTTCCCACGCCGTGGAGCACCGCCAGCCGTCCCTCCTTGTATTGAGGATAGATCGGCGCAAGCGCCGGATGGAAGGCGAAAAACCCGTCGAGATCAAGCGTGCGGTCGCTCACGCTCGCGGTCGGTTTTTGGAGAGCCAGATTGGGCCGAAGTTTGAAGTAGTCGTCATCCCCAATGGGAGCCACCACGTTCAAACCATCCGCGCCGCCGCGCAAAAAGACGACGACGAGCAGGTCCCGATCTTCGGCGTCGGCGCTCAACCCCACTTGGGCCAGCGCCGACTTTCGGCCCGCCATCCAGCCGATCAACCCCAGCGAGCCAAGGGCGAGGACGTTTCGCCTCGCAAGCGACGCCGGTTGAGGGTTGAGGGCCGAATCCGAAAGCCCAGCCCTCGAGTCGTCCTTCGACCCTCGACCTTCAACCTTTCCCCCGCCGTCGCACCAGATCCACTCACGCTTCATGGGTTATCTCCATTGAAAGGCGGGGGCGCAGAGGCAGAGCGCCACGCCTTGGGACACACTGGCCCGGGAAAGCGCCACCGCCAGGTCGCCGCGCTCCTTCGAAGCGGCAAGAACGACATGCGCTGCCGCGTCGAGCCGTTCTCGAGTACCGGCGCCGGCAAGGCGATCGAGATCGACTTCGGTGCCGTTGATCCGACCCTCGACCAACGCATGCGCGAAGTTCCATCGGGCCAGCATCGAGCCGGTCCACGCCGCCGTTTGGTCCGGATAGCCATCGGGCATCGGCCACTGGTGCAGCGGCTGGCCCATACGTTCCAAGTGCTCCTGGAGGGCCTGGCCGCCGTCCGTGCGACCCCCAAGGCTGCGGATCGACGAGACGATGAAGTCGAACGGCCGCTTGAAGACCGGCTTTGCCCGCTTCATCTCTTCGGAAAGCAGCATCGGGCGCAGCATCGCCTTGAGATCCCCGCCGGTTGCCCGATAGGTCTCGGCCAGGCGCGCCGGCCACGGCCCCGCATCGTCGCCGAGGAAATACCGCGCGAGCTTCCCGCCGATGAACCGAGCGGTCGAGGGGTGAGCACTGAGAATCTCAAGCACGCGTTCGCCATCGCTTTGGCCCCCGCCCTCGGCAAGGGTCTGTCCGAGAAAGTGCTTGGCGCCGGTATCGTGGTTCTCCTCGATAAAGCGGAACTTGCCGCGCGGCCGCAGGAAGCGCCGCTCGATCGACCAACCGGTGAAGCAGCGTGCCACTTCTTGAACGTCTTTGAGCGTGTAGCCGCCGTCGACGCCCATCGAGTGCAGCTCCATCAGCTCCCGCGCGTAGTTCTCGTTCGCCACGCCTTTGCGGTTCACTTGGTTGTCCAAGTAAGCCAGCATCGCCGGGCTGTGGGCGCTCGCGCGGAGAATCTCCGGGAATTTGCCCAGCGCGTGATCCCGAACTACTTTGAGGTTGTCCCCTGGAACGCGCCACGCCGCCAAGCCCTTGCGCGCATAAATGTTGAAATGGTTGGCCCAAAAATCGGCCATCCGCTCGCGCAGCTGATTGGGGCTGTGAACCGCCCGCAGAATCTGGGCCTGCTGGAGCTGCTGAAGGATGCGCTCTTCCGGCAGATCGTGAAGATCGCTTTCGGTGAGCCGCAGCACGTCCAGCCGGTTCAGCCGTACCGTGAGCTCCAGCGGCTCATCGAGGGCAATCGCGAGCTGCTGGTCGACGTAGGCTTCGCGACCGAGTTTCTTCAGCCGCGCCAGCTCGCCCGGGGCCGGCCCAAAGCCGATGCGGTTGAGCAGCACCGCATCCGGGTCGCCGAACTCGGCCGGCGGCTCCAGCTTGGCTTCCGGACCGAAGACCGCCTTTCGCAACGGCCCGGAGCATCCGGACCCTGCCGAGGCGGCGACGCCAAGCGCCCCGGCCTGCAGCATTTGGCGACGGCTCAGTTTCACGCGGCCTCCACCAAACTTCGGTGGCGGCGCGCATTCAGCGCCGAGAGCCCGGCCCCGAGGGAAACCGAAAGCACGATCGGCGTGAAGACCCACCAACCCACCAAGGGGAGCAGGCCGGCGACCACCACGATCATCGCGCCGCGGCCGATGGCCCGATAAGCCGAAAGCGAGGGATCCATCGGCTGCATCCGCGCGCCGATGAGTTGGGATAGCCCCGCCGCCCCGATCGCGGCAATGCTGAGCAGGCCGAGCACGATGAACGTCCCCAAAAGTTTGACCGCCGGATTCGGGTTCGCGACCATGCCCATGCCCAACGTGCCCACCACGAGCAGCAGCGCAAAGCCCACGAAAAACGACTTCCAAGGACGGTTCTCAATGGTTTGCTGGGCGATGTCGGTGCGTTGCCGAAAGAGCAGCGCCGAGCCGAGCAGCAGGGCCCACGTCGAAATGCAAATCGCAAAAATCAAAGAAACGACTGAGAAGACGTCGCCGATAGTGACCATGGTTTTCTCCTTCCGAAGAAGCGGGTCGTCACCCGCCCCTTACGCGCGGTTACGATGGTACGAAACCCGGGTTGCGGGGGCGGGACTTTTGGCGTTTTGGCAACATGTTCGCACCTGGGCAAAGCCCTGCCCGTCGCGTTTCCAATTATGAAAATCCTCACTTGGGGTCTCCGGGTTGGCAGGACGTGCGTTATCCTTTTCTGAGAGCTATGCACGTGATCGTCCTTCTCGCCACCGTCGCCCTTGGCGGCCAGAGCCCACTTCAGGGAGGACCCAACCCGGAAGACTGCGTGCTCACTGAGAAGCAGGCCTACCTGATTCTCCCCGCCCAACCGGTGGGAAGCGGCCAGATCCAGTCGATGCGATGGGCGCCATCGGGGAGATACCTGATGCTCGTCCAGTCCGGGCCAAAAGTCACACCGTCTCTCTTGGATCGAGCGATCAAGGGCGAACCCGGGACGGAGCCGGTCGAGACGCTCGTCGTCTGGGATCGGCAAACCGGGCGCACAACGGAGGTCGACCGGCTGCCGCTCTTCGCGTTGCGGGAAGGCTTTCAGTTCTTCGCGGGAACCGATCTGGGCGTCGCGGTCGCCTCGCAGTCGGAATCGGCAGGACCGGATTCCGACGAGGTGTCGATGCAGACCACGCTCTTGATCGCCGATCCGAAAGCCGGAAGGGTCGCCCGCATTTCGATGGGGACGACCGCTCCCGGAAAGAGTGCCGTCACCCACGTTTCCGCATCCCCAACGATTCCAAAGATCATCGTGTTTCAAACCGAACTCAAGATCGGGCCCTCAGATCCCGGTGCGATTCGCCAGCATCAGGCATGGGCCTGGACGATGGACGCCCAAGGCCGCGCCACGCCTCGGATTAACCTTGGGAATGCCATGACCGGCCGCGTGGTTTGGCGACGTGGCGGCGAAGTGGCGGTGGTCGAGTCGTTTCAGTTCGGCGTCGACGGAAAGCCGAAGCGGGCGGACCTGTATTTCGATGTTCGCACCGGCCAGCACGTTTCCGGTTTTGAGAATCGAGAAACCACGGTCTCCAAACCGCTACTTTCCACGGCGCTCAAGGCCGCCGGCTCGGCCGATCGGACGTTTCGTGCCGCATGGATCAAGAGTGAAACCCCCTCCGAACAGCCGGAAGCCCTCCTGGCGGGCCAGGCCGACGAAGCCCTCATCGCCCCCACGAACGACGCCGTCGCAATCCGGGATCGGGGCGTGGTGACGGTCCGACTTCTCGCGCCCATCCCCAAAGAAGTGTTTCTTGCCGCCAAAGCCGCCGCCGACCGCGCCAAAGTCATGGCCCGCGCAAAACAGCTCGCCCTGGGCATGCTGATGTTCGCTTCCGACAACCATGACCGTCTGCCCTCCTCCGAAGAGTTTGGAAACGGGGTACTGGACAAGTATCTGAAGGACAAGGGCCTCGGGAACGGCTTCGTTTACATGATGAACGGGGAGTTGCTCTCGGATTTCAGCCGGCCCGCGGAGACCGTGATGGGCTACATCCAGGGCCCGGGAGGTTACGCCTGGGTCTTTTCGGACGGTCATGTCTCGTGGAAAACCGAACCGCCCAAACCGCCGAATCGCTAAGTTCCTCGCGTGTTTCCAAACCAGTGGATGTGCATCCGGGGCGAAAGGCGCCAGCCTCGTTCGAGACAACGGGGGACCAGGAGCCGTTCGCGCCGTGAAAGGGTCACGGCGTCCGTACCTTCCGCCATCAAAAAGACTTGCGCCTTGGCCCCCTCGGGAAGGGTTTGGAGAAGCCCATCGATCTCCGAAATGTCGTCCGGCGAGTTCTCCGGATCGACCACGAATTTGAGCTGGCAGGGGTACTTCTGGAGAAGCCTTTTCAACGGGCTCCGATCGAGCCGGGTCAGTTCGTGTCGTTCGGGCCAACCTTCCCCGGCCTCCGGCCCCGGAGTCGAATTGGCCAGCTTGGGGCTGATCGACATGAGGTCGCACGGCAGGTCGCGGTAGACCGTTCCCGCCGTTTCGATCGTGATGTGGCGTCCCGCTCGCGACAAGCCCTCTGCCAACGGTTCGATGGCGTCGAAAAGCATCGGCTCGCCCCCGGTGAGGACAACGTGAGTCGCCGTTTGAGCCAGCACCTCTTCCAAGAGATCAGGAACCTCGCGAGTGGGCCCCTCCGGACGCCAACTCGCGTATCTCGTGTCGCACCACACGCATCGCAGATTGCAGCCGCTGATCCGTACAAACGTTGACGGCGTGCCCGCCCACATCCCCTCGCCCTGAATGCTCGTGAAGACTTCTGCAATCCGAAGGGGCATGATGTTATTTTGTCCGGTCGGCGAGGATAGATCGCAGGGCGGCAAGGAACGAAGCTGAAACCCCTCTCCCCTGGAGGGGAGAGGGACCGTGAGCGAAGCGAACGGGGGTGAGGGCGGACGCCAAACTTCGCAAACTGAGCTCACCCACCCCAACCCCTCCCTCAAAGGAGGGGCTAGGGAACCCTCACCCCCCTGCCCCCTCTCTTTTTTGCTTCGCAAAAAGGCGAGGGGGTTCCGCATAATGAAGCTTGCATGGCCGAGAAGGAGAGCCAGGGGGTGGTCGACTTCGGGCCCGCCATATCGCTCAGCTATGACGGCGCCGACCCGTCTCATTTGGAAATCGTCCTTCCCTGCCTGTCCGATCTTGGCCTTCGCGGCACGTTCTACGTCACCGAAGCCGGCCTCCTCGAAAACCCCCAAGCCTGGCAGACCGCCCAAAACGAGGGCCATGAAATCGCTTGCCACAGCCTGCTCGAGGCCGCGGACGCCTACGGCAACCTCCCCAAGTGGACGCTGGAAAACGTCGAAGCCGACCTCCGCCAAGCGCGCCACCTCTTTACCGAGCTTTTTCCCCGTCAAGCCGACTGCAGCTTCGCTTATCCCGGCGTCGAGGCCACCTGCATGCTCGTCCCCTACCAATTGACGCCGGTCCCTTATCGGCCGGTGGTCGAGCGGCTGTTTCAAGTCGCCCGCTCCGCGCGCGAGGGCCTCATCGCCCCGGCCGATGCGAATGTGCTCGACCTCGAATCGATCGATTGCCGGGACCTGACCCTCAACGATTTGATCGTCGCCGCCGAGGCCACCTTGTTCGATTTCCGATGGGCGATCTATGCCTTTCGCGGAGTTGGAGCCGGCGAAGGGGCGGTCGATGTGGCGGCTCATGCCGAGCTTTGCCAGTGGATTGCCGATCGACGCGAAGCGATCCGATGCGGCCCCGTGTTCGATCTGGGAATGGAGCTTCGGGAGCGGCTCGCCGTCGCGCACGGCGCCTACTCTTGGAGCCTGGCCGGTTCCGCGCCGGACGACCCTACCCTTTCGCCAGAATAAGCGGCGACGCGGGAACCTGGATCGCCGAAACCGAGAGAGCCTCTTCGAGCGCGGTGCGAGCGGACTTCACATCCCTCTCGGAAGCGGCATGGATGCGAAAGACCGGCTGGCCCGGCTCCAGACGGTCGCCAATCGCCCGAAGCACTTCGACCCCCGCCGCGGGATCGATCGTGTCCGATTTTTGTCGACGTCCCGCTCCAAGCGCCACCGCCGCCTCACCCACCGTCCGCGCATCCAAGCGCATCACCCATCCCGGCGGGCCGTCATAGGTGACGGTTTCAACCTGCGCCGCGAGGCGCAGGCCCTCCGTCCGGCGGCAAAGCGACGAGTCGGCCCCCTGAGCTTCGAACCACGCTTCCGCCTTTTCCAACGCGCGCCCCCGTTTGATCGCTTCTCGGGCGATCGCCATGCCCTCTTCATCGGTCTCGGCATGGCGTGCGGCGCGAAGCGCCAACCCCGCCACCTCCAAACAGAGCTGGGGGAACCGCCCCAAGAGATCGCCCTGGAGCACCTCGAGCGCTTCGCGGACCTCGAGCGCGTTGCCCACGCATCGCCCCAAAGGCTGGTTCATGTCGGTGATCGCATAGGAAAGGTCCAACCCGCAAAGCGCCGCGGTTTCCTTAAGCGCGATCGCAAGCCCTTCGGCCTCGTCGAAATTGGCCATAAACGCGCCGGAGCCGCATTTGACGTCGATCACGACGGTTTTCGAGCCGCCGGCGAGCTTCTTGCTGAGGATGCTGCTCACGATCAGCGGCACCGAGGCCACGGTCTCGGTGGCATCGCGAAGGGCATAAAGCGCTTTATCGGCCGGGGCCAGATTCGCGGTGCTGCCGGTGATCGCGCAGCCGATCTTGCCGGCCTGGGCTAACAGTTCACCTGGAGAAAGGTCCATCCGAAACCCGGGGACGCTCTCCAATTTGTCGACCGTTCCGCCGGTGATCCCGAGGCCGCGCCCGCTCATCTTCACCACCGTCAAACCGCAAGCCGCAAGCAGCGGCGTGAGAACGATCGTCGTCTTATCCCCTACCCCTCCGGTGCTGTGCTTGTCGATCCAGGGCTTGGGCAGCGAGGAAAGATCCAGTTTTTCCCCGGAATCCGCCATCGCTTGGGTCAGCCAGGCCGTCTCTTCGGGCGTCAAGGGGTTGAGGACGGCCGCCATCAGCCACGCCGCCAACTGATAGTCGGGGATCGACCCTTGGGCCGCGCCTTGAGCCAAAAATACGAGCTCCGCTTGCGAATGGGGAGTCCCGTTGCGACGTTTTTCGAGGATCGCGTGAATGCTCACTTTCGGTTCGGCGGGGCCGGTACCGCATTCAACGTCGAAAACGGTAGGGAGGGTAAAAAATACCCCGTTCGGTCACGATCGCGCTGATCAGGTCAGCGGGAGTCACGTCGAACGCCGGATTCCATACCGGACAGCCCTCGGGCGCGACCGCGACGCCTTCGATGTGGGTGAGTTCTTCGGCGGCACGCTCTTCGATCGGAATCTCGGCGCCCGTTTCGAGCGTGGGGTCGAGGGTCGAGGAAGGCGCGGCGATAGAGAACGGCACGCCGAAGTGGCGGCATTGCACCGCCAGGGCGTACGTTCCGATCTTGTTGGCCGTGTCGCCATTGGCGGCGATGCGGTCGGCACCGGCAATCGCACATCGCACCTTGCCTTGGGCCAGCAGCGCGGCGACGGCGCCATCGGCAATGCTGTGGAAGGGGATGCCGTCCTGCAAGAGCTCCCAAGCGGTCAGGCGGAGACCTTGCTGGCGAGGACGCGTTTCGCAGGAGTAAACGTGGATCCCTTTCCCCTCAGCGTGGGCGGTGCGGATGATGCCGAGGGCGGTGCCGTGTCCGGCAGTGGCCAGGCCCCCGGTGTTGCAGATGGTGAGGATGCCCCAGCCCGGTTCGATTAGGGAGGCTCCATGCCGGCCGATGGCTTGGTTCATGGCCAGGTCTTCGGCTTCGATGGCGTGCGCTTCCTGCTCGATTCGGGCCGGATCGTCCGTTTGAAGGGCGAGGATGCGGTCGATCGCCCATTTCAGATTCACTGCCGTGGGCCGCGTGGCGACGAGACCCTGGGCGGCCTCGTTCAGATCCTCTCCCGCCAGAGCGGCGAGGGCCATTCCATATCCGGCGGCGACCCCGATGGCAGGCGCGCCACGAACCGCCATGTCGCGAATAGCTTCGGCGACCTCGGGCCAGGATTTCAATTCAAGCCAGACTTCGCGCTGGGGCAGAAGGCGCTGATCGAGCATCTGGAGGGATGCGCCGGTCCAGCGCATGGGTCGGATCACGCCCCAAGGGTACCGGAGCGAATCCGTATACTCCATTCCATGCGCGTGCTCGTCTTCGAAACCGACCTCTTTTGGAGCACGCGCGTCTTGCAGACCCTATCCAAGTTGGGCCACGAGGGAATCCTCGTCAAACCCGGCGCAGAAGGCCCCTTCGTCGCCGAAGCCGCCCTCGTCAACTTGGGGACCAAAGCGTATCCGCTTGAGACGCTCGTCCCGGCCCTGCGCGCGGCTGGGATCCGGGTCGTCGGCCACGCCGGCCACAAAGAGCACGCCCTTCGCGCGCGAGGCAAAGCGATCGGCTGCGACCGGATCGCCAGCAACAGCGAGCTGACGTTCAAATTGGACGGGCTGTTGTCTGAAGCGGATGACTGAAGAGAACGGGACCCATCGGACGGATGGGACCCATGAGACCGATCCGGCGGAGAAACGCGGGGCGAAGGCAAATTTCCTTCGCCCCTCGTCAGTCGTCAGTCGTCAGTCGTCAGTCGTCCGTCGTCAATCGTCAGTCGTTTCCGGCCCCTTCTAGGTCTTTGTGCTTGCTTTCCATGACAGATGGTCCCGCCACCCGAACATGGGCCCCGACCCCAAGGTCATACGGGCAGGCTGAGTTCGAAATTTGGACCAAGCCAATGTCCTGGGTTGGTTGGGGGGATGCTTGCATCCCCCAATTTTTTTGAGGGTCCCCTGAACGGACGCCACGAGGTACCGTCTGAACCGAACATGGCCACCCTTGCCTTTGCCCTCATGGCGCTTGCCGCCCCGCTCGTCTGCCCCATGACCGGGGAACCGATTCCCGCCGACGCGAAGGCCTACGATTGGAACGGGCTTCGCTTCCGGACCTGCTGTCCGGGCTGCGCGGAAGCATTCAAGAAAGACCCCGCCAAGGCGCTTGAGGCGGCGGCAAAAAAAGGCTGGATGGTCGCGACCTCGGTCTTCGATCCGATATCCGGACGGAAGCTCACGCCCCAAACCGCTGGCGGCGGCTCGAGCGATTTTGGCGGCGTCCGGTTCCACTTCCAGAACGCGGGCAACAAGGGGACGTTCGATTCCGATCCGAAGCGATTTGGGGCGGTTCCGGCGAAGGCTTCGAGCCAGTGCCCGGTCATGGCCCTCGACCTTTCGGCGGTCTACTTGGCGCCGGGCTATGCCGATTTCGATGGGGTGCGCTACTTCGCGTGCTGCGACCAGTGTTTCCCTCGGCTTCGGGCAAATCCAGGCGCTTACGCCAAGGCGGGCGAGAAGTACGTCGGGAATCCGAAGGTCTACGACGTGCCCGGGGTTTGGCAAAAGATGACCGGGCCGGGCGGGTAGGGGAAGATGACATCTGAAAGTTGAAAGTTGAAAAGTGAAAAGTGAAAGGGAGAGCCGCTTGGCTGAATGCGGGGTGATGGGCCAACTGCCAACCGTCAACGGCTAACTGCCAACTGCCAACTGCCAACTGCCAACTGCCGACCGCTAACTGCTAACCGCTAACGACTTTTCCCTTCTCCATCACCGTGGGGAAGTGTTCGCCCTTGAGAATTTCGCCCGGTGCCACCTCGATAAGGTGCTCCACCGGATGTTCGGACTTGGGTACGTAGCGCGTATGCCCCGGCATGAAGTGCACCGCGATCGCCGGGCGTCCGCGGTCCGACCGGTTCGGCGGCGCACCGTGCCAGGTCATGCAGTGGTGGAACATCACCTCGCCGGCGCGAGCAGGGCAAGGGATGACCTCGACGCGATCACCCTCCGGCACAAAACCGGGGTCGTGGGCCGGCCCCCAACCTTCGGGGTTTTGGCCGACCGTTCCTCCGTCGTATTGGCCCCAACGATGGCTCCGCGGCACCATGCTCATGCACCCGTTTGCCTCGTCCGCGTCTTCGATTGCCATCCACGCACTCACCAGGTCGCTCGGCTCGAGTACCGGCCAGTAGGGATAGTCCTGATGCCAAATCGTGGGGCCGCCGTTGCGTGGCGGCTTGTATTGGATCTGGTCATGCCACACGCGAACCGTGTCGGTGCCCATCAACTCGGCGACCGCGCGGACCATCTCGGGCTGGAAAAGGTGCCGATGGAACGCCTCCTCGGCTTCCCAGGCATTCACCACTTGGAGCACGACGTTTTCTTCGTCGCCGGTCAGGTTTCGCGACAACTCGGGCGCTTTTGCGGATCGCCCCTCCTTGAACCGCTCCATCGCCTCGCGAAGCGGCGCCAATTCGGCGGAAGTCAAGAGCGGTCGGGCGGGAAGGAATCCTTGAGCGCGAAACTGTTCGACTTCGCCGGGCTGCAGCAGGGCCATGCTTCGAGTTTGACGCAGGAACGCCCGGATTGTGCCGCGAATTTTGAGGCCATGAGCGCGCTGACGATCCATTGGGGCGAGGTCGAATTTGAAAACTTAGGACCGTTTTCGGGTTGGCTCGGGGCGGGCGGCGCCGGGCTTTTCGCGGTGATGGTGCAGCCGAACGCCAAAACGAACCCGGG
Source organism: uncultured Fimbriimonadaceae bacterium (assembly GCA_964405415.1). GTDB lineage: Bacteria > Armatimonadota > Fimbriimonadia > Fimbriimonadales > Fimbriimonadaceae > CAYONY01. The sequence continues at coordinate 7,650 of CAYONY010000025.1, read as the reverse complement.
CGATTTTCGCGTGGTCTATTTTGGGGAGCACGATAACCTGATCGATTCCGAGTTCTTTCGAAGCCACCCCAAGTTCCGCTGCTGCGTCAGCGAGGCCGGCAATGCGGACGGGCTGCATTTTGCGATCTTCCCCCTGCCCGACTCCACGGCCGAGCAGCGCAAGCACATCGCCAAGCTCCTGGCCGAACAGTTTCGCCCGATTTGCAATTGGTAGTCGGCGCGTTGGACCCGCGGCCCAAAAAACGAGCGAGGCCCCCCTCGAAAGAGGAGGGCCTGTTCGTTCCGAAGGTCTCCCCTTCGAAACCGGCGCCCGACGTGGCCGTCCGCGCTAGTGCGGCTGCGGTCCCATCCAGGGCTCGTGCAGGTACCAATACGCGCCGGTGTTGCCGCCGCGGCGAACCCAAATGTTCTTGTACCACTTGATCGCCTTTTTAGCCATCGTCTTGGTATGGCCGTCCATGTAGGCCATATTCGCGCCCTTCGTGTGGCGATAGCGGGCGTGCGCCGCGCATTCCCAGGCGCCGTCGGTGCTGCTGCCGCAGTCGGTGTCGAACCGCGGATCATACATCGGGCCGCCCTCGTACACATCGACGCCATCGCGGAAGATCGCCCCTTCGTTTCCGGGGATCGTGGTGATGCTGCCCACCCACATGTTCTGCCAATCGTGGAACCACGGATAGTTCCAGTTGGAGTAGTTCGCGCCTTTTTCCATCAACATGATCTTGTCGGCGGGGGCATCGATTTCGGTGGTCGAGAGTGAGCTCGCCGTCGTCGTCGGGTCGAACCAAGCTTCGCCGGCGCCATAGTTGTCCGCGAAGATCGCATGGTGGACGCCGTAGAAGTACCCTTCCACCTGCCAGTTGTTTAGGTTTTTCTGAGGGGCCGAAGCGCACGAATAGATGCCGCTCTTGCCAGTGGTGACGCTTTGGCCGAAGCTATCGACCGAGCGATCGCCATTTTTGACGTACGGAAAGGTCAAGGTCGTCCAGGTGAGATGGGGGACCGCCGTACCGCCGCCGTATTCGGCGAGGGTGTTGTAGTCGTCGTAATCGGTCGAGTACATGATGATGCCCAGAGAGAGCTGCTTCATGTTGCTCAGACAACTGATCTTTTTGGCTGACTCCTTTGCCTGGGCAAAGACAGGGAACAGGATCGCCGCCAAGATCGCGATGATCGCGATGACGACGAGCAGTTCAATCAGGGTGAACGCTTTTCGAGTCATGGTCTTTCCTCTTCTTCGAGTTGGTTTGGCCTGTGTCGGGGCCGGGTCGTCGACTCCCGAATATCGAGAGTGCAGGGGAACGTCACGTTTTGCCGCTCAAGCGGCTCGTTTTCAATCAGGTTCAGAAGGAGCCGGGCCGCGGTTCGCGCCATCTCCTTGACGGGCTGCCGCACGGCGGTTAGCTTCGGCGTGAAGGAATCGCAATAGGCGGTGCTGTCGAAGCCCACCACGCTGAGCTCGGCGGGCAGATCGAGCCCGAGTTCGTTCGCACGCATAAGGATCTCGCCGCCCAACCGTTCGTTCCAGGCGAAGATTGCGGTGTGAGGCGGCTGGGCGGCCCGCCAATCGGCAAACTCCGACGCGTCGGTTCCAAATACCACCACGTCCTCGTCATGAGGGCCCAGCCCACGCTCGTCCATCGCGGCGCGAAACCCTCGCAAGCGCGCCTGGGCATCCGGCGTGTCGACCTCGCCACGTTCCATCGCAAAAGCGATGCGACGGTGGCCCAGTTCGGCCAGATGGTCCACCACGAGGCGGGCCCCGCCCTCGTTGTCGCATGCAACGAATGGCAGTGGCGAGTCGTTGGGCGACGCGGCGTTAAGCGCGATCACCGGGGTAAATCGCTCGGCCAAGTCTCGATGCAGGGCGGGAAGGTCGGGCAGCTTGCACCATATGACCCCGTCCAGACGGCCGTCATTGAGCGCTTTGGCCGCGGTCTCTCGGGGCACCTCGGGGAGGATCGTCAACCGGTAGTGGTGCCGAAAAAGCTCGCCGGCGACGCCGTCGAGCAGGTGAACATAGTAAAGCGGCCCCTCCGAAATCTCGCCGAAGTTTTCGAAAATCAGCCCCACCGTGTGGGTGCGGGCCAGACGCAGCGAGCGGGCCAGCGCATTCGGATGATAGGCCAATCGCTCGGCGACTTCCTTGATGTGGGACGCCGTGGCTTCGCTGACCCGAATCGATTTGCCTTTCCCGTGAAGAACTTTGGAAACCGCCGAAATGGAGACGCCCGCCGTCTGGGCGACCTCTTTCATCGTGGCTCCGGCGGTGCGGGATCTGGCGGTCATTGCAATCTCCGTAGGTTGGACTGAATCAGGACTTGGCGCGCGCATTCTGCCCTTGATTGGCGCCGCGGATCTGTGCCTTCATTCGCTCTTTCATCTCCGGCGTAAGGCCGGGCTGCTTGTCCACTTCGGCCAGCCGCCGGTCGATGCCCTGTTGGATTTCGTCCTGCGTTGGCTGCCGGCTCACATCGCTGGCTCCGCTGCAGCCGGCGAGGGCAACGCCCAGGGCCAGCAAGGCGACTCCGATCCATCCGATTCTCCTCATCGTTCGATAGCTCCCTTTCCGATGTTGATGCAACGTTTTATCACCCGTGATAAAACCATTAATCACTATACAACGGATTTTTCGGATCTCTCCACAAATGCGTAGATTTTTAGGGGTCGCAAAGGGCGGACAGCCGGCCCTGGAAACCGGACCGGGACGGCGGTAAGGCGGACCCGCGCTACTTCAGGCGGGCCGCATCTTCGGTTCGCTCCCAGGGAAAACTGGGATTGCCGAAGTGTCCGTTTTTGGCGGTCGCTTTATAGATCGGGCGTCGAAGCGCCAGATGCTCGATGATGCCCTTCGGCGACATATCGAAGACGTCGCGCACCCGTTCCTCAATCGACTCGGGATCGACATGGGCAGTGCCAAATGTCTCCACGGCGATGGCGACCGGCTGAGCCACGCCGATCGCGTAGGCCAACGCGACCTGCGCTTTGTCGGCAAGCCCCGCCGCCACCACGCACTTGGCCACGTGGCGGGCCATATAAGCCGCGCTGCGGTCCACTTTCGTCGGATCTTTGCCGCTGAAGGCCCCGCCGCCGTGCGGGCACATCCCTCCATAGGTGTCCACGATAATCTTCCGGCCGGTCAAGCCGGTATCCCCCGCCGGGCCACCCCGGACAAAATTCCCCGTCGGGTTGAAATGGAAGGTAATCGGACCGTCGACATACGCCGCATACGAGGCCAAAACGGGTTTCACCAGGTGCTCATGGATCCGGGCGCGCACGTCCTCTTGGGGCATCTCGTCGTGCTGCTGCGAAACGACGATGGTGTCGATTCGGACCGGTTTGCCGTTTTCGTATTGGATCGAGACCTGCGATTTGGCGTCCGGCCTAAAGCCCACTTCCGGGCACTCACGGCGCACGTGAACCGACTGGCGCATGATTGCATGCGCGATCGAGATCGGGAGAGGCATCAGCTCCGGCGTTTCGTTGGTCGCCATGCCAAACATCATCCCTTGGTCGCCCGCGCCGCCCAAATCCACCCCCATCGCGATATCGGGCGATTGGGGCTGGATGGCCACCAGCACCCCGCACGTCGCCCCATCGAAACCGACTTGGGCATCCGTATAGCCGATGCTCTGGATCATTTCACGAACGATATCTTGAACCTGAACGTAACCCTCGGTCGTCACTTCGCCCGAAACCACCGCCACGCCATGGGCGAGCATCGTCTCAATCGCAACCCGGCAACGCTTTTCGGCGGGAACGCCGAGTTCGATGTCTTGCTGGAGAAACGCATCGAGCAGGGCATCCGAGATTTGGTCGGCAACTTTGTCGGGATGGCCCTCGCTCACGCTTTCGGAAGTGTAAATCGTCATCGCTTCGGTTCGCTCCAGCGGCAGAATGTACCTGAGAGTGCCTGTTCGACTCCTCCGTGAATCCACCGGGAATCGCGCCTCGACTCTATTGTCGGGGCGAGGGGTTGTCGAGCTTCGACTCGGCAAGGCCACGACGGCGAAAGACCCCAAAAGCGGTCGTGACGGCCCGGACGAGCCGATCGCCCAGGAGCCGGCCATGGAAGCCCAACGAAGCTTCGTAGCCTCCCCGATCGTAATCGGACGGGTCGAGGATGTAGCCGGCCCAACCGTTGACGTGCGAGACCGTAAGGACGGCCCGGAAGCCCTGGGCCAAGCCCGCCGCCCGAATCCGGCGTCCCAGTTCGGCACTGGGTTCGCCGGGGACGCCCACGATCATGAGCTTGCCGAAACGAACCATGGTGATCACCCCTTCCTTAGGGGCAAAACGGCGCACGATCGAATCGGCGAAAGGCTCGGGAATTTTATTGAGCCGGGCAAATTCCGGATTAGGCTCGACGCGGCCCAGCGGCATTTGAACCAGGCCCCAATCGAAAGGCGTGGTCGGCCAGGTTTCCTCGCGCCACGGTCCGTCATCGAAGCGCCGCGCGAAATTCTGAATCTGCGCCTCGGGCGAATCGCCGGTCGAGGCAGGAGACATATCGCCGATCGCCCCCGGCAAGAAGAGCCCGCGGGCCCCTCGAATGAAGCCTGGAAAGTCCGTTCTTGGGCGTCGCTCGGCCGGTCCGTAGAGCACGGCATGAGCGGCGAAGTGCGTCATGACCAGGTCGCCCGCCGTATCGCGCACGCGAATGGCCAGCGTGTCCGGCAGCGCGAATTCGCGACGGCCCCGGTTGAGCGGCAATCGGGCAAAGGCGACTCTCTGGCCGTCGAACGGCTCGGTCCACCCCTTACGCGCGTTGGCAATGGCCAGGGCAATGCGGTCGGCGGTCCACTTCAGGGCGTCCGGGTTAAATTTGGCGATCCCAGGAATGGCAAAGTCCATCCGGTCGTTTAGCATTTGGCTGTCGGGAGCGCAATGGGTGTGGGTTGCGGCCAAAAACAAGCCAACCTCCGGTCCAATTCGCTTCTGGACCTCTTGGGCGAGCGATTCGGGGATCGTCAGCAGGTCGACGGCCACGAGGGCGAGTGGCGGTTTGCCGGGAGCCGAGATAAAGAGCGCGCGCGCCTCCAGCCGGTCGCCGGGCAACTCGCAGAGCGCCGATCCTCGTGCTGTATAGCCGCCCAAAGGCATCGGCGATATTGGCGTGATGTCGCTGCGTCCGAACCGGAGGGTGGGACCGGCCAAACTCAGCGAAGCAAGAACCAGCGCGACCACGCCCCGAGTCTATCCGAGGCCGGGCTCTCCCATGCTAAACTCAGCGGCGATGAGCTTCTCGGTCCGCATCTCCACGGACCTCGTCTCCGTCGAAGCCGGCGCCACTGTGCCTCTGGGAATCGAGATCGCCAACCGATCCGACGAGGCCGACCGGTTTGAGATGGAGGTCGAGGGGCTCGATCCGGAATGGACGGCCGTCCCGGTGCCCACCTTTTCCGTCGATCCCCGCGATATTCAAACGGAAAAGGTCTTCTTCAAGCCGCCTCGAGTGAGTGAGAGCCTTGCCGGCACGTTTCCTTTTGTCATCAAGATTCGATCGCTCGTCAATGGCGAGGTGCGGACGGCCCAAGGCATTCTGGAAATCCGCCCTTACCATCACCTCACGATGGAGCTCACGCCAAAGAAAGGCGTGTTCAGCCCGGTCCGGAAAGCTAACATCTTTCAGGCGACGATCATGAACTTGGGAAACACGGAGCATACGCTCCAGGTGTTTGCCAGCGACCCCGAAGACGCCTTGGCGTATGAGATCGACCAGCAACAGGTCACGATCGGCCCGGGCCAAACGCGCACCCTTTCGATCGCACCCAAGCCGACGGCAAGCCGCCCGTTTGCCGGCGCACGGCTTCATGGTTTCAGCGTCTCCGCCCGCAGCACCGAAACGCCTTCGGTGGGCTGTTCGGCCCAAGCCCAGCTCGAGGAAAAGCCGGCGGTGTCCTCCGGCGCGGTAGCGGTTTTCGTCCTGTTCGCCTTGGTCTTTGCCGGATGGTGGGCCCTTCTGCCCAAGCCTCCCCAGGTCAACAGCCTGAGCCTGAACCCGGCCGAAGTGGAGCGGGGCCAGACGATTCGAATCGAGTGGACGACGGCAAACGCGACCTCGGTTCGCCTTACCGTCGACGGAAAGGTCGTGGCGGACCTCAAGCCCAACGGAGAGTACAGCTTTACGCCCAGCGTCTCCGGCAGCGTGGAAGCCATTGCGATCCGCGACACCAAAACCAGCGAGCCGGTCGCTCGGATCTACACGGTCAAAGACCCGGCTCCGGTGCCCGATCCGGAAATCCTTAGTTTCGACGTCTCGCCGAAATCAGCCAAACCGGGGGACACCTTGCTGGTGAAGTACAAGCTTGGCCCCAACGTCGAAGAGGCGACGCTCGAGCCGACCGGAATGACGCTCGACAAGGACCTGGAGCAGGTGCAAATCACCGCTGATGTGCAAGGCACGGTCCGTTACACGATCGTGGCCACGAACAAAGGCAAGGTCGCTCGTAAGAGCGTGACCGTGAACGTGGCGGCGACGAGCGACGCGAGCCTCGTCGTGTTCCGGGCCGAACCCTTGAAGTTGGAGGCGGGCGGCGGGCGGGTCACCATCACCTGGCAGTTTGCCCGAGCCGAGCGTCGAGAGCTCAAAGCGGGGGCCGAAGCCGCGGTCGAGATCGAGGAATCTGGTTCGCGCGAGTTCTTCATCGACCGCACAACCGAATTCACGGTCACCGCGTATGACGCGCAAGGCAAGACGGTCAGCCGAACGATTCGCGTTGAAGTCGCCGGCACACCCACCGGCCCGGAAGATCCGCCGACGGTCGGCACGACAGGCGGCGCGGCGTCCGGCGGCGGAGGCAATCCGTGACTTCGCGGCGGGCGCTGCTTTCCGTCACGGACAAAACCGGCCTCGTCGACTTTGCGAGGGGGCTTATCCGGTTGGGATTCGAGGTCGTCAGCACCGGCGGCACCGCCAAGGCATTGGGCGAGGCAGGATTGAGCGTCACTCCGGTTGATGCCGTTACCGGGTTTCCGGAGATGCTCGAGGGCCGCATCAAGACTCTTCATCCAATGATTCATGGCGGGCTGCTTGGCGATCGCCGAAGGCCGGCCCATGTGGAGGCGATGGCCCGGGCCGGGATCGACGGGATCGACGTGTTGGCGGTGAACCTCTATGCGTTTGAAAAGACGGTTACCGGCGCGCACACCCTTGAAGAGGCGGTTGATTCGATCGACATCGGCGGGCCGGCGATGATCCGGGCGGCCGCCAAAAACCATGCGAACGTGCTCGTTGTGGTGGATCCCGCCGACTATCCCACCGTTCTCAAGGCGCTGGAGAGCCAGACCGAGTCTGCCTGGCGAGCGCCCATGGCGGCCAAAGCGTTTGAGCACACGGCCTATTACGACAGCCTGATCGCCGACTACTTGGCTTCGGTCACCGCGCCGAAGACCTGGCCCGCCACGTGGACGATCGGAATGCGGCACGACGGCGCGATCCTGCGCTACGGGGAGAACCCTCATCAGCAGGGAGCACGCTATCTCGACCCGCTCCACGCTCACCGAGCCCTGCAGCCCTTTGCAAGTGCGGGGAAAGAGATCAGTTACAACAACTGGCTCGATGCGGATGCGGCGTGGGACCTCGTTTGCGATCTGCCCCAGGGCGCCTGCGCGATCATCAAGCACGGCAACCCCTGCGGGGCCGCGGTC
>CAYONY010000024.1:0-24095 GCA_964405415.1 uncultured Fimbriimonadaceae bacterium | reverse complement strand
CGACTCGAGGGGCAAGCCTTCGGCTTTTGCGCCAGCCCGTTCGGATTCCAAAGCCGCCTCCGCGCCCGCCACATCGCCTAAAACGGCTCCCGAGAGGGCCTTCCAAGCGACATAGCCCCCGACCGGAACCACGATCATCGAGCCGATGAGCGTCCACTTCAGGGCTTTGGGTATGGGCATGGTTAAGAGAATACAACGAGTACAAGGAGGAGGATCCAAACGAGGTAGATGACACGAGGATGACGGCGAACGGGAAGGACCGCGAACTTCAGTTCGCTTGCAGGTGGGACTTCAGTCCGAACCTCTCACCCTTTCAAATGTCCCTCATTCTGGCCCTGGCCGTTTCGGTAGGAGTCGTCGGGGAGGACCGCGAACTTCAGTTCGCTTGCAGGCCGGATTTCAGTCCAGCCGAGAACACCGATGCGAATTGGCTGGCACTCACGCGGATACTTGCCCCACCTCGAAGCCGGGGAGCGACTCCAGTTCCTCACTTGGCGACTGGCCGATTCCTTACCCAAACACACGCTCGATCAATGGATCCGCGAGGTCCAGGGTCTGCCCGATTCCGTCGCCAAGCAAGAACTCCTGCACCGAACCGGAAACTATCTTGATGAGGGTCATGGAGATTGCCTGCTTCGCAATCCAAGCCTGGCGCGAATTGTCCAGGAGACCCTTTTGGCAAAGCACGATGTGGATTATCGACTCGTTTGTTGGGTCGTCATGCCAAACCACGTCCACGCGATGCTGTCGCCGTTGCCGGGAAATGACTTGGCAAGAATCGTGAAGCGTCTGAAAGGCGCTTCGGCACGTTATATTAACCTTGAGCGAGGGCAGTCGGGCACGATTTGGCATCCGGACTATTGGGACAAGCTCATCCGAGACGAGGCCATGTTCGAGCGAATACGCAAATACATTGAATGGAACCCCGTGAAGGCGAGGCTCTGCCTCGAGCCCAGGGCGTGGCCCTACAGCTCGGCATCCGAGACCATGCAGGAACGGTTGAGGAGCGCCGAGATCGAACGAGGAGTCAAGGACTGAAGTCCTCGACGCAAGCGAACTGAAGTTCGCGCTCCACCATTCAAAGCCTATCATGGCGGTCCCAAGTACCTCTGGACTGAAGTCCAGAACGCAAGCGAACTGAAGTTCGCGGTCCTTCAGGGATGCCCCTCATGGCGATCCTAAGAGAATCTGGACTCAAGTCCAGAACGCAAGCGAACTGAAGTTCGCGGTCCTTCCCCGTTGCGGCCTTCCCCCCTTGGAGTATAAAGAACCAGGCATGCCCGCAACCGTCCCCATCCGCGATCTCCAGAAGGTCCTTCCCCAAATCGAGATCGACGTCCTCCAAGAAACCTTCGACGCCATCGAGCGGCTCAAGAAAGAGCGCAACGCCATCATCCTGGCCCATAACTATATGACCCCCGACATCTACCACGGGGTCGCCGACTACGTGGGAGATTCCCTCGGGCTCGCCCGGAGGGCTGCCGAGACCGAGGCTCAGGTGATCGTCCAGGCCGGCGTCCACTTCATGGCCGAAACGAGCAAGATCCTGAACCCGAGCAAGACGGTTCTCATTCCAGATTTGAGAGCCGGGTGCTCGCTCGCCGAATCCATTACGGGCGCGGATGTGAGAAGGCTCAAAGCCGAGTATCCGGGCGTCCCGGTGTGCACCTACGTGAACACCTCCGCCGACGTCAAGGCCGAATCCGATATCTGCTGCACATCCTCCAACGCCGTGAAGGTCGTCGAATCGCTCGATTCCGACCGGGTGATCTTCCTCCCCGACGAGTATCTCGGCAAATGGGTCGCCACCCAAACCAAGAAGCAGATCATCCTTTGGCAGGGGCACTGCATGGTCCACGAGCGCTTCACCGGCGCGGAGCTTCGCCAATACCGCCACGACCTGCCGGAAATCCAGATCATCGCCCACCCCGAATGCCCGCCCGACGTGCTCGCCGAAGCCGATTTTGTGGGCAGCACCACGGGCATGCACCAGTGGGTGAAGGACCGCAAACCGAAAAAGGTCGTGATGATCACGGAGTGCTCGATGAGCGACAACGTCGCCCTTGAATTGCCCGAAGTCGAGTTCGTCCGCCCCTGCAATCTCTGCCCCCACATGAAGCGGATCACCCTCAAAGGCATTCAGGAATCGCTGGAGAAGATGCAGTACGAGGTCCTGGTCGACCCCGAGATTTCTGCCCGCGCCCGAAAGGCGGTGGAGGCGATGCTCGCCGTCGGTCCGGCAAAATAGAAAGCGCATGAACGCGCCGCGCGTGGACCGAGTCGAACGGCACCCGGTCCTGATCGTCGGGGCCGGCATCGCCGGATTTTCCGTCGCCCTCAACCTGCCTCAATGCACGATCCTCACGCGCGGGCCGGTGGGCCAGGGGGGTTCGACGGCCTGGGCTCAGGGGGGCATCGCGGCGGCGGTGGATGCGGCGGATTCGGCTCGAGAGCACGCCCAAGACACCCTGAAAGCGGGAGCCGGACTCGTCGATCCGGAAGCGGCCAAGGCCCTGACCGAAGGCGGCCGCCAGGCCATCGACTGGCTAGTCGAGCTCGGGGCCGAATTCGACCAGGATGCCCAAGGGCACTTGGAGTTGAGCCGGGAAGGCGGCCACGGGAGGCGGCGGGTGGTCCATGCCGAAGGCGATGCCACCGGAGCCGAAATCCTGCGGGCGCTGGCAACGGCCGCAAAGAGCCGGGCCGAAATCCGCATGGTCCCGGATTCCCGCGCCATCGATTTGGCAACTCAGGGCGGCCGCGTCGTCGGCGTCTATGCGGTGTCGGAGAGCGGTGAACGAACCCTCCACCTCGCGCCGTGTGTCGTGCTCGCTACCGGGGGGGCCAGCCGAGTGTTCTCCCACACTACCAATCCGCCGGAGGCCACCGGCGACGGCATCGCGATGGCGGCAAGGGCCGGGGCGACCTTAGCGGATATGGAGTTTGAGCAGTTCCATCCCACCGCGCTCGATGCCGGGCTCGATCCGCTGCCTTTGCTTACCGAAGCCCTGCGTGGCGAAGGGGCGACGCTTCTCAACCGAGAGAGCCGCCGGTTCATGGAAGGCGTCCATCCGGACCGGGAATTGGCCCCACGCGACGTCGTGGCGCGGGCGATTTGGGCCGAACTCCAAAACGGGCGAGGGGCTTTCCTCGACGTCCGCGAAGTCCTGAAGGAAGCGGGGCCTGACCGTTTTCTGCTTTGCCGAAGAGCCGCCAAAGAGGCCGGACTCGATCCTGAAAGGGACCTCCTTCCGGTTTCCCCGGCCGCGCATTATCACATCGGGGGGGTGGCGGTGGACCTCCAGGGCCGTTCCTCCCTGCCAGGGCTCTGGGCGGTTGGAGAGTGCTCCTCCACCGGGGTTCACGGCGCCAATCGTTTGGCCAGCAACTCATTGCTCGAAGGGGTCGTGTTTGGAAGGGCGGCGGCCCGAGCGATATCTGAGGCGTCGCGAACGAATGCGGACGCCGCGATCGAGCTACCCGAGGATGCGGGCCACTTTGACCTTGCGCGGAACGATGCCGCCGTTGCCCAGGTGCGGCTGACGATGTGGGAGAAGGTTGGGCTGGTGCGCGACGAACCTGGGCTTCAGAACGCGGTCTCCACCCTCGAATCGATTTCGCCGGGTTCGAGCTTGGAAGCCCGGAACCTGAGGCTTGTCGGCGAACTCATTGCCCGGTCGGCCGTCCAGCGCCACGAGAGCCGCGGCACCCATTTTCGGGCCGATTTTCCCACCTTGTCTGCGGAAGCCGCGGTCCACTCGCTCCTAACGGCGACGCCGGTAGCCCGCATCGCGATCCCGATTCGGGAGGCCAGCTCGAGCCGATGATCCCGCCTCTGGATCCTCAGCTCGTCGACGATGCGGTGGCGCGGGCGCTGGCCGAAGACCTGGGCGACGGCGGCGATCTGACCTCAACCGCTCTCCTTCCTCCGGACCTGCATTCGGCGGGACACATCGAATCGCGACGCGCCGGCGTGCTCAGTGGCCTTTTTTTGGCGGAAGCCGCCTTTCGCCAGGTCGATCCGGCCATTCGGTTCGAGGCTTTGGCCGCCGATGGCGACCGGCTGGAGCCGATGCAAAGGATCGCCCACATCGAAGGGCCGGCTGCCGGGATATTGACTGCCGAGCGCACGGCGCTCAACTTTCTCGGGCATTTGAGCGGGATCGCGACCGCGACGCGACAGCTGGTGGATGCGGCGGAGGGGACCCGGGCGCAGATTCTGGATACCCGCAAGACGACGCCGGGTCTGCGGCTGCTTGAGAAATACGCGGTGGCTTGCGGGGGAGGGCGGAACCACCGGATCGGGTTGTTCGATGCGGTCTTGATCAAAGATAACCACCTTGCGGCGGTGGGCTCGATCGCCGATGCGATCTTTCGCGCGCGCGCTCATGCTCCACTCGGCACAATGGTCGAAGTGGAGGTCGAAACGCTGGATCAGCTTCAGGAAGCGCTGGCCGTAGGTGCCGACATCGTAATGCTGGACAACATGAACTCGGAGATGATGCGAAAGGCGGTGGCCCTGAGGAACGAGTTGTCCGCCTGCTTAAGCCCTCAATTCGAATTCGACGAATGGCCCGCTGACGTGAGTCCGCTCGCCGCAAAGACTCCATCCCGGGCCAAAACGATCCTGCTTGAAGCCTCCGGCGGCATCACGCTTGCCAACGTCCGGGAGATTGCCGAGACCGGCGTCGACCTGATCTCGGTGGGATGGATCACCCACTCGGCCCCCAACCTCGACGTGGCGCTCGAACTCGATTTTCGGGCCATGCCAAAATAGCTCCCATATGGCAGGCCATAGCAAGTGGAAGAACATCCGGCTTCGCAAGGGAAAGCTCGATGCGGTCCGCGGAAAGCTCTTTACGAACATCAGCCGCGAGATCATCGTCGCCGCAAAAATGGGCGGCGGCGACCCCGGCATGAACCCGCGGCTACGGGTGGCGATTCAGAAAGCCCGGGAAAACTCGGTTCCCGCCGACAACATCAAGCGCAGCATCCAGCGGGGCACGGGCGAAATCGAAGGCGCCGATTACGAAGAGGTCATCTATGAGGGCTATGGCCCGGGCGGCGCGGCGATCATGCTCGAGTGTTACACGGAGAACCGGAACCGCACGGTTGCTGAGGTGCGCCATGCGTTCAGCAAGTGCGGCGGCAATATGGCCGAAAACGGCTCGGTGAGCTGGCAGTTCAAGCATCTCGGCGAGATTGTCGTCTCCGCGGAGGGCCGCGATGAAGAGGAACTGACGTTGGCCGCGATCGATGCGGGCGCCGACGACGTCACCACCGACGACGAGGGCAATTTTTTGATTTACACCGCGATCGAAACTCTCCACCAGACCAACGAGGCGCTCGAAAAAGCCGGCATCGTCGCCCGTGAAGTCGGGCTCACGTTCATTCCGACCAATAAAGCGAACCCGGCGCCGGACGACGTCCCCAAGCTTTTGCGTCTTCTCGATATGCTCGAAGACCTCGAAGACGTCCAAGAGACGTACGTGAACGTAGACATTACGGAGGACATGCTCCAAGAAGCTTGAACGTGAGCCGGCGCTCCCCTGTCGTCTCCCTTCTGATTCTCGCCGCCAATTTGGCAGCGGCCTTTTTGCTGTTCTACCAACCCGATCTGATTGAGACCTATGGGTTCATTCCAGCGCGGCCCACGGTGGTGGCCGCTCTTGCCTCGCTCTTTCTGCATGCGAACCTGGTCCACCTGCTGGGCAACATGGTTTTTCTGGCAGCCGCCGGCCCGGCGGCCGAATCGGCGGTAGGCTCGCTGCGGTTCTTCGGAGTGTATCTGGCGGCGGGGCTATCCGGGATCGCGGCCCATTGGGCGCTCGGTCCGGGTCCGCAGACGCCGCTTATCGGGGCAAGCGGGGCGGTGGCAGGGGTGGTTGCGCTGGCCTCGGTTCGGTTTTTCTCGGTTCGCGTTCCCTTGGCGCCGGGACTCTCCGTTCCGATTTTCGCGGTTTCCGGGCTTTGGCTGCTCTTGCAGATCGCCGGCGGATTCATCCAATTGGGAGGCGCGGGCGAGGCGGTGGCGTATTGGGCCCACATCGGCGGCGCCGCGGCCGGACTGCTGCTGGCCCTTGCCTTTCGCACCCAAAAAGACGCCGAATTCGAAGCGTCCACCAAGCGGCTCGACGATTTGGCCTCCCGCAGCCCCGCCGCCGCCTTGGCCGCCGCCGAGGACCACCTTCGCGCCCACCCACGCGATTTCCGCGCGATGGCCGAAAAAGGGGCGGCTTTGGCCAAGCTCGGTGAGAGCCAGCAAGCGGCACGGGCCTTTTTGGATGCGGCGGACGCGGCCCCGCGGCCCAACTTTGCCCAGGTGGCGGACGCCGCGGTGGGCTCCGGCTGTCTGAACCACCTCCCTTCGATGAAGCGGGCGCATTGGGCGTCGAGGCTGACGAACGACCATGCCCCGATCGCCGAAAAGCTCTGGGCCAGCATCGTCGAAGGTCCGAACGACGACCCCCAAGTGCCCGACGCGATGCTCGCCCTGGCCGAGCTTCGTCGCGGGGCGCGACCTCAAGAAGCCAAGCGGCTTGCCGACGATTTGATCGCGGCCTATCCGCTGCACCCGGCGGCCGAGATCGCGCGGACCAAGGACTGGCCGGGATGAAGAACTACTGGCGGCCGTTGAAACGGAAGATCCTGCCTTATGTCATGTTCGCGTTTTCCCGCGCGCTTTCGTGGACGCTGCGCTGGGAGGTTCAGGGCTTCGAGCCCTATGCCAAGTTGGAAGGGGGCGCGATCTTTTGCGCGTGGCACGGCCGATCGCTCATTCCGGCCCAATTTCTCCGCCGCAAGGGCCTCTGGGCGCTCTTCAGCCATTCGCGCGACGGCCAGATGCAGAGCAAACTTTTCCAGCTTTTGGGCTATCGCTCGATTCGCGGCAGTACCGGGCGCGGGGGCGAACGGGCCGCGATCGAGGCGATTCGGCTCTTGCGCAAAGGCGAACGCATGGCGATCACGCCGGATGGTCCACGAGGGCCCAATCGGGAAATCCAGGGCGGCGTGCTGTTGATGGCGAAGAAATCGGGGGCGGCGCTGGTTCCGATGGGAGCCTCCGCCAAACGGGCCTGGGTGCTCAAGACGTGGGACGGCTATTTGATCCCCAAACCGTTTTCCAAGGTCACGTTGCGGTTCGGACCGGCCATCCACCTCAGCGACCAGGCAAGCGAAGACGAAGTCGAATCCGCACGTTGCGCGCTAGCTCAGGCCATGACCCGCCTCGAGGACGGGCCAATCGGCGACATGCTGCCGGCCCCGGACCGCTCGCTCAAAGCCCGCTGGCGGCGCACCCGGCCCAAAGTCCTGGCCCCCTTTCTCTATGGCCTGGCCCGGGCGATCGGCGGCACGATTCGATGGCGGGTCTCGGGGCTGGAGAACGTCGAACAAACCTCGTCCGGCATCTTGCTGTGCGTCTGGCACGGGCGAACGTATGCCCCCGCGACCTTTATGCGCGGCCGGGGCATTTGGGCGCTTTTCAGCCTATCCAACGACGGTGAGCTGCAGAGCCGCCTCTATAGTCTGCTGGGCTATCGCGTGATTCGCGGCAGCACGGGGCGCGGCGGCGAGCGGGCGGCGATCGAGGCGATTCGGGTGCTGCGCGCCGGCGACACCCTGGCGATTACGCCCGACGGTCCGCGCGGGCCGGCCGGCATCGTCCAGGGCGGGGCGCTCCTGATGGCGCGTAAATCCGGCGCGGCGATGGTTCCGATCGGCACGGCCGCCTCGCGGGCTTGGACGTTTGGCACGTGGGACGCCTATCACCTCCCCAAGTTTTTCAGCAAGGTTTCGGTTCGGTTCGGCGAACCGATCTGGCTCTCCTCCGACGCAACGGAAGCGGAGACCGAAGCGACGAAGCTCAAGTTGGCGGAGGCGATGAACCGGCTGCAAGCGGAAGCGGAACGGGAAGTTGGCCCGCGCGACCCCCGCCCCGAAGCTCAAGAAGCGACGAGCGCTTCCAAGTAAACTGCCCTCATGAGCGGCCTCAGCCACGTCGACCCCGAAGGCCGTGCCCAGATGGTCGATGTCGGTGAAAAATCGGCCACCCACCGCCGCGCCGTTGCCGAAGGATTTCTCAAGCTCCGGCCCTCGCACCTCGCGGCACTCCATGCGTTGCCCAAAGGCGATGCGTTTGCGGTTGCGCAGGTCGCCGGAATCCAGGCCGGGAAACGCACGGGCGACCTCATTCCGCTATGCCATCCTCTACCGCTCGACCACTTGGACGTTCGGCTCGAACTTGCACCGGACGGCATTCGCATTGAAGCCTCGGCGTCGATCGAGGCCAAAACCGGCGTCGAAATGGAGGCCTACGTGGCGGTCGCGATCGCCGGCGTGACGCTCATCGACATGCTCAAGGGGGTGGATCCGGATCTCACGCTCACCGAGATCCGCTTAATCGAAAAAACCGGAGGCAAAGCCCCATGGCGGCGCGCATCGGGATCCTGACGGTCAGCGACACGCGGTCCGCCGGGCAGGCCGAGGACCTGAGCGGCCCCGCGGCCCGAGCCTCGCTGAAGGGACTCGGATTCGAGGACTTTGAGGAACGGCTCGTGCCGGACGAAATCCATTCAATTCAAACCGCGCTGCGCGATCTCTGCACACGCTGCCAGGCGGTGTTTTCGACCGGCGGCACCGGATTTTCGCCTCGCGACGTGACGCCGGAGGCCACCCTGCCGTTGCTCGACCGCCGCGCGGACAATCTCGCGGAGTTGCTTCGGTTGCGGGGACTCGAGCACACCCCGCTGAGCCACCTCAGCCGAGGAGTCGCCGGCATGCGAGGCGCCACGCTGATCGTGAACCTTCCCGGCTCGCCCAAAGCGGTCCGCCAAGGCATCCAGGCGCTGGCCCCGCTGCTGCCGGAAATCTTGGCGGCCCTGGCCGGCGATGGGTGCAGCCATGGCGGCTGAGCTTTTCGACACCCACTGCCATTTGAACCTCGCGGATTGCTTTGCCGATCCCGACGGCGAGATTGCCCGCGCCCGATCGGCGGGGGTGAGCCGCCTCGCGTTGGTCGGGATCGATTCCGATTCGAACGCGCGCGCGGTTGAGCTGACGGAGCGTCACGAGGGGGTCTACGCGGTCGTCGGTTGGCATCCCAATTCGGCGGCTTCCTTTTCGTCGGCCACCTTGGACGAGATCGACCGGCACTTGGCCCATCCCAAAACCGTCGCCCTGGGCGAGATCGGGCTCGATTATCATTGGGACTTTGCCACCCCGGACCAGCAGCACGCCTGCCTCGTCGCCCAACTCGACTTGGCAGCGGCCCGCGAGCGGCCGGTCGTTTTTCACTGCCGAGAAGCCTACGACGACCTGCTCGATCTGCTCGAACCGCGCCCGCCCCGTCCGTATCTCTTCCACTGTTTTTCAGGCGATGAGGGCCATGCGCATCGGGTGCGGGCTTTGGGGGGTTGGATCGGGGTCGATGGTCCCTTGACCTACAAGAAATCGGACGCGCTTCGGGAGATCTGCCGAACTTGGCCGCGGGACCGGCTCGTGTTGGAGACCGACAGCCCGTACCTGACGCCGGAGCCCCATCGCGGCAAGCCCAACCACCCGGCGCTGCTTCCTTTGGTCAACTTGGCGCTTGCCGCGCTATGGGAGGTCGGACCCCAAGATTCGGCGCGCCAGACCACCGCCAATGCCCTCCGATTCTTCGGTATCGAATCGGCCTGAGCTTGCGGTAAAACCGGGGCACCTTTGAAAGCAGCAATCGTCGGCGCGGGGGTTTCGGGCTTGGCGGCGGCCCGGACCTTGGCCGCTCAGGGCCATCAACCCGTCGTCTATGAAGCGAGCCCAAAGGTCGGCGGGCGCGTCCACACCGAGCGCCTCGGCGGCTACGTCTTCGATACGGGCGCGACCACGATCGCGCCGCGGGGCCGCGTGCTCGAACGGGCGATGTTCGACGAACTGGACCGAGAAGGGTTGACGCGCATCGAACGCCCGATCTTCATACATTCCGGGCTTCGCGTTTCGATGGGCGATCCGGCCAAGAACCGGGTCGATCGCTTCGCCTATGTCACCGGGAACGAAACCCTCCCGATCCGGCTTGCGGAGGGTCTCGACGTCCGATTGAGCCAGCGCATTGAAACCGTCGAACGCCGAGGCGACGGGTTCGCCATCCAGAGCGAGGGCTACGACGCCGTGGTGTTGGCCGCGCCGACCCCCGACGTGCTTCCCTTGTTGGAGGGGTTGGGCGAAAGCCGTCCTTTTTCGAACGCCAACTATCGGCCTTGCCTCAGTGTGCTGCTGGGCTACGCGTTCGAGCCGCCGAACCTGAACTACCATGCATTGGTCGAGCCGGAGAACAACCACCCACTGGCCTGGCTCAGCCACGAAAGTCTGAAATGCCCGGGCCGGGCGCCGGACGGCCATTGCGCGGTGGTGGCCCAATTGGGGCCTCAATTCAGCAAAATGTACTTTGAGGCGCCGGATGCCGACATCATCGACGCGACCGCCGACCTCCTCGTTCGTCTCTACAGCAAAGCGTGGGATGCGCCGGCGGTCGCGACCGTTCAACGCTGGGCGCACAGCCAACCCGAAATGACCGCGCTTTTCGACAATGTGAACCGACCTGGCGCCCGGCTTCTTGTGGCGGGTGACGGCGTGATGGGCGGCCGGGTGGAATATGCTTACGATGCCGGCGTTCGCGCCGCCCAACGCTTGATGGGGATCGAAAACCATGCATCAACCTAAACTGATCGGCACCGGGCTGCTGCTGCTGGTGGTCGGCACCGCGCTGGCAAGCGTCCGGCTCTATGTGAACGTCCAGGGCAAACGGGTGGGGCAAGCCGTAGCCAACCAAAAGATCATGCCCGACGGCTCCAAAGTCGTCCAGCTTTCCCTGCAGATCGCGGCGCCGGGAGGGAATACGGTCACGCTTCGATCCGAAAGCACGTACAGCGCCAAGGGGGCCCCGGTACGGATGTTTCACGAATCGGTGACGACGAACCCCAAGACGCGCCGAACCGTCACGGTTTCGTTCTCCAAGTCCGGCGCGACGGCGACGGAGGAGGTCGGCGGCAAGCGCGACGTCAACGACGTGCCGCTCGCCCCCGGGGCTCCGATGGAGTCGAAATCCGAGTTTTGGTTTGTGCGCGATCAGCCCAAGCCAGGGGCGGTGGACAAACGCTATCGATTCGACGTTTCCAGCCTCAAGTGGGAGTTGACGACCGCCACCTACATTGGCAAGAAGTCGGTGAAGATTGGCGCGAAAACTTATGCGGTCCACGAGGTGCGCTCGACGAAAGGCACGGCTTACGTGGACGAGACGGGGATGCCGGTCAAGCTCGAAATGGATGCCATTACACTGGAGCGGGTGCCGACGCCATGAGCTATCGGGTCGCAGTCTGCGGGGCGATGGGTCGGATGGGCCGTGAATCGGTGCGGGCGATTGCCGCGGCATCGGACTTGGAACTGGGCCCGCTGATCGATCTTCGTGAAGCGCTTCTGGACGGCCGCGCGGTGGAGACCGATTTGGCGGCGGCCCTGGAGCGCGACCGGCCCGACGTCTGCATTGATTTCACACACCCCGAAGTGGCGGTCGGAAATGCGCTCACGTGTTTGGGACGTGGCGTCGCGGCCGTCGTTGGCACATCCGGAGTCGGGGCGCCAGAATTGGCCGAGTTGGACAAGGCGTGCCGCGATACCGGCGTGCCCGCTCTGGTGGTCCCCAATTTCGCCATTGGCGCGGTGCTGATGATGCGGTTTGCTGAGGAGGCGGCGCGCTGGATGCCGGGAGCCTCGATCGTCGAAATGCACCATCCCGGAAAGGCCGACGCGCCCAGCGGCACCGCGATGCACACCGCCGAACGCATTTCCCGCGCTCGAGCGGGGAGGGCGGAGCCGGAGGCGCCGAGCCGTACGATCAAGGCGGCGGGGGCGATGGGCGCTTCGGTGGACGGCGTGCCCGTCCATTCGATTCGGCTCGCCGGTCTTGTCGCGCATCAAATGGTTCTTTTTGGCGCGCCCGGTGAATCGCTCACCTTGCGCCACGATTCGCTCGATCGCAGTTCGTTCATGCCGGGGGTCGTGCTGGCGGCCCGCCGCGTGAAATCGCTTGCCGGTCTGCACGTCGGACTCGAGGAGCTTATGTTCGCGGCGCCGAGCCGCTGAGGCTTCACGCACTTTTCACGGGGGTTTCCCGGGGACCACGCGAACCCGAGAAACAATGAGACATGTTCGGGCCGTTCTCCTGGCGGCTCACAAGAGGAAATCCATGCATTGCTTGAAAAACCTACGAATCGGTTTGGCGGGGGCGCTTGTTTTGGGCGTCGCCGGCGCCGCTACGGCCGAGACCTACATTTACGTTCAGAACAACACGCCCTTCGCCTTTCCGGTGGAGATCGTCCGTCCTTCGGGGCTGGCGCTTGGCACGGCCTATTGGAAGGCGGGCACGAACTGGGTTCAGCCCGGCCAGCGCGCGATGATCTTGAAGTTCAACCGTGACGAAGGCGTCAAGAGCGGCAAGTATTTCGAGTTCCACAATTACCTCTCGATGAACGGGACGAAATTCGCCCTGAAGCAGCGGTTGAAGGGCACGACCTTCAACAGCGATCTGTGGCAATCGGTCCAAGGCCAGCCCTGGTACAGCGACCGGAACACCCACCAGGCGACGTGGAATGCGGGAGCGCATTCGTTCAACATCAAGTATCGCGCCTACTTTACGGGCGGGGCGGACGATGTCGAGTACATCATTCAATACAAGTATCCGAATGCCACCGCCGGCAGCAACACGTTTAGCGTGCTGAGCTACAACACCTACATGCGGCCGACGAGCCTCTTCGTCAATGGCCAATCCGCGCGTCAAAAGCTGATGATGCCCCAGCTTCGCGGCCAAGGCTACGATGCGATCCTTTTCAGCGAAATGTTTGACGATGACATTCGCAATCGCACGATCGCCGATCTCGCCTCGGAGTTTCCCTACAAGACCAAGGTGGTCGGCCGCGATGCGGGCGTCAACCAGGATGGCGGGGTCATCATCATGAGCCGATGGCCGATCACCGCGTGGGCCGAGAAAACGTTCGGGTCGGTTTCTTCGGGTTCGGACAGCATGGCCGACAAGGGCATCATGTACGCCTGCATCAACAAGCAGGGCCGGAAGTATCACTTGTTTGGCACCCACACGCAGGCCGACAAGGGCTCCGCCGATGTTTCGACTCGAAAGAAGCAGCTCCAGATGCTCAAGGCATTTGTCGATTCGCGAAATATCCCGGCGACCGAGCCGGTGATCCTCGGCGGTGACCTCAACGTCGACATGACGGGCTCGCCGGCCGAATACAACTCGATGCTCTCGATCTTGAATGCGGCGCATCCGATGCAGCTCGGCAATCTCAAGGCCACTTGGGATCCGACCATCAACAAGTGCGCCGATGCCGGAAAGCCCGAGTTCCTCGACTACCTGCTCTTCTCCAAGGCCCACCTCAAGCCACTGCTCTCGACGAACGAAGTGCGGCTGCTGCGGTCGTGGGACGGTTGGAAGAGCCTGCCCACAGACAAGGAGCGGTGGGACCTTTCCGACCACTTCGCGGTCTTCGGGCAGTTCGTGTTCAAGAAGTAACCGCCCAAAACCAACGTCAGAATGTCCCCGTTTCGACGGGGACATTCTTTTTTGGGGCTTGCGCTTCGAGGCGGAAGGTGATAGCCTGTAGGCATGGTCTTCGAGCACTCGATTCCTTTCGGCGCGCCGTCTCAGTTTCGAATGCAGATGCAGGTCGATGCGGGCGGCAACGCCCACCTTGCCGTGCTGGATGCGTTCAACCAGCCCATTGGAAATCTAAAAGAGATGACGACGCCCTTGGAGAGTTTGCGGAAGCTCGCCAGCCCCGGCGCTCCAAACGTTCGGGCCGAAGGCAGCAACTCGTTCATCGAGATCGCGCGCACGGACGACGCGGAGTGGCTCAAGGTCCACTATGAGGACACCGAGGCCTACGTCGAGCGCGACACCACGTTGATGATCGAGGAACTGGTCTCGCTGGTCGAAGACGCCCACTCGAAAGTGGGTTAGGCCTTCGGGCGGGCCGTGAAGACGTAGTCGCCCAAGCCTCGCGAGACGTCGATCGGGCGATCGGATTCCGTCATGGTGAGAGTGATGCCCCGTTCTCCCGTACGACTCCAGACTCGGTAGTTGATCCCCTGGCCGTACATGACGTGTCCCGAACCCGCCACCACCACCATCACCGTTTTCGAGGTCGTCGGATTTTCGGCGAGGTACTTGAGGGCGCTGTCCGCCATTCCCACATCCCAGAGCACTTGGGCGGCATAGATGTTTTCGCCCTGAGGTCCGGTCGGGGGGTGGCCGCCCATGAGCGCATCGAAGACGGAGCGGTGGCCCTTGATGGAAACATCGATTGCGGGGACTTGAGCTTTTTCTGCATCGGTGAGCCCAGCCGGACCCTGGCGTCCCACCCTTCGCACCCAATCTCGGGGAACATTGAGGGCCACCATGCGAAGGCGGCGGCTTTTGATGACTTCAAAAATCGGGCGATACAGGGCGAAATCGAAGCCCCACTGGCCCTTCCAGTCCGCTTCGCGGATGAAGTCCTCTTCGCTCCACCAGCCCAGGGTCCATGGATTGAGTCGATTCTGGACCGGACGGGTGAACATCTCGAATCCGACGATGACGTCCCGGCCGCGCTTGGCCAGCGCGTCGATGACGGCGGCCTGCATCTCATGATGGGCGAGGGTGGTGTGGCTCTCGCCCAAATAGACGAAGCGGTGGCCGTCCGCCGCCGCGGCCACCGAATCGACACTCACGGCGGCTCCGTCTAAAGTACGAATGATCTCCCCGGGTTTGGCCGAAACGGTGCCCGGGAGGCCAAGGGGAAGCTTCAACGGGTCGACCGCCTGGATCAAGCCGAGGGCCGCGATCGTCAAATAGCGAAAACTCATGAACGCATTCTTGCGAAAGCGGGGCGTCCCGCGCAATGGTTGGCCTTTGTTCGGGGCGGTGGTTTTTGCCGTCATGGGCTTACTCTGGGGATGCGCCAAGGATCCGGCGACTCGGCCAAAGGTCCCGGCAACCCAAACTCAATCGCCCAATGAGGAGGCACCGGTTTCCCCCGAAGCCCAGCTTTATGAACAGATCCGCTCGGGCATGTTTCAAATGGCGGCCGCATCCAGTTCGATCGAAGAGGCCCTGAGCGCAGCCCAGGAAGCCAAAGCCAAGTCGCCGGCGGGCGACCGAGCCGCGTTCGACGAAGTTGTCGATCTCATCGATACCGCGGGCAGTGGAATTGCGGAGTTCGCGGAGGATTCGCCCGCCGAGAAGGACGTCGTGGCCGCATTTGCGAT
Source organism: uncultured Fimbriimonadaceae bacterium (assembly GCA_964405415.1). GTDB lineage: Bacteria > Armatimonadota > Fimbriimonadia > Fimbriimonadales > Fimbriimonadaceae > CAYONY01. Next base: position 8,801 of record CAYONY010000024.1, on the reverse strand, counting down.
TTGGGATGAAAAGCGCCTGAAGGCGATCGACGCGGGCAACGACGCGATGCATGACCTGCGGGAGGCGGCGGGTGCTTTGGCCGACCTCGAAGAATCGGGAAACCGCACGGTCGCCGCGCTGGCCCGCGAGGTTCGGGGACTGGTTCTCGTGGCGATCGACGACCTGTGGGGCGCGGTCGAGGGGTTTGGCGGGCGGCCCGAGTCGGAGGACCCGCCGATGGCCCCCTAAGGCGCGGGCCGCGGTCCGATCTGAGGGACGAAGCCGCCCAACCATCGGCCATCGAACGTGGCGGTCCCCCGCATCCCTTCCCCGCACATCGCCAACGTTTCCCGCGTGCATTGGTACTCTTTGATGCGCCCGTCCGCGTGTTGGATTTTCACAAAAAACCGGACTTCATCCCGCTCGTCGAACAGCCATTCCTCGGTGATCATGTCGCCGTGCTCATCGATGCCGAAGCGGGCGACGATGCGGGCGTTCGGATCGGCATAGACTTGGCCCTTTCCGGAGGTCAATCGCCGGCCCTCGCGTATGCCGACGACGATGGCGCCGCCCGCGACCAGCAAGCCAAGGAGCATAAGGGCGGGACCAATTCCTCGAATCATCCAGAGGTTGGGGTCTTGGCGGCGCACGAGCGCGCCCACGGCTCCGGCATAGACGAAGGCGGTTGTCACAAACCCAATCCCGGCCATGACAAACCCGCCGATCATCGCGCAGCCGACCATGGATTCTTTGGTTCGCTCTTCCATCTGCGCTATTGTCCCTCAGACGCAAGGGGCGATTGGAGAAGGGCACACGCGGCAGGATTGCGGCAAAGTCGAGGCAAGGTTGCCGATAGGCAGAGCTTCGAGAGCGAGGGAGACCGCGAAGTTTCGCTTCGTTTGCCCTGAGGCGTTTCAATCCTCGCCAGGAAGCGAACGGCCGAGCGCGGGGCCTTCCCCCATGCCACAATCAACCCCGATGGCGCGCATCATCGTGGAAGAGGCCGAAGCCCTGCTCGATCAGGAAATCAAAGTCCTCGACAAGGGTTTCGTTCGGCTCGTGGACTATTTGGGGGGCGACCAGCGGATCGTCCAATCGGCCCGGGTCAGCTACGGGGCGGGAACCAAGAGCTTTCGCCAGGATCGCGGGCTGATCCACTATTTGATGCGGCATGAGCACACGAGCCCATTCGAACAGGTGATCCTGACGTTCCACACCAAGATGCCGATCTTCGTGGCGCGCCAATGGGTGCGGCATCGAACGGCGCGTCTCAACGAGATTTCCGGGCGCTATTCGGTGATGAAAGATGAGTTTTACGTGCCCGCGCCGGACGAAGTCTGCGTCCAGAGCGCGGACAATAAGCAAGGCAGCGGCGAGCCGCTGCCGTTTGCCGAGGCACAGGCGATCATCAGCCAATTCGAGGCGGACTATCGGCAGCTCTATGCCCGGTACGAGTCGCTATTGGAAAAGGACATGGCGCGCGAGCTCGCGCGGATCGTTCTGCCTCTCTCGCTTTATACGGAGTGGTATTGGCAGATCGATCTGCACAACCTGTTTCACTTCGTCCACCTGCGCTCGGACGCCCATGCCCAGTACCAGATCCGGGTGTTTTCCGATGCGCTGGGCCGATGCGCCCGCGCGGTGGCGCCGCTCGCTTACGAAGCGTTCGAGGAGCATCGTGTGCATTCGGTCCGGTTTTCCCGCGCCGAATGCATTGGATTGGCGGCCATGCTCGAAGGCGCGGACCACGGGCTGGAAGGGCGAAAGGCGGCGGAGTTTGAAGCCAAGCTGAACAAGATGAAAGCGATGCCGCCGATTGAAGAGCCGGAAGAGCCGACGCCGCCTTCGGCGGTGGCCGTCTAAGTTGGGCTCGCCTTCGGCGGCCGAATGGACCTTGGGGGCCGCGCTTCGGCCGGGCCTTGAGGCGATCCGCCGGTTTTGGGCGCCCTTTCTGGCGATTCAATTGGCGGCGGCCGCGCTCGTCGTCGGCTACTACCAATCGGATAGCGTTCGGGTCTTTGCCGACCAGATCGGCCGCATCAAATCGGAGTGGGGCCTTGGCTTTTCCGCGGTGGGCGGCTTTGTCGCCGGCGGCCTCATTCCCGAAGTCGCCAAGGCTTTGACAGGTCGGATCGGGCGGCTCGACCGTCGATGGCTGGGCAACACGTGCTTCAACGGGTTCGTGTATCTCGTCGTCGCCAGCCAAGTCGATTTGTTCTATCGATTCCAATCGTTCGCGTTTGGCGATGGGATCGATGCGGGGACGATCTTGCTTAAGACCACGGTCGACATGGGGCTGTTTGCGCCTTTTTTGTGCATGCCGACCGGTGTGGTCCTTTGCGACTGGCGCGATGCGAAGTGGAGCCTTGTCAAAACGGTCCAGCGGATCGGGCGCGCCTGGTTCCGCGATCGCGTGATTCCCGCCATTCTGCCCGGGTGGGCCTTTTGGATCCCGTTTCTGTTGGCACTCTATGCGCTGCCGCAGCCGCTGCAGATGCCGTTTGCGCTGCTGGGCGAAGCGGCGTGGAGCATCATCTTCATTTTCATCGCCACTCAGGGCGAAAGCGGCCTTAGCTCCGCTGAATCGAGTCGGCCTCTTTCCGACCAGGCATAGACGCCGACGCAGCGGCCGTGCGAGCCGCCCTGGCACACGAACGTCTGGCCCACTCGAACCGGCGGATCGACGACGGTGTGGGAGTGGCCGCCCAAGATCAGGTCGATCTCCGGCGCGGTTTCGGCCAATTCAAGGTCGGCGCGATGGCCGATGTGGGTCAGGGCCACGAGCAGGTCGACCTCCGGGCGGAGTTTTCGCGCAAGTTCGGCCGCGGTGGGGATCGGCGGGTCCCAGAGATAGGCGCTCGCGGCGGCGGCCGCCATCCGCGCCGTCACCATCGGCACCATCACGCCGAGGATTCCAAAGCTTACGCCACCTCGCTCGATCACGATCGATCCGGGCAAAAGGGGGCCGCCCCTTTTGCGCCGCAGATTCGCCACGACCAGCGGGTGCGTTGCTCCTTTGAGCTTGGCCGCAAAGCCGGCCTCCAGAGGATGCGATTCGCGGTTGCCGAGCGTTCCCGCATCGCAGCCCGCCTCCTTCAGGTGCATCCAAGCCGCCTCCGGCCGGAGCGGGATGGCCAAGTTGCCGGCCTTGATGCAATCGCCCGAATCGAAGTACGCGGCGTCCAGGCCTGCTTCCGCTTTCCACATCGCAAGGCGCGCCGCCATCGCCGCGTTCAGACTTCCGTGGAGATCGTTGGTATGGAAGATGGTGGGCATCGCCGCGGTCCATTATGGAAACTAAAGGCTCCGAGTTTGCGTTTGAAGAGCAGACCCGCCCGTTTGGAACCAATCCATGAAGAAAGCCCTATTCCTTCTCGTCGTCGCGTCGCTCTCGGTTGGCGTCTTTGCCCAAAAAACCAAGCCAAAGCCGGCGCCGCCCAAGACGAAGGTGAAATGCCCGGTGATGACCACGAACAACGTCGACATCGCCTCGGCGACGAAGGCCAAGATGTTTGCCGATTACAAGGGTCGACGGTATTTCTTCTGCTGCGGCGGTTGTCCGGAGGCGTTTAAGGCCAATCCGGCCAAATTTGCGAAAGGGGAGAGCATTCCGACCCCCAAGAAGCCTCGGGCGAAAGGCAAGTCCAAGATTGCGTAGATGCTCGCGGCGACACGTCGGGGTGTCGCGCCACGTTCGCCGCGATTCGCCACGTCGGTATCGGGTGCGCGTCGCTTTGGTGGGCGCGACGCCAGTCGCGCTTTTGAATTAAGGCGGAGCGTTTCGCGGCCCCAGCCCCAGGCAACTCCCCGGACCCTGGCCCTATCCCTCCCGCCCCTTCAGGGCTGGGGCGGATACTCCCGATACGCATTACCAGGGCGTTGCCCTTCGCTATCGCCCCGCGGCCCTTCGGGCCTTCTGGAGGCATAGCTCGGGGCGGAAGAGTCCGCCCAGATAAAGCGGCGACAAGTCGCCGCAGTCCATAAGCCAGTCAAAAGCGGCGACAAATCGCCGCAGTCCATAAAGCCAGTCAAAAGCGGCGACAAGTCGCCGCAGTCCATAAAGCCAGCCAAAAGCGGCGACAAGTCGCCGTAGTCCAAAAAGTCGGACAAAAGCCCGATCACTTCTTGGGCAAGTGGTTGCCCAAAACGTCGAGCGCGAGGGTCAGCAACATAAACGCGCCGCCCAAGATCAGGATGATGCGCGACATAAAGTCGTCGAATCCCTGCTTGCCTTTGAACGAGGTGCGGACCGATCCCCCACCCGACATCGCATCGCCTTTGCCGGTCACAAACACCAGCAGCGCAAACACAAAGGCGACGAAGATCGCAATTCCCAAGACGATGTTGTAGAAAATCGGCAAGTTGGTTCCTAAACCTCGAAGCGGAATTATGGCACAGCCGGGCCAAGGATCATAGGCCCAGCGTCTGGCCGAAGAGCCGGGCGATGCCTTCGGCCAGGAAAAACGTGAGCGTCGAGCCGGCCATGACGTGAAAGATGCCGCTCGCCAAGAGCCGGCGGCCCAACGAAATCCGGCTCGCGCCTTCGGCGTAAAAATGGGCGATCAATTCTTTCGCGGCGCGGATCCCACCCTCGAGTTGGGCATCCGTTGGATTCTTCGTGGTGATCCACTGCTGCGTGAAGTGGCCGAGCGGACGCCAAAGGAGCATCGTCACCATCATCGCGACCAAGAGGCGCAACTGCTCGCTTTCCCCCCAATGCCATCCGGCTAGGCCAAGAAACAGCGAGACGGCCACCGCCAGGTTCGTGCCGCATCGGGGGTGAACCCGGGGCATGCGCCGGACAACTTCTCGTTCGAGCGGCTCGCCCCATTCTATCGCGTGCACCGTCATATGCTCGGCGGCATGCGTGCCGGAAAGAGGAATGAAGCGGATGGTCAGCATAAACAAGAGAAACGGCAACGCCGAATAAGCCCATTCGGGGGGCGAAAAACCAAGCCCTCGGGCCATCGTATCCACGATCCAATCTCCCGCGAGCGATGTCCCCAAAAAAATCGCGGAGAGCATCATGCCGGTCACGAGGAGCGCAATCGGGGGCGCCCCGCCGCGAACGCCCCCGGCGGTGAGATAGACGCCGAAAGGCGTCGCCATGCCGCCGATGGTGGGCAGATGCGGAGGTTCTTCCGGCCGGGGAAAGAGATCGGAGGCGGCGACAATTCCGGCCAGGCGTCCGCTTCGGTCGACCACCGGGAGCTCGTCGACGCCCAATTCTTGCAGCCGGCGCAGCGCTTCGGAACCGGTGCTGTAGATCGGAAGCGTGGCCCCGGCGGCCTGCATGGCCTCCGTGACCGGTTGCAGAGGATCGAGGCCCCTTGCCAGGGCCGCGGAGAGGCTTGCCTCGCTCACGATGCCAACGAGCATCCCCTCTTCGGCGATCGGAACGATCCCGGCGCTGGATTCCCGCAGCAAGCGAGCCGCCCGTCCCAAGGAGTCGCTGGGGGCGAGGGTGGCGCTAGGCCGCATCAGGGCGCCGACCGGCTGAGCGAGGGTGGAAAAGAGCGCCATGAAGCCGGGTCGGATTGTACTTGAGGAACGTCACTAGGGACAGTTGGCGGTTGGCAGTCGGCAGTTTGCAGTCCCGGAACCCTGAGGGCGGCGATTCATTCTGCAGGATGCGGCCATCTGCCGCTGCCCGCTAGCGGCAAACCGCCAACTCGAATCAAATGAAACGTATCGGTCTGCTCACCAGCGGGGGCGATTCCCCCGGAATGAATGCCGCGATCCGCGGGGTTGTGCGGGCGGCGATTGCCCGGGGCGCCGAGGTGTTCGGGTTCATGCGAGGCTATGAAGGCATCATCGAAGAGGACTTCGTGCCGATGGATTCCAAGTCGGTCGGCGGCATCATCAGTCACGGCGGCACCATACTTCGCACGGCCCGAAGCCAAGATTTCCGGGAACATGAAGGTCGGCGCCGCGCGGTGGCCAACCTCAACGACCTCGCCGTGCAGGGCCTCATCGTCATCGGTGGCGACGGCTCGCTCACTGGCGCGCTTGCCCTCTTCGAGGAATTCCGATTTCCCGTGATGGGTGTGCCGGGCAGCATCGACAACGACATCTCCGGCACCGACTTCTCGATCGGCTTCGACACGGCCGTCAACACCGCGGTCGAGGCCATCGACCGGGTTCGCGACACCGCCTATTCCCATGACCGGGTCTTCGTGGTGGAAGTCATGGGCCGCTCGAACGGCTTTATCGCATTGGAGGCGGGGCTCGCGGGGGGCGCGGAGGCGATCCTCATTCCCGAAGTTCCGTTTTCGCTGAATGAGATCTGCGACGAACTGTTGAAGGCGGACCGCAAGGGCAAGAAGAGTTCCATCATTATCTGCGCCGAGGGCGCCACTTCCGCCGCGACGGTCACCAAGGCCATCGAAGCCCAAACCGGGTTCGAGGCGCGGGCGCTTGTTTTGGGCCACATGCAGCGCGGCGGCAGCCCAACCGCGTTCGATCGGGTTCTTGCGCTGCGCTTGGCCGCCTTTGCGACCAATCGTCTGCTCAGCGGCTTCCAAGGGGAGATGGCGGGCGTCGATGGCGGGCGGCTGGTCTCGACCCCGCTCGCCAAAGTGCTCTCTTCCAAGCGGGAAGTGGACCCCGAAAAACTCGTGCTCGCCGAGGTCATGGCCCAGTAATGATCCTCACCGTCACCCTCAACCCCAGCGTCGACCGCGCAATCTATCTCACGTCGCTCAAGATTGGCGATACGAACCGGGTCGAGCGAACCGAGACCGATGCGGGCGGCAAGGGCATCAATCTGTCTCGGGTGGCCGACGAACTGGGCGCTCGGACCCTCGCGACCGGCTTTCTCGGCGGCGGCCCCGGCGCCCTGATCCGCAGCGTGCTGGCTCGCGAAGGCGTTCCTCACGATTTCATCCCGATCAAGGGGGAAACGCGGCTCAATTTCAGTGTGGAAGACCAATCCGAATCGCCACCGACCACCTTCAACGAACGCGGCCCCGAGATCTTGCCCCGGGAATGGGACCTCTTGCTCGCCAAAATCGACGAGCTTGCCCCGCAGTGCCGTTGGGCGTGCCTGGGCGGATCGGTGCCGCCCGGATTGCCGCTCGACGTCTACCAAACCCTATCGGAACGGATCAACGCCCGGGGCATCCGACGGCTGATCGATGCTGACGGCGAACCGATGGTTCAGGGTCTGAAATCCAAGCCCGACCTGATCAAGCCCAACGCTCACGAGGCGGAACGGCTCTTGGGCTACCCGGTCGATACGGACGACGCCGCCCGACGGGCGGCCCAAGACCTACGCGATCGCGGCGTTTCCATGGTCCTCTTGAGCCGAGGGGAAGCCGGCGCGGTGCTGGCGACTCCCCAGGGCACGTGGATGGGGCGCTCGCCGGCCGTCGATGCCCGGAGCAGCATCGGCAGCGGCGACTCGATGCTCGGCGCCTTTCTTTGGGCGATCGAGGAGGGCCTTCCCCTGGACGAGGGCTTTCGTTGGGGGCTTGCCGCGGGCGCGGCCACCGCGACGACCAGCGGCTCCGAGATTGGACGGCAACCCATGATCGAGCGGCTTTTGCCCTTGGTTCAGGTTGAACACGTGCGCCCGTCGTAAAAAACGGCGTCACCTCGACGCGCCCTCGATGGAGATGCTGTATCAAAAGCCGATACGCCACGCTCTTTGGCCTCGGAACCCCCAATTGGAGCCGATGCATGAACCGCTTGATCCTTTCCACCGCCCTGATCTTTGCCCTTTGCGCGGCCGCCCGGCCCCAGAGCCTCTCTTATTACACCGAGGTTCGCGGAATGGTCGACGCCACGCTCATCGAACAGCGATTTTTTGACGATCCCGACTTGAAAGAGACAGCCGTTCACGAAGCGACCGGCAACGCGATCGCGCGGGCTCAGATCGCCCCGGGGGTGAACCGGGTTTCCTCGCATTTCGATTCGCTCGATGAAACCAACCCGGCGGCGATGCTGATCGCTGACGCGTGGACCCACTGGACGGACGAGGTCACGATCTCCGATCCCGACTTGAACGGCACCGTCGGCACGTTCACCGCCAGCCTGCGGGTCACGGGGTCCGAGGCGTTTGCGCTCACCGGCGGTTATGCGTCCGGCGATGAGTTCAACTGGGCCTCGGTCTACGGATTCTGGGATTCCTGGATCGGCACGAGCACGGATGGCGGCGGCAGCTTTCTGGTGGGCGGCTGGTTCGGCAGCTGGTATTCCAACCCCGACGGAAGTTTCGATTATTTCGGCGACGATCTCACCCAGCCTCTCACCGAAGTGACGCTCGAGTTCATCTATGGCCAACCGTTCCTCCTTCGCACCAATATGGAGGCGTACGTCGATGCTCAAAACCTCGACCTGCTTGCCGGCACGGTCGACGTCACGCTCGACTTCTCGCATACCGCCTATTGGAACGGTATCACCGGGTTTTTCGATGCGGCGGGCAACCGGGTCGATCCTTCGGGCTATTCCAGCCGCTCCGGACAAGATTGGAGGCAAAGCGTCGTTCCCGAGCCGGCGACGGTGGCCTTCCTTGGCCTGGGCCTGTTGGGCCTTCGGAAGCCTCGGCGCCGTTAGGCCGCTTGTTCTGCCCCGCATTCCTGCGGTATCGTGCAGTCCATGTCTCAGGACGTGTTTGAGAGAGTCAAGAAGGTCACGGTTAAGAAGCTGAGCTGCAAGGAAGAAGAGGTCACGATGGAATCCTCTTTCACCGAGGACCTCGGCGCGGATTCGCTCGATGTCGTGGAATTGGTAATGGCGCTGGAAGACGAGTTCAGCATCGAGATCCCCGATGAAGAGGTGAACTCGATCAAGACCGTCGGCGACGCCGTCAACTACATCG
>CAYONY010000023.1:0-24450 GCA_964405415.1 uncultured Fimbriimonadaceae bacterium | reverse complement strand
GGCATGCTCGATTACGCCACGCGAACCGCCCCCAACGTCGCCGCCGCGGCTCGCGAGGGCCTCACGAACTACGGGGGCGAGTCCGTTGACGACGCACGCGAGAAGCTTCTCATTGGCCAGGAAATCGTCAACGAACTCGCGGCCGCCTATCGCAAGCTAACCTTCGTCGACCGGGCCGTGGAAACCGAAGCCCACGCCAGGACATTCGCCGAAGCCCTTCGCAAAATCGACGAAGCGATTCCGCCGGCGCCTTAGTTTGTCGATGGCGGGGCTGGTTCGGGCTTGGTGAGATAGGCCTTCACCACATCGCGGCCGATTGGCGCCGCCACCGTGCTGCCGTGGCCGGCCGCCTCCACGATGACGCAAATCGCGATCTTGGGATCATCGATCGGCGCGACCCCGACAAACCAGCTGTGGGTCAAGGCGTTCGTCCGGTGCTCGGCACTGCCGGTCTTTCCTCCCCAGCTCAGACCTGGAATCTGCGCCACCGTCGCGGTTCCCGATTGGATGACTTCGCGCATCGCACTCTTTAGCTCGCGCCATCGGTCCGCGGGCAAATCGATCCGGGCCAGCTCCTCGAGCGGAACCGGTACCGGATTTTGCGAGGGTCCAGGGGGGATCTTGGCCCGCACGACGTGGGGTTTGTAGGAGACGCCCTCGTTGGCCACCAGCGCCGCCACGCTCGCCATCTGCAGCGGGGTGGCCGCCAAGTAACCCTGCCCGATGCCCAGGTTCACGGTGTCACCGGGATACCACTTGCGCGGCTCGCGCTGGGCCGCCAACCATGCGTCCGTGGGCACCAAACCCCGGTTCTCCGCCGGGAGGTCGATGCCGGTGCGCCGGCCGATCCCCACCCGGAGCGCCATTTCCCGCAAGTCGTCTTCCCCGATGCGCCGCGCCAGATCGGCGAAATAGGTGTTGCACGATCGGGCGAACGCGGAATGATAGGCGATCGAACCGTGGACGCCCAAACACTTGGGCCGCGCCTTGCCCACCGTGATATAGCCCGGGCAGAAGTTGGTCTGGTGCAGCGACCACTTGCCGGAGGCCATCGCGGCCAAGCTGACCACGATCTTGAAGGTCGAACCCGGCGCGTAGCGCGAACCGATCGCCCGGTTTGTCAAGGGGGTGCGTTCATCGTTGCGAAGCGTGTTCCAATGGTCGACGCTGATGCCTTTTTGGAACCATCCTGCATCGAACCCGGGACTGCTGACCAGGCAAAGCACCTCGCCGGTTTTAGGCTCGAGCGCCACCACCGCGCCGCGCTTTCCGACCAGCAGTTGCTGGGCCAAGCGCTGCAATCGCAGATCGATTCCCAAGATGAGGCGGCTCCCCGGCACCGCATTGTCTCGCCCGACCACCCGAAGCGGCCGCCGTTTCGAATCGAATTCCAACGTTTCCGAGCCGACTTTCCCCATCAAGTCCGATTCATAGATCCGCTCCAACCCATCCTTGCCCACATATTCGGCCGGCTTGAGGTTCAGGCCCTTGAGCCGATCGACGTCGCGGTCGGAAGGCGTCCACACATACCCCAGTAGGTGGCAGAGGCTCATCGTGTCGGGATAGGTCCGCATCGGCTGCCACTCCACCCCGATTCCGGGCAGGTTTTCGGCCGACTCGACGATCCGGCCCGCTGTTTCGATCGGCACGCCGACGAAAATCGGCGCCGGCAAATGGGGGCGCCAGGCCTCCTTTTCCACTTGCTCGCGCAAGTCTTCGACCGGCGCGCCCACCATCGTGGCGACCTTTTCCAGCACCCAAGGATTGCGCCGAACGATGCCGGGCCGTGCGGTCAGCACGATCTCGGGGCGAACCCCCGCCACCATCACGCCGTTGCGGTCGAAGATCAGCCCGCGCGGCGCGAGTTTGCTGATCGTGTTGGTGCGGATCGCCCGGGCGCGATCCGTCAGTTCCTCGCCCCGGACCACCTGCAGAAACCAAAGCCGCATGAACATCATCGTGAGCGCCGTCACGATGACCGCAAAGGGCAAAATCTCGCGCAGGTCGATGTCACGTTTGGGCGGGGCGTGAATAACCGACATGGCGTGGAGCAAGGATAGCAGTTGGCTGGGGCTCGCGCGCCTGGTCTTGCGCGGCGTGTTGAGGCCGTTGCGCGCGGCCGCTCTCGTTCCGCCCCAATTGAATCGTGCAGAGCCGAAGAAAAATCACGCCGAGCGCGGCGAAGATGATCAGGAGCAGCAGGGCGTCGCGCAGGGCGTAGGTCCGTTCCGCGGTTTTTGACGGAGAGACCGATCGGGCGCCCATACCCATGACTAAGCGCTCGACGGCGTCAAAAGTGCCCAGGTCCCAGCGATCAGTGGGCCCCGTGCATCGAACATCGGCCCTTTGGAGCCTCGCCCCGAGGCAAGCGTCGCGTCACGGTTTCCGGACAGTAGCGGTTGGCAATCTGGCCGGAATCGGCACAGATTTCAACCGAGACGAGCCCGCTTTCCGCATTCCGGGGCGGCCGATTGGGCGGCTGGGGGGTTGGCGCGGGCTCCTCGGCGCGTGGCGGCCCTCCTGCCGGACGAGGGATTCCGGAAGGATTTTCGGTCGGCACGCGATCGGCGGGGATCGTTTCACCGGGACCGGGCGGCTCGACTCCTGGAGGCAGCGTGTCCGGCTCGATGGCCGGCGGTTCGCCTCCCGTCACATCATCGATCGGCGGTTCGACCGGTTCGGGTTCGGCGGTGGTGGGGGTGAGCGGGCGAAGGTCCTCCGGGCGATGCGATCGTTTGGAACCGTACTTCTTGATCGCCTCCTTCATGACGCCGGTCCAGATTTCGACGGTGATCGTGCCGCCGAAAGCGCTGGACTGCATGGGCGGATAGACCCATCGGCCGTTGACCAGCTGCTCGTTTCCGACCCAGCCGATTCCCACCAAGTTGTTCGTATAGCCACAGAACCAGGCGTCCCGATTGTCGCTGGTGGTCCCCGTTTTGCCCCGGGCATCCTCGATGACGCGAGCCTTCGTGGCGGTGCCGCCCGTCACCACGGCGCGAAGGAATTCATCCATCGACGCGCAAACGCTCGGATCAAGCACGCCCCGCTGCACATCGGGTTCCCATTCCTTGACGACTTCTCCGTTTGGACCGATGACCCGCTTGATTCCAAAGGGCCGGGCCCGGTCGCCATAGTTCATGAACACGCTATACGCTTGGGCCATCTCAAGCGGCGTGACCGCGCTGGAGCCCAAAACGAGCGAGATCACCGGGTCGAGGGGCGAACGGAAGCCAAAAACGTCCCGCGCGTAATTCGCGGCGACATGGGGCGTCACCATTTCGCAAACATGGGCGGCCGCCGGGTTGTAGGAGGCGGCGATCGCGGTGCGCACGCTGACGCTTCCGCCGTGCTTTCCTTTCGGCCACTTTTTGAAGCGGCCATTCCCAACCTCGATCGTGAGCTGCTCGTTGGAAATCGTATCGCGAGGGCCGATCGCGCCAGTCGATAGCGCGGCGGCATAGACGAAGGGCTTGAAGGCGGAGCCGGGTTGCCGCCGTCCTTGATAGATCACGTTGTATTCGTTGCGGTCGTAATCGATCCCGCCCGCCATCGCCAGGATCTTGCCTTCGTCATCCATGAGCACGAACGCCCCGGTCGTGAGTTTTTGGCGACGATACTTTTTGACGACTTCGCGGACCTTGGCTTGAGCAAACGCGTCGAGCTCGGTGTCGAGCGTGGTCTCCACTCGATAGCCGCCTAACGAAAGGTCGATTTCCGGAAGCTCGCGCTTCAGGGTGTCGATCACATACCGGACGAAATAGGGCGAATTGCGGATATGGGATCCGGATGCAAAGCGCCGCGGCTTGAGGCGGGGGACCTCGGCGACCGCCCCATCGTATTCGGCCTGGGTGATCTTGCCGTCCACCAACATCGTTTTCAGCACGACGTTGCGATTTTCGACCGCTTGGTCTAGATCGACCCAGGGGTTCTCGTCGCTGGGCCGTCGGACGATCCGGGCGAGCAGTGCCGCCTCGGCCAACGTGAGCTTCTTCAGTTCCTTGCCGAAATACGTCTGGGCGGCCGCGCCCACGCCATAGGCTCCCGATCCGTAAAAGACCTGGTTCAGATAGAGTCGAAGGATCTCGTCCTTCGTCATCTTCTGCTCGATCTGAACCGCCAGGGCCATGTCTTTGACCTTGCGGTTGAAGCTGCGCTCGGGACTGGTGTAGAGCCGTTTGGCGAGCTGCATCGTGATCGTGCTCGCACCCTGGGCGGCTCGGCCCTCCTTGAAGTTGGTCGCCACGGCGCGTCCCACCCCCCACCAGTCGACGCCTTCGTGCTCGTAAAAACGGCGATCCTCCGCCGCGAGCGTGGCGGGGACGACCCACTTGCCGACGTGGTCCTCTTTGAGGTCGGCGATCGGCTCGCGATACTCTTCTTGGGCTTCAAAGAGGACTTTGCCGTCCGCGCTGACGATCGTGCTCGGGTTGACCTTAAGCTCGGTCAGCGTTTGGTCGAGCTTCGGAACGATGCCCGCCGCCCAATTGAGCTGCATCCAGAAATAGGCCCCAAACGCGATGAAGCCCATGCAGGAAAGCACGAAGACCCAAGCCACAATTCGCTTGGTCCAACGAACCCATGCCGGCTTGCGGCGAGGCTGGGCAGGGGTACGCCCTGCGGTGGTGCGAGAAACCGCCACTTGTAAGGAGTATGACGAATCAGGCTCGCCGAAGATTCCTAACGGATCTCGACGCGGCCCGCCAGGCGCTTCAGCGCCTCCACATCCATGTCGCCGATCAGGACAAACGTCCTACCGGCGAGCTGCCAGCTAAAGGATTTGTATTGCCGGCCGGTCAGCCGAACCAGTCGATCCGATTCAAATTTTCCGACCACCTGGACCAAGGAGAGCGGCGCGCGTCCGGTCTCATAGGTGAGGATAAGCACCCGGGCGTTTTCGACTCGTCGCAACAGTCGAGAGCCAATGAGCCGCATCCCACTCTCTTCTTTGAGAAAAGCGGAGGCCATCCCGGCCTCGCGCATGAGGCGGCGGGCGGCGTCGCGAGCCGTGACGGCGACCGCATTGGGGCGGTTGATTCGGAAATCGTTGGCCACGACATCGGGATTGAAGTTCACTTTGGTGAACTCGAAGGAGCCGACGAGGCCGCCAACCGGATCATAGAGCTCTCGCTTGAGGATCATGCCGGACCGGTCATCAATCCAGAGCCGCTGGAAGACGTTGCCTTTTGGATCTTGCAGGGCCACCAAGGTCGTGCGGATCCCCGCGACCGGCTCGCCGGGAGTGGTGACGACCCGTGGCCGCTCATCCCCTTCTTTGCGGAAGAAGACCATGAGTTTCTTGAACGAATCGTCATGCATTGCCGGACCGATGAAGATCTCGTTGGTCGCGGGCATAAAGTGTTGGCGCTCGCCTCCGTTCTCCACCACGATCTGGCCCGCCATCGGCGAGTTCTCGGGAAACGTGATGCGGATGCGGGGACCCTGTTTGAGGATGTACTCGACATGGCGAACGCGCTCGTGGCCCCGCCGAAACGCGACTTCGCGCTCGCCGGAATAGGTGAGCTTGAAAGCCGACCGGAAGGCCTTGGCGAGGACCGGAGGCAGGTTCAAATCGCGCCCGCCATCGGGCGGACGCGGATTCTGCGCGAGGGCTGCCGCCATCAGACCGAGGGCGGCCAGGGCCGTTAGAGCGTGCCTAAATCCGTCTCGTCCCATTGATACTCTTGCACTGCCGGTGCGGAAACTGCGATCGCCTCTTCTCCCGTGCGCACGCCGCCCCAGAACGATTCCACTTGCACCGATTCGCGATGCGCGCTCAAAATCTGCTCCTCGACCGAGGCCGATGCGACCGGAGGATCGAGAACCTGCATCTGCGTCGAAATGAAAGCCAACGCCATGGCGGCGCCCAGCCCCAGGCCCAGGGCGGGCCGCAGCGTCCAGGCGATCCGGCGCTTGCGCGCATTGGCTTTGGCGGCGGCAAAAACGCGCTCGCTGACCGCGCTGCGCCACGCCAAGCTCGGCTCTTCCTGAGGCAGCGCGGCGACCATGCGCGCCAGCGCCTGCTGAGCCGGCTGCTCGAGCAGCCCGTCGAGACGAGCTTCCTGCTCGCGATCGATCCTTTCCAGGTTTCGGTTCATTCCGAATTCCATGTCCTTATCCTTCATCCGACGTTGGCCTCCCCCTGAAGGTACGCGCCAACTGCGTTTTGCATATGGGCCCGGGCCAGGAAAAGCCGGCTCTTCACCGTACCTATCGGCACGCCGAGCACCTTTGCGATATCTTCGTAAGCCATGTCTTGCTGGTCGTGGAGCAAGAGCACCGACCGGAGCTTATCGCTCATCGAGGCAATGCTCTTCTCCAAGACCGAGCGCAGCTCATCGCCCAAAATCACGTTCTCCGGATCCCAGCGCGAATCCGGCACATCGAGCCGCTCATCCTCTTCGAACGCGCTCTCCAAGCTCGACTCGTTCGGCGTCCGCCCGTGCTTTCGCGCCCGATCGATGCACAGGTTGTACGCGATTCGAAAAAGCCAGGTCCGAATCGAGGACCGGCCGTCGAACCGATGGATCCCTTGGAAGGCTCGCACAAACGTCTCCTGCGCAATGTCGGAGGCGTCTTCGGGGTCCTTCACCATCCGCCGTACGAAGCCGAAGAGGCGGTTCTGGTAGGCGTCCACAATCTTGCCGAACGCTTCCGCATCGTTGCGACGGCAGCGTTCGACGAGCGCCAGCTCGTCCGATTGGTCGGGCGTCGAGCCGGACTTCGAGATCATGGTCCTAAGACACAACTCCATGAACAGGGGGAATAGACGAGCATCGACGGCGCAGGTTCACTGGATCTATACGCTCAAGGTCGAAAAACCGGTAGCGGCAGAGCGTGAGACCGCGATGGACTTTAGGGGAAGAAAGGACCGAAAGGATGAAAGGAATCAAACGGACCCCGGACCCGAATGGGGCAACCTCACCTCTCACCTCTCACCTCTCACCTCTCACCTCTCACCTCTCCTCACGCCTCATCCCCCGACGCATCAGTGCATCTCCCGATCCCCCAACAGCATTTGCACGAAGTTGATCTGCCCGGTGTGGTAGACCATATTGTCCCGGTGGAGAAGCAGAATATCCGCCATCGTCATCCGCATTCCGCCGCCAAACGGCATCACCAGCTCATCCTCTAAGCCGTCCGTCGGAAATGCCGCGATCGCTTGGCAGAGCGCGGATGTTCCCGTCCGAGCCGCCGCGATGCACTTTTCGAGGGTGTCGTTGGCGCGCATCAGCCGGCCCGACTCCTTTCGCGCATGCTCATCGAAGGCCGGCACCGCTCGATCGCGCACGATGGGAACGAACCAATCGCCGCTGACCGCGATCTCCTGCATTTGATTCAGCGTCGACCGTGCGACGCCGCCCGGCGACCAATCGAGCTTCTCCTCGGGAACCGCTTGGGCCGCGCGAACAATGTCGTCGAGCGCCTTTTGCGTCGCCCGAACGACCTGATCTTGATACCGCATGAACGGAGTCTAGCCTCTCTGGCCGATCCGCCCGATCGGTCCGATCCGTCCCATCGGTCCTCTTCGCAAGATCACGCGACCGCTTCGCTAAAAAATGCTCAGTCCCGCCGCACTCCAATCGTCCAAAAACCGCTTAAGCCCCGAATCGGTCAGCGGATGTTTGAACAGCATTTGCAGGATCTTGAACGGCATCGTCGCGACGTGGGCCCCGGCCTGGAGCGACTGCACCACGTGCAGAGGATGGCGAATCGAGGCGACCAGCACCTCGCTGGCGAAGCCGTAGTTCCCCACCATCGCCACCGTATCGGCCACCGCGTCCATCCCATCGCCCGAGATATCATCCACTCTTCCCACGAAATTTGAAAGATACGTCGCCCCCGCCTTAGCCGCCAGCATCGCCTGGGGAACCGTAAATAGGAGCGTGCAGTTGGTGCGAATCCCCCTATCCGAAAGCGTCTTGATCAGCCGAACTCCGGGCTCGATCAACGGCACTTTGACCACGATCTGCGAATGCCAACTGGCGATTTCCAACGCCTCTTTGAGCATCGTGTCGTAGTCGGTCGCGACCACTTCCGCGCTAATCGCGCCGCCGGGAACGAGATCGCAGATCTTGAGAACGGTTTCGCGAAAGCCTTTGCCGGATTTGGCGATGAGCGTCGGGTTCGTGGTGACCCCGTCGAGAATCCCCCACCCAGCGGCCTGCCGGACCTCCTCCACATCTCCGGTATCGACAAAGAGCTTCATGGCGGGGAGTCTACTCGGGGTCGTAGGCTTTGGAGTGCGCGACGAAGTCGCGCTTTGCGATCGCCTTCGCCAACCGTGGAGCTTGCGCGACAAAGTCCTTGGGGTGCGCGACGCATTCGCAATTTGCCAATTGCTTGAATTCTGCCCGGAATTGCCTTAAAGTGCCTTTGAAATGCCTAAGTGGCCCCATGCGCCTCCCCACGAGATTTGTAGCCCTGGCTCCTACATCCTAACTTCTGGGACCTATCAAAAAGTGCACCGGTTCACGGACGATCTCCGCCTGCAAATGCTTCAGGAGGTTCTTCTCGTCAACCTTGAGCAGAGGGGTTGGAAAATCGCCGCCTGGGCCGTCTTTTCCAACCACTACCACATCGTTGGGCAATCGCCCGCAACTGGGCTGGGCCTCACCGAACTTACAAAAGCAATCCACGGGGATTCAGCCGCCGAGCTAAACCGTTTGGACGGAACGCCGGGACGAAGAGTCTGGTATCGCACCTTCGACACCAAGCTCACCTACCAAAAGTCGTACCTGGCCAGGCTGGCGTACGTGCATCGGAATGCCGTTCACCATGGCCTCGTTCGTCTTCCGGAAGACTACATGTGGTGCAGTGCAAATTGGTTCTTGGCTCATGGCGCAAGGCCCTTTGTCGAAACCGTGCTGAGCTTCAAGACTGACCGTGTGCAGGTTTACGATGACTTCTGAGGCGTGGAGCCAAAGCGCGACTACGTCGCGCACTCCAAAGCTTCGCACGTAAGCCAAAGGGCGGGTTCCTCGAGGTCGTAAAGCGCGACTGCGTCGCGCACTCCAAAGCTCCGCTTGAACCTTCTTCCTCCTCTTCACCACTAACCCATAGGACCCCGGAGGGATCGTCATGAACCAGTCTCGCATGCCCATTCTCGCCCTGCTCGCCACCGCCGGCCTCGTCGCCGCCGGCTGCGCCAAGACCGCCGACGCCAAAGAAAGGAGCACGGAAGCCCTTGGACGACAGGGCATCACCCTCACCGTCTACGCCGACGACTTCGCCCAAGTCTCCGAGCGTCGAGCCTTTGAGCTCAAATCCGGCGCGAACCGGCTCCGCCTTGGCGAGGTCAGCCGCACCCTGGACCCCTCTTCGACTCTCTTCAATTGGGGGGAGCCGGCCCTCCAAGTCGTTTCGAACACCTATGACCTCGGCGTGGGCGACCAGCAGAATCTCATGAAGCGCTATCTGGGCCAAGACGTCGAGGTCGTCCGCTACGGCCAAAACGGACGCCCTGGCGAGACCGAAACCGGCCGTCTCGAGCTAGTCAACGGCAATGGTGTGGTCGTCCGCGCCGGCGACAAACTCCTGATCGACCCCCAAGGCACGATCGTCGCTCCCGCCAAAGCCGACCTTGTGACGATGCCCCAATTGACCCTCGGCGTCGAGAGCCCCAAAGGCGGCAAGACCGACCTCGACCTGACCTACCTCACTCGCGGCCTCTCGTGGAGCGCCGATTACGTGTTCACCCTCGATCCGGGCTCCGACAAGATGCGTTTGGAATGCTGGGCGACGGTGACGAACCGGACCGGCGTCGACTTTCCGACTTCGAAAGTCACGCTGATGGCGGGGAGCCCGAACCGAGCCGCCACCCCAATGCGGAGGGCGAGTTTAAGCAACGTGGGAGGCTACGCGTACGACCCTAAGACTCTCGCGGAAGGCGAGAGAAGCGGTTTTGACATGGATAACGCTCGCCTACCCTTCTCCACCGGCGAACTCTATGCCTACCCCATCGACGCCAAGGTCGACATCAAGCAGGACCAGCTGAATCGCGTTCGGATGCTCGTGGGCGATACGGTCACGGTCAAGAAAGACTACAGTGTTCGGCTTGACGACTACCGCTATGGCGCCTCCCAGAATGCGCCGATCAACGCCACCCTCGCCCTCGCCTTTCTCAACAAAAAGGAGGCCGGATTGGGTTTGCCGCTGCCGCGCGGAACGGTTCGGGTCTACGAGCCCGGGTCGGATCGCGACGTCCGTTACGTTGGCGCCGCCGGCTTGAGCGACACCCCCCTTGAGGGCCGAATCGACCTCACGCTGAGCAACGTCTTCGACGTCACCGCCCTTCCCAAGCTCGTCTCGACTCAGAAGGTCGGCAAGAATCAGTGGCGCAAGGCCTATTTCGTGGAGCTCTCCAATCAGAAGGCGGGTCCGGTCGAACTCCGTATCGTCAAGCCCTTCGGCGGGAAGTGGGTGATCGAAAAGGAATCGGCCAAGAGCACGAAACTGAACGCGTACACCGCGCAATGGTCGGTGAACCTGCCGCCCAAGAGCAAAACGAAGCTGGAGTTTGTGGTCTTGGCCGGATAGCCCCTTGGGTTTTGTTGGGCGGAACCGGGCGCAGGCCAGCCCACCGACGACGCCAAGGACCATTTTTCTGGTCCGGGACAAGGCGGAGAACACCCAAGCATCGCTTGGAACGTCTTGCATCGCGTGCGTGCGTTCGTGATTTACACTATTGGACAAGGACTCGTCTGATGATCGTCGCTTCAATTGTTGTCCTCTTTACGCTTGGCGTTCGTGCGCCGTCAGGATCAACAGGTTTAGGGCTCTCCGCCTTTCGCCCGGATGGGTCGAAACTTATCGTTCTCGTTCACGGCACGACCGAACCTCCGGGACGAACCGGCGATCCGGTCCCGGGAACGCTCGACCACGCCCGAAGCTATTGGGGTTACGGCTTTTGCGCGCGGCTGGTCGGCGCGTTCAGTCCGGACTCGCGAAGCTTGTTGCCCGGTCCTAAGCCGCCGCCGGCCGGTCCACCGACCGCCGCCCAACTGGCGAGGCGGCTCCACTCGCGCTCCGGTATCGCCCTTTCCGGGGCAAATTGGAGCAAAGCCGCCGTATCCGAAGCGACCGTCGGTGACCATTTCTACCAGGCCGGCCGAACCGACGAGGTTCCCGCGCTCACATTGATGCTTACGTATCGCGATGGCTCGAAACGCCTCGTCCGCCAGGCCGGCGCCATGATCGACCAGATCTACGACCAAGTCCACGCCCAGTATCCCGGCGAAAAACCCCAACTCATCTTGGCGGGGCACAGCATGGGTGGGCTCGTTTTGCGCTATGCCCTGACCGAGCCCCATGAGTCCATTTCCGGCGAGTCGCTCACGCCTTCTCAGAAAACCAAGGCCGCGTGGCTTCGCCGTCAAACCCTTTACGTCGTGGCCCTCGCTTCGCCCCACGAAGGATCGCCGCTTGCCGCAAAGTATCAGGCCATCGGGACATTCATGGCCGACAAGGTCGCGTTCCTGAAAGGGATTCTCAAAACCGTCGGATTCGCCGACGCGGACCCCCAGGGATGGATGGCCCAGACCGTCGGCCTCACGCCGGCCCTCGAACACTTGCGGTCCGACTTCTGGCATCGCGCCAACCAAGGCGCCTTGGCCCCCTACAAGATGACCCGTCCGGATGGCAGCGGGATCCCGATCTACGCGCTTTCCGGCCGAACGCCGAGCGGACCGTATTATGCCGACCCCAACGAATTCCCCAGCGGCGGTATCGACTTCCAAGGCGATGCCCATCGCACCTTCAAAGCGCTCGGGTTGATGTTGCTCGATTGGGGCCTCCGCAATGCGCCCGGTTCTCCCCAGGGCTGGGGCGGATTGGTTCGGCCCGCCGGCATCAATTTCGACCAGGTCCGAAGGGGCAACACCGAATTAAGCCTTTCCGGCCGCCGGTTTGTTTCGCCGCCGGCGCCAGTGCCTCTCCTTAACTGCGATGGCCTACCGTTCTTTTACGTGGGGGGCCAGGGCGACGGCGAGCCCGACACCGATGGCATGGTCAGCATTCAATCGGCACTCGGCAATCGGTTGGGAACGGCTACGGACCTCTTCTTCGACCATGGCAAGACTTGGAAAGTCGGCGACAAGATCTACCCGGGGTCTTGGTATCGCTTGCCTACTGGGCCTTGGAATGGCGCGAACCACGACACGATCTGCCATGCGCCGGCGATCGCCGATTGGCTGAGGGTGAACTTGTTTGAGAAGGCGGGACCCTTGGCGGGAACCGGCCCGGTAAGTGTTTGGCCGTAGATCGCACCGTTGTGGAGTGCGCGAAGCTTGCTTCGCGCTTTATCGATCAGCCGAGCTTGCTCGGCGCGCCTTCGTCACATCTGAGTCGAATTTGTGGAAAGCAAGCGTTCCGGAGAGAAAGCGCGAAGCTTGCTTCGCGCATTCCAAAAGGCTTTCAAAGAGTCGCTTCCGCCGCCAATACGATCCGCGATTCACCGTTCACTGAGCCCAGTAGTTCCCCATGCGGACCGATCCCCATCGCCACCGCCTCGTCCCCCTCCGGCGTCCGAAACCGCTTTCCCGGGGTGTCGTCATAGAGCAGCCAGATCGGCGCCAAATCGGGCCAATCGGCCACCTCCGGAAGGCCCGAAAACCGCGCCCAAATCATGCGTCCGATCTTTTCGGGATCGTAGTCTGGAGGGCGGTGCATGGCCAAGCTGATCGCCCGGTCCGCGATCTCCTCCGGAAACGAGCGTTGGTTCAGGTTGACCCCAAGGCCAAGAACCGGAATACCGTCGAAGACTTCCGTTAGAATGCCGCCGAGCTTTCGACCCTCGAGGTAAAGATCATTGGGCCAACGCACGCGGCAATGCAGCACCCCCGCCGCCGCGCACGCCAAGGCCATCCCAAGCAGCCACGGGCGCGGGTGGTTTCGATACGCCGCCATCGCGATCGAAAGGATGAGCGAGTCGCTGGGGGCATCGATCCAGGTTCGCCCCAATCGACCCCGCCCGGCGGATTGGTGTTCCGCGCGAACCGCCGCTGGAACTTCGCCTCCTGCCTTGATCGCCCGTTCCAGAAAACTCTGCGTCGAGTCGATCGTCTCGAGTTCGAGCCATTCGCCCGCTGGGAGCCTCAAAGGACCTCCAAGTTCATCGGCAATGCGGGCGCCGAATGGGTGAGCGAGCCGATCGAGATGTAGTCGACACCGGTCTGGGCGACTCCCTTGACCGTGTCGAGGTTCACGCCGCCGCCCGCCTCGAACATCACGCGGCCTTCGTAAGCCTTCACCGCCTCGCGCATCATGAACGGGTCCATATTGTCGAGCAACACGATGTCCGCCCCGGCCTCGACCGCCTCGGCGACATCCTCCATGCGGGTGCATTCGACTTCGATCCGCACCATGTGGGTGGCGTAGGTCTTGACCCGTTCGACCGCCGCGGCAATGCTGCCGCATGCCTTGATGTGGTTGTCCTTCACCATGACGCCATCAAACAGTCCCATGCGATGGTTGAAACCTCCGCCGCAGCGCACCGCGTATTTTTGCAGCCCGCGGAGCATCGGTACCGTTTTGCGCGAGTCGGTGATGCGCGCTTGCGAATCCTGAATTCGGGCCACGTATTGGGCGGTCAAAGTGGCGACTCCGCTGAGATGGCCCATGAAATTCAGCACGACGCGCTCGGCCAAGAACAGCCGGCGCCCGGGAATGCGGCCCATCACGACGCGTTCACCCCGCGACACCCGTTCGCCATCGGCCTTGAGCACGTCGAGGCGCGAGTCGTCGGGGTCATTGCCGTAGGGGGCGAGGAGATGTTCGGCGATCCCCGCGCCGCAAAGCACTCCGTCCCCGTGAACGGTGATCGCGTATTCGAGCGATTGCTCGGGATCGAGGCAGCCCCCGGTGACATCCCCGCTGCCCACATCCTCTTCGATCGCGTCGTCGACCAGGTGCCACCAGTTGGCGGGCTCCGGCTGCATCCATGCGCTCATGTGGAGACGGTTTACCCGGTTTGCCAAATGGAGCGCGGGCTTTAGCCCGCGCCTCGGTCCGCGGACTTCAGTCCGCGCCGGCAACTCGCCTTCTTCCCTTGACCGACGTTTGTCGTCAATCGTCAAACGTCAATTTCCCTAAAGGTGTTCCACGCTGACATTGCACCGCGCCGACAGCTCGTCGATGAGCACGTCGTAAGGAACTTCGAGCCCATTGCGGCTCCACCCGACCGGCACTTTGATCCGGCCCGAAACGATGTAGGCATAGGGCTTGATGACGGCGCTGCCTTGCGGCAGGATGATCGAGATCCGGTCGCCGCGGCGCTTCATGTCGGTCACGTCGGCGTATTTGATCGTCTTCGCGCTCGTCGGATTGGCGATCACAAAGCCCTCCGGCTCCAAAATGTATTCGCTCGCCTGGGCCTGGCGGTGCATGAGGTCGGCCAGCGCGCTCTTACCCAAATCGAAGATGGCCCCCGCCGCATCGCGCAGGTCGCGGCCGATCGTGCGCTCGCCTTCCCGCCGGACGATGCTCTGGCTTTGGCGCCGGGCGCTTTTGCGAATGTCGGTCGCGCCGATCTCGAGCCAGCGGATGGCCTCGCCAGGGCGGTAGCGAATGGTTTCCATGGATTGAAAAGGGGGACGGTTGGCACGAACCGAGGGTTGCGAGGCAAAATCTCCTCTATGCTCGGACCCACTTCCCTTGCCGCACTTCCGTTTCTGCGCGACTACCGTTCCAAGCGCGCCTCCAGCTTCGACCGCGAGGGCAACAACTCCGACTGGTGGAGCTTCGAACCCGGCCAAAAACGGGTGCTGCTCGAAACCGACAAGCCGGGCTGTGTCCGCCACATTTGGATGACCGTCGGCAACGGCGGCGAGCACGTCTTCCGGCGGATCGTCCTTCGCTGCTTCTGGGATGGCGAAGAGAACCCGAGCGTTGAGGTCCCGCTCGGCGACTTTTTCGGTATCGGGCACGGGATCCACAAGGACTTCATTTCCGCGCCGCTCCAGATGAGCCCTCAAGACGGGCGCGGGTTCAACTGTTGGTGGCCGATGCCGTTCGATGCGGCGCGCATCGAGATCGAAAGCGAATGCTTGGAGAAGTTCAACCTCTATTTCTATGTGGACTATGAGGAGTACCCTCACCCCCCCGGCCCCCCTCTCCCTTTTCCTTCGGAAAAAGGCGAGGGGGGAGTTGGGAGATTCCACGCCCAATGGCGGCGGGAAAACCCCACTGATGGATGGCTCACCGAGCGGCTCAACAACGAGAACATCTGGGACATTTGGAGCCGAAAGCCCAACTTCGACGGCGACGACAACTATGTGCTTCTCGAAGCCGAAGGCTCCGGCATCTACGTCGGCTGCCATCTCAACATCGACTGCTTCGACCGACAAGGCAACGACTGGTACGGTGAAGGCGACGACATGATCTTCATCGACGGCGAGCCTTGGCCGCCCTCCTTGCACGGCACCGGCACCGAGGACTACTTCAACATGGCCTTTTGCCCGCGCCAGGAATACTGCGCGCCCTACCACGGACTCACGCTCTATTCCGGGAACCGCGACTGGAATTGGAAGGGCAAAAACTCGATGTACCGCTATCACATCGAAGACCCGATCCGGTTCCAGAAGTCGATCCGGGTCACGATCGAGCACGGCCACGCCAATAAGCTTTGGAACGACTATTCGTCGACGGCCTACTGGTATCAGCTCGAGCCGCACCGGGCGTTTGCGAAGCTGCTGCCGGTGGCGGCGAGGCTGCCCCGCCCGAACGAGCCGGAAATGGCGCCCTAATTGGAGCGCGTAGCTCTAAATGGAGCGCGCGGCTCTAAATGGAGCGCGTGGCTTTAGCCCGCGCCCCGGTCCACGGCCTTCAGGCCGTGTTTCAACAAAAAGCTGCCAACCTAGCCCGCCTGGGCAAACACAATCCGCTCCGCCCCGATCACATTGCCCTCGTAATACACATCGAATCGGCATGTGCACGGCCGCTCGATGGTCGGCTCCCCGCCCAACGCCACCTTCAGCCAGGATCGCGCCGGGATCGGCTCATGGGGCCGCATCATGTGCACCCCTACCGGAAGCCGCAACATCTCGCGCCCGTCCTCGTCGATCATCACCACCTCGACCGGAGCGATCGAACGATCCTCCATCATCTCCATCTCAAACTCCACGACCAACACCAGCGGCGGCATCGGGCAGGGAAACCGTTCGATGATGAGCCGTTCAAACGTGATGAGGAGCTGGCCCCCGTTGGCCAGCTCGGTCGTGAATTGGCAAAGCTTGCAGAGGTTGACCCTCACATGCCGACCTTGATGGCCCGGATCAAATTGTCCAACTTGCCAACCTGGGCATTGATCAGCGGCTGGCAGACCTGGAGCAGCGCCTGCGTCCGGCTCACCCCCATCTGGCGGCGAAGCGACGTGTAGTCGACAAACGCGGTGATCAATTGGGCGTTCCCGCCGAGCTGGGGCGCCAAGGCGCGAAGCGCTTCCCCGCTCAACGATTGCCAATCCGAAGGCAGACTCGCCAGGTTCGGCACGCCCGGATACTGCGCCGAGAGGTTGCCCATGAACGCGTTTTTGAGGTCGGCAAAGCCCGGAACCGCCAAATTCTTGAGCGAGAACCCGCCGTTGCAAAAGAAGTTGGTCGCGTTGGCGATCAGCCCGGAAACGACCTGCCCGGCGGTCGCGCTCGCCGCCCGCTTCAGCGCTTCTTTCAGACTCAACTTCGTCTGATTGGCGGTTTCGATATTCGTCGTCGCGGTCTGAAGCTGCTGGCCCGAGACTTTGGAGGCCTCGCCCATGATGAGCATCGCCACCGCATTCTGGCCCTCGGCATCGGTCACCTGGGGGAATTTGGCTTTGCCCAGTTCCAGCGCTTTCGCCGGAATCTGCTCTTGGGTCAACCCCGCCATTGCCGCGTTGGCCAATTCGACCGCCGCTTCCTGGATCGCCGTTTTGGCCTCCGGCGCGAGCATCCCCATATAGCGCTCGTGCTCGGCCAGCGCCTCGGGAGAAAGCGCCGGGATCGCCGCCCTCGGGGTCGCTTCGCCGACCTGCTCGAACGCGTCGACGTTGATGTGGTCCATCTCGCCGGTGCCCGCATCGATGATCCGGATGAACGCGTCCTTGCCCTTGAACTCGGCCACGTCCCAATCGACGAACCCCATCGAATCGTCGCCCGCCGCCGCCGCGATCCGCACGATCGCGCACGCCTCCGGACCGGGTTTCTTCTTGTTCGCCGCGCCCAAAATGCTGTTCAAATTGAGGTTCTTGGGGATGTTCGGGCCCTCATCCGGCGCGACCAAAAGCTCCACCCGAACCTTTTCCGGATCGGCGCCGCCGCCCACCCGGAAACGGATGATTGATTTTTCGATCTTGAACCGATCGGAGAGCAGGGTGCCGGTCGCCTCATCGCCTTGGGTCGTGCCCACCGCCGCCTTATCGTTCGGCCGCTTTTCAAATGTGCCGATCCAATAATTGCCGTCGTGGTTGACCGGCAGGCCCGGACGTCGAACCGAGGTGTTGTCCTGGAATGTCGGCTGGCTGCTGAAGGCGTTGCCTTCCGCCTTCCAACCCTTGAGCCCCTGTTCGAAATTGCCGTTGGTGATGTCGGCCGTCGCGATCGCGGCCAAGCCAGCCAAACCCAAAATGAGCATGCCTCTCATGGATATCCTCCCGATCTCCGCCTATTCTATCGCGGATTCCTTGGACTTCGACGATTGGGGCTCCGCCACGATCCGTCAAAAGTGCGGGAATAGGTCCGATGGGTCCCCGGCCTTCCGCGTCGATCCGAGAAGGAATCGTCGGCCGCCTCGCCAAATTCCCTCCGCATGGCCGCCGCCCCGCCCCATGCCGTCCTCAAACGCCAGATCGGCCTGGGCACCGCCATCGCCGTTCTCATCGGAAGCACCATCGGCTCCGGAATCTTCCGCAGCCCCTCCGGCATCGCGGAAAAGATGCCCGGACCCGGACCGATGCTCCTGGTCTGGCTCGCCGCCGGACTGCTTGTCCTTTGCGGCGCGCTGACCCTCGCCGAAATCGGCAGCGCCCGGCCCCAAACCGGCGGACTTTACGTCTATATCCGCGAGGCCTTTGGCGACACCGCTGGATTCTTGTTTGGCTGGGCCCAGCTCGTGCTCATCCGGCCTGCCGGGGTCGGCGCGGTCGCCGTCGTGTTTGCCGAGTATTTCCTAAACGTCCTCGGCCGCCCGCCCGCCGAGGGCGACATGCTTCCCCACTACATCGGGGCCGGCGCCATCGTCGTCGTCTCTTTCCTCAACACCATCGGCGTCGTTTTTGGCGCCGCCGTCCAGAACCTCACCACGATCCTCAAGGTCGGGGGACTGCTCACGGTCGTCATCCTCGCGTTCGCCATGGGCTTGCCCCAAAGCGGCGGCCACTTCGCCCCGTTCTGGCCCGAAGACAGCTTCAAGCTCACGCCGTTCACCTTGGCCATCATCTCGGTGCTCTGGGCCTACGATGGCTGGGCCGACGTCAGCTACGTTTCCGGCGAAGTGGTGAACCCCCAGCGCAACGTGCCCCGTGCCATCCTCCTGGGCACCCTCGGCATCGTCGGCGTCTATCTTTTGGCCAACATCGCTTACCTCTGCGTGCTCGATGCGGGGCAGATCAAATCCTCCAAACTGGTCGCTGCCGACGTCGCCTCCGCCCTCATGGGCCCGTTCGGACTCGCCTTTGTCACCGCCACCGTCATGGTTTCCACCTTCGGAACCCTGAATGGTTCGATGCTCACCGCGCCCCGCATCTTTTTCGCGATGGCCGATGACGGCTTGTTCTTCCGGCCCGTCGCCTCGGTCAGCGCGAAATACGGCACCCCCGCCGTCGCGACCTGGCTCGCCTGCTTTCTCGGCGTCGGCTTCGTGCTCAACGCCAAATTCGAGCATCTGGCCGACTTCTTCGTCACCGCGATGATCCCGTTCTACGCGCTGGCGATCGCCTCGATCTTTGTGCTGCGCCGAAAAAACGACTTCGAGCCGACGGTGCGTACGCCTCTCTACCCGCTCACCCCCATCCTCTTCATCGTGGCCATGCTCCTCGTTTTGGGCAGCGCGGTCTGGGACGATGTGGGATCGCTCATGGAAAATGGCTTCAAAGAAGGGTCCAAAGCCACGATCGGAACGCTGTTGGCGGTGGTGGCCGGGCTGCCCGTCTACTGGCTGACCGTCGGGCGACGCCGGAAAGTCGAATCCGACTAGTCGCTCGCCTTCAAAACCTTGCGGACCCCGGGGACCAGGATCTTCAGCCGCTCTTCGACCCCCAGCCGCAGCGTGATCGAGGACATCGGGCACCCCACGCAAGTCCCCCGAAACCGGATCCGGACATCGCCCTCCTCATTCACGCCCAAGAGGTCGATGTCGCCGCCGTGCGACCGGGCGTAGGCCTGGACTTCCCGCATCGCCTCGCGCACCTGTGGAAACAGCGGTCCGTGCTCCCCTTCATCGGGGCCGGGCGCGCGTTTGAAAAGGCGGGTGAGCAAGCGAAGGGGCATCGGTCTCGGTCTCAGTTTACGGTATCGGCGGATTTGGGAAACCTTTTTCCCCAATCGCCCGTTCTCGTATCATACGGCGGGAGCCCCTTTTGAATCGGCGTCATTTCAGTCTTCTTCCTCTTCTCTTGGCCCTGGTCCCCTTCGCCGCCGCTTGGCGCGAAGAGGCGCCCCCCGCCTACGCCAAAACCTTGGGCGATCCGGTTCCCGGGCTCACCGATGCCGAAGACGATCTCTTCATCCGCGGCCGCCGCCTCTTCCGCTGGCAGCTCTGGCCCCCCAGCCGAGGCGCCGAAGGGATCAATTCGACCGAATGCACCGAGTGCCACCTGGACCCGGTCGTCGGGGGGGCCAACGCCGATCCCAAGCTGCTCGTCGCCGTCGTCCCCGACCCCGAGGACCCGAGCGGCTTCAAGGTTTTTCCTAAAATCGCCCTAGGTTCGGGCCGCCGAGGCCCCCGCCGCGAGCCGCCCGCGGGCAGCGAACTCCGCCGGATTCCCGCGCTCTTCGGGCTGGGACTGCTCGAAGCGGTGCCGGAGGAAGCGATCCTCTCTCGCGCCGATCCGGAGGATAAGGACGGCGACGGGATCTCTGGCCGCGTGATAACGGTCGAAGGCGGGATCGGGCGGTTTGGCAGCAAAGCCGCGGTTTCTAGCGTCGAGCGGTTCGTGATCCAGGCCTTCAAAGGCGAGCTCGGGATGCGCGTCGAGCCGATCGACCAACCCGATTTCTCGCGCCTGGGCACCAGCCAAGTCCGCGCCGTGTCCTACTTCATCCGCAACTTGGGCGCGCCCAAGCCGGATGCCCCAAGCTCGATAACGAAAACTGGGTTCGAGCAGTTCAAAAAGATCGGCTGCGCGAGCTGCCACATCCCCTCGCTGGAAACTTCGGACAAGGCGCCCCTGCCTTTGCGCGGCAAGCGGGTCGAAGCCTTTACCGACTTGCTGCTCCACGATGTCGGCCCCGGTCCGGCGCCCCTCGAAAAGAGCGCTAGGCCGAGCCTGCGCGAGTTCCGCACAACGCCGCTTTGGGGGATCGGGAAGGTCGGCGGGCCGTATTGGCACGATGCCTCGGTCCCGACGTTGGAGGAAGCGATCCGCAAGCATGAGGGCGAAGCGTCGAAGGCTCGGGATGCGTATTTGAAGCTCAGCGAAGCGGAACGCAAGGCGGTGCTGGCGTTTTTGGGGTCTTTGTAGGCGAGGAGATGGCCATTTTCCGGACTATCCCTTGAGGACGGTGACGATCCCGTTCCGAAGGGCGGGGTTGGGCTTGCCAAAGGTCACGCGCCGATCGCGTGCTATCTTCAGCAGACCTGAGGGCATCAAGTAGCGGCAGTTCAAATACATCTTTCCGATCTGGAGCGTCACCGGCACGTCCGCTTGCGGACCGGTTGGAGCTTTCGTGAGCGCTGCGCTCGCCTCGGCAACCCCCGCCGTCCGCTTGCCATCGAACACGGTCACCCGACAAGGCCCGAAATCCCATCCAAATGCGGCTTCTTTTCGTCGCGAGCCTCCGCCAAACAATCCATTAGCGGTACCGTCCCGCGCGGCGAGCAACTGCCCCGTTTGAGCGTCGAAGTACGCCTTGAACACGTTGCGGGCGTCCGGCTCGTTGGCCCGGTCCATGAATGTCCCCCAATAAACGAGAATGCCCTTGTTTTCTCGGCTCATTTGCCTCTGCTGGGGAGTCAAGTTGTTCACATCATAGGCTTCTGGGTGGGGATTTGGCTTCCAAATGCCCAGCCTTACCGGATAGAGCTCATGAAGCTCCTGGACATGGGGGAAACTGCTGAATACACGCCCCACGAAAGTCGACTTCGCCTCTTCAGCCGCGAACTGGGGAATCAGGTTTTCTGGCGGTTCGGGCAAGGGCTGCTGACACCTAACATAGCTTTCCACCCGACCAGTTACGTGCTCAAATGTGATCTCTGCGGCGTGTTCGTCAGTGAATGGGACACCCCGAAATGTACGCAGGAGCACCAATTCAAACTCGGGAACATTGCTGCTAAGCTGACCTTCGGTCCTACTATACAAGATCAATGGATCTCTGTTACCGGCAAACACATGTATCTCTTGAGCAAGCCGCAACTGTTGTTCATGTGACAGGGCTTCAAGCGGCCTCCAATCGCCAGCCAATTCTTCCAGACTGTCCGAGAAGCCACTCACTTGGCCGTTGCTCAAATCAATTACGACTACAGTTGCACCAAGATCATATTGACCGTACCGTCCGTCATTTGACTTCTCGAGCTTACGAAGAATCAGTTTGTTCCGATAGCCATGCACTTCGTTTGAAGCGCCGAACATGGCTCGCTTTGCAAAGCTCACCGCAATCTCCAGCCCTCGGTCATCCGAAATTGGACTTCCCTGGACGTGCGGCGCAAGAAGTCCGATAAGGCCTACGAAATAACCCAGTACCATGAATTTCTCTCCGATTCTGTCAGGCTATCGTATTCCGCCTTCGTTAGATAGACATTAACCAATCGAGTATAGTTGTCGCCACGAATAATCATTTTCAAGGATGAATAAGTTCTGTTTTGTGCCCTTTTGTAGTTAGCTGAGCCATCCGTTTCACCATTGACGTTCTGCGTTCGATCAAGCGCACGTTGAAGTGGGTATCCCGCTGCAAGGTTCTCTAAAAGTTTCTTGGCATGTTCATTCAAGTACTCATTGCTCGGGTGGTTTAGTTGTGGCCTCACAAACGACGTAAACCCCACATAGCCCTTGTTGGCCACGGGTGTATCGGGGCTGAGCTGAAAGGCGCGCGGATTGTTGGGACCGTTGGCAAGCGTATCGCAAGCGTAAAAGAAGCCGAGCACGTAATCCGTGACCGATCTTGCCGAGCCTCCAAGTTGCGTGGTGACATAGGTCTTCACCTCATTGCTCGTCGTCGGTGAAAACCAGAGCTCGTCCGAATGGGCAGATCGCCAATACGTGCCGGTCTCGCCGTGCGTACATGCGAAGAAAATGTTTGCCAAGCACATCTTCTCGTCAAGCCTTGGCACCCCGCTAGTACTCTCCCGCCAATCCGTATCGTTGTTCGCGTGTCCAGGAACCAGAGCATTCTTGATGGCTCCGCCCGTCAGCGCGGTCCGGCCCTCGCTTGCCACATTGGCTGCCGTGCCTACGACATTGTCGGGATCATTGAAATCCGGATCGCCGACTTTGGAATAATGGGGCGGACTTGCCTCATCCAGAAAGACTTCCAACGTCGCGAGCGTGATTGCCTTGTTGTAGACGAGGGTCGGAAGCGTTAGCGTAATCGTCTCCGTAGCTTGCGAATAGGGACTGTTCTTCCATACCTTGAACTTCGCCTCGACCACGATGTTGGGAGTTGACGCGTCGGAAAAGTGGCTGCTGGCGAATCGGATCGCGTGTTGCTCCGCGATGTCGCCATCGGAGGGAAACCAGTCTTTCGTGGGCGTGTCGTTGGCCGGATTCCCCCCGTTCCACACCTTGACGTGGACCACCTTTCCGTTTTCCCAAGTCGAGTTCCAATAGTGCGTCCCTTCATCATCCACATACATCGCCAAAAACTTGGCTTCAAGGTTGAAGTTGATGTTCGTCCCGGTGATGTTTGCCGTCCCGCTGACGTCCTTTACATGCGCCGAAGGGGTCAGGTTTAGGCTTGCCTGAACTTTCCAGGTCGTATTGTCCTCGGTGACCGTCCGGCTGTGCCAATCATCGGCCAGCGCGAAATTGAAGACGGTCAGAAGGCACACAGCGGCCTGCACTCTCAGGAGGAGAGGAGAGGAGAGGAGAGGAGAGGAGAGGAGAGGGCCATCGATATAACAAGAGGACGTTTGTCCAGCGTTGTCAAGACCCTCTTTCCAACTTCTCGCAAAAAACTGGATTCGATGGATGCTTCAGAAAATCGAATCCGGGAAGTAATAGTCCTTTGCGTTCTCCGGGGTGATCATCTCCACGTCGATCATGATGTGCTTCGGCGTGAACTGCTTCACCTTGTCCAGCTTCCCATCGCGCAGCATCGAAACCGCCTGGTGCATCCCCACCGCGATCATCGAAGGCGGATAGGTGATGTTCGCCGGGAACATCGCGTCCCCATCCATCACGCGCTTCACGATGTCCTTCATCCCGGCCCCGCCGAGCATCCAGACGTTCTTGTCGCGGCCCGCCTCTTTCAATGCTTGCTCGGCGCCGAGCGCCATATCATCGTCCTGCGCCCAGATCGCATCGACCTGTGGGTGCTTCAGAAGCAGCGTTTGCATCACTTCGTGCGCCTTCTGCCGGTTCCAATTGCCCGCCTGCTGGTCGAGAACCTTGATTCCCGGATACCGCTTAAACACTTCCATCGCCGCGGTGACTCGGTCCGTATCGACCGTGCAGGGAATGCCGGTGAGGACCAGGATATTGCCCTGGCCGTTCAATTTCTTGGCCATGAACTCGGCCGACTTGCGCCCAAACGACTTGTTGTCGCCCTCGATGAACACGTCCGCCACCGGCTCTAAAAAGCCACGATCGACATTCACAAGCAGAATCCCTCGCTCGTGGATCTTCTTGGCGGTCGGCGTGATCGGCGCGCTCTCCGTGGCGAGGATCACCATCGCGTCCGGCTCGCTCACCATCATCGTCTCGAGGTCCTTGATCTGCTTCTCCGGGTTCTCCGCGGTCTGAATGTTCCAATCGACGTCCGGATACATCGCCTTGACCTGGTCGGCCCACCACTTCACGCCGGCGGTCCAGCCATGGTCGGCGGCGGGGATGCTCACACAGATTTTGAGCTTTTTGCCGCCTGGGCTCGTGCTGGCGGTTCCGGTGCCGCCGCCGCCGCCCGACTGGTTACAGCCGGCCAGTCCAAACAGGGCAGCCAGACAAAGGATGAAAAAGGCGAATAGGTTCAGTCGGCGCATCGGTTTTCCTCGCTCGTGGAGTGGCGTGAGGCTACCCGACGCCGCAACGATTTCGACAAGCCTCCCCTCTCGTTTGAAGGAGGAGAGTCCGAAAGCCCCTCCCTCGTTTTTGCGAAGCGAAAATGA
>CAYONY010000022.1:19708-24628 GCA_964405415.1 uncultured Fimbriimonadaceae bacterium | reverse complement strand
CCGCCGCGATGAAGTCGTCGAAGCAGTTCTGCTTGTTCTTTAACCGGCCCGCATCGTGCCATTTCTTGCCGTACTCGTCGCCGCCCCGAATGCACGCCGCCGCATAAACTCCGCCCATCTCCATCCAAACAAGATTCGAAACCGAAAACCAAGGGGTCAGCGGCGAGCGGAAGCCCCCGTAGCCATAGAGCTGGGTCGGGTTCGTCCCGTCGAGCTTCACACCCTTGCGATGCACCACGAACATCGGCACCTTGGTCCCATCCTTTGACGGATAAAACACTTGGCGGACCACGTAGTCGCCCGGATCAAACGCCACTTTGGCCTGCTTGAACACGGTGCTTTTGCCCGTCGCCAAGTCATAGCGAAAAATCGTAGGTGCGTAGTTGAAGCTCGTAAAACTGTAAAACGTCTCCTTATCCGCCATCCGGCCGCCGAATCCGCCGGCCGTACCCAGCCCCGGCAGCTTGATTTCTTTGCGATTCTTCCCCGCCGGATCGAAGACAAAAGCCACCGAATGCGCGTCGCGCAGGTAGCTGGCGGTGAGCTTTCCGCCGACCAGCGCCGCGCCGTCGAGCTTATCTTTCGATTCGGGAATGATGACCGTCCAATCCTTCCGGGCCGGCTTCTTCAAGTCGATCGCGATCACCCGGCTCATCGGAGCGCCCTGATCGGTCAAGAAATAGAATCGGGCGCCCAGGTTGCCGATGAAGGCATAGCTGGCGTCGGGCGTCGGCAGCAGCTCGACCGCCCTGCCGCCCTTTCGTTGGAGATCGAAATAGAAGATGCGGTTCGTCGGGTTGGTGCCTTCCCAAACGCTGATCACCAGGTAGCGCCCGTCTTCGGTCACCTCGCCGCCAAAACCCCACGTCTTCTGGTCCTTCCGCTCATAAATGAGCTTGTCCGCGCTCTGCGGCGTGCCCAAGCGATGGTAGTAGAGCTTTTGGAAGTAGTTCTGCTGCTGAAGCGCTTTGCCCGCCTTCGGCGCGTCGTACCGACTGTAATAAAAGCCTTTGCCTTCGTGGTCCCAGGCGGCCCCCGTGAACTTGGCCCACTTCACCACGTCGGGTAGATCCTTGCCCGTCGCCACATCTCGCACCCGCCATTCCTGCCAGTCCGAACCGCCGCTGGAAACGCTATAGGCCAGGTGGCGGCCGTTTTCGCTGACTGAGGTTCCGGAAAGGGCCACCGTCCCATCCTTACTCAGCTTGTTGGGGTCGAGCAGCATCCGCGGCTTGCCCGCCAGCGAATCCGCGACATAGAGCACGCTCTGCGCCTGAAGGCCGTCGTTTTTCGACCAGAAGTACTTTCCTCCCACCTTCTCTGGCAAGGAGAACCGCTCGTAATTCCAAAGCTTGGTCAGGCGTTTGGTGATCGCCTCACGCTCCGGGATCGC
This sequence comes from uncultured Fimbriimonadaceae bacterium, assembly GCA_964405415.1. GTDB lineage: Bacteria > Armatimonadota > Fimbriimonadia > Fimbriimonadales > Fimbriimonadaceae > CAYONY01. Next base: position 23,235 of record CAYONY010000022.1, on the reverse strand, counting down.
ATGCAGATAGGCAAATGTGAGCTTGTTCTGCGCGTCGATCCATTGGCGCGACTCGGGCGAATCTGGATCCTCGAGCCATCGGTAGGGGTCGGCGATCTCGTGCCCATGCAAGGTCTCTTTGAAGTCGGAACGGCGCGTTTCTGGATAATCGGGTCGATCGGCGAGCGGCACGAGAATTCCTCCGGTCAGGGCTAGGGCGGCGATGAGGCTCATGGCCCGAGGCTACCCCGCCGGCAAACGAGTTCGAGTCGGGACGTTTGGCCTGTCGAAATGCGGGGTTCGTCATGGCCTCGCAACAGCTCGGACCCCGGCCGGGTCCTCGTTCTCATCAACCGGCAACGACGCCGGACCACGAGGAAAACCATGAAACGAAACGCATTGTTCGCCGCCGGAATCCTGATCCTTCAGGCCATCTCCAGCCCCTTCGCCATCGCCCGTTTGGGCCAAGACCCCGCCGCCGGCCAAGTCTCCGGATTCGTCGTCCCGAAAGAAGTCGGCGCCAATGAGCCGTTTACCTTCGCCGCGACTAACACGATCGAGGGCCAGGTCGTCCAGGTGCAGACCATCGACGGCGAAGTCGTCGCCACGAAGAAGGCCGATAAGCATGGCCGTGTGTTTCTCGCCGCCGGGCTCGCCGCCGGCGCCTACCTCTTGAGCACATCCGGCGGAAAGGGCTCGGGCCAAATCCAGGTGCAGCCGCCGCGGAATCTGCCCCCTGGCGGATCGATGCAGATCCCAAAAATGCCCGCCACGATCAACGCATCGGAAGGCCTTCAGTTGTCCGGCCAAGGGCTCTGCCCCGACGCTTCGAAACTGATGGCGACCTTTGGCGGCAAAGAGTTTCCGGTACTGGCCGGGACGGCGACCGAAATGAAGACCGGACCGCTGCCCGAAAGTGCGTGCGGCATCGGCGATCTCGAAGTGAAAAACTCCCTAACCGGCGAAGCCCTCCATCAAGAAGATGTGGCCTGCTATCAGCTCACCGCCAAGCTCTCACGCTCGAAGCTGATGAGCGGCGAAGCCGCCCGCCTTGAGTTTTCGCTCGTGCCCACCCAGATGGATGCCATGGTGATCGCCACGATCCTGGGCGGCCCGGTGAGCTTCCCCGGCGGCGCCAAAGAGCGCCAGGTCAAGATTGAGAACGGCAAAGGACAGGTTCCGCTGGTGGCCGACCGAGGTGGCCAGGGCGCCTTCCAGGTGGCCTACAGCCTGCACGCCGCGCTCGGCGCGGCTCGCGTGAACGGAAATGGGCAGGCGAAAGCGGGCGACGTGGGCCAGGGCGGCAAGCCGCAGCCTCAAGGCAATATGAAGCGGGAACGCTGCCCGCTGACCAAGCACATCCGCGACGAAGCGACGGGTTGGGAGACCACGGAAAAGAAGGTGGCCGACCCCGACAATCCCGGCAAGACGAAGACGATCTACATCGCAACGCGGACGATCCGCTGCAACATCCACAAATCGTGCAGCAAGGATAAGGGCCACGCCGGCGACTGCGCCTTCACCGGCAAGCACCGCTGCAAGGACCACGACAAGGTGGAAGTCCGGGAGTACGATTCGGACCGGGCTCGCAAGGACGGGATGAAAGACACCGCCATCCCCGCCGATCTGAAGTATCCGTAAGTTTCCAGTCCCCGGCAGGGGTCTTTGGATCGTTGCCTGGGGTCGCTCCCGCGACCCCAGGTTCACTGGCCCAACCCCGTTCCCCGACCCTGGCAAGGGTCGCAGACCCCATTCAAGTCGAAAACCTCTTCACTTCAACCTTGCCGCCACGACGGGTTGACCAAACCCGTTTTACCGGATTGAAAGATCGGTGGTCTGCGCTTTTCTCATCGCCGAGGTCCCCGTCCATCCGTCCTGGGGTCGCCCCAGCGCGGATCATTCGTTCGGCGAACGAATGATCCGTGTCACAGACCGAATGAAATGGTGAACCCATAAGCTCAAAAGAACCTAAGTTCAGATTGTGATCTTCGACCCTAACCGGGTCGAGGGAACGATGAGCTACAACGGCGCCAGCGCCAGCTCTGACATCATCCTTACCGCCACCGGGATCGCCTTGTCGTTAAAGTCGAACTCCGGCGAGTGCAGGTTCGGATAGCGCTCCTGGCCCTCGTTCAAAAGCCCCAGCCAATAGAAACATGCCGGGACTTCGTGGCCGTAATAGCTGAAATCCTCCGCCCCCATCGTGGGCAGTTCCGCCTCGATCACCCGGTCCGCCGGATAGGTTTGGCGAGCGACCTCAAAGAACCTCGCGGTTGCTCCGGCATCGTTGAACGTCACCGGGTAGCCAGCGTGCCAATCGACTTCGGCGGTCGCCCCGAACGCCGCCGCCACCGAGGAGGCGATCTCTTTGATCCGACGCTCGCCATACGCCCGTAAATCGGGTTTCAGCGTCCGCAGCGTCCCGCACATCCACGCCGTCTCCGGGATGATGTTGTGGGCCGAGCCGGACTTGAGTTCGCCAATCGTGACGACCACCGAATCCAATGGCCCCACGTTGCGGCTGGCGATGGTCTGCAGCGCGGTGACGATGTGGCTGGCCACCACGATCGGATCGATCCCGTAATGCGGATAGGCGGCATGAGCGCCTTGCCCCCGCACCGTGATCTCGTACATGTCGGCGGCTGCCATCATCGGCCCCGGCTTGCTGGCGATCGTGCCCAAGGGCAGCGCGGTCCAGCCGTGAAGGCCGTAGATCAAGTCCGCCTTCTTGCCCAAAACCGTGCCGCGAAGCACGCCGTCTTCGCACATGCGTCGGCCGCCCGCGCCGCCTTCCTCGGCGGGCTGGAAGACGAACAGTACGTTGTTCCGTCGTTCGGGAGTTTTGGAAAGCGCGAGCGCCGTGCCCAGAAGGATCGACGTGTGCCCATCGTGCCCGCAGGCGTGCATCACCCCTTCATGGGTGCTCGCGTAGTCGAGCCCCGTCCGTTCGAGAATCGGAAGGGCGTCCATATCCGCGCGAAGGGCAATCGTGGGGGCGGTTTCCGGACCGGTGGTCGCCGGCAGATAGCCCAGGACGCCGGTGCCGCCCGCCAAGCCGGCCTTGAATTCGATACCCATGGCCGCAAGCTCGCGCTGGACCACACCGCTGGTCCTTGTCTCTTGGTAACCCAATTCGGGATGGGCGTGGAGGTCGTGGCGGATGGCGACGATGGGTTCGAGATCGAGAGCCGGGGCGAGTTCCGAGAGGGCCATGGTACAAGGGTAGCACGGGGAGGAGTGAAGAGTAAGGAGTAAGCAGAAAAGTGAGAAAAAGGGAAAAGCTTAGTGATAAGTCAGGCGGGATGAAGACCCCACGGCCGGTCTTTCCCTACTTCTTCAATCTCCAATCTCCAATCTTCTTTCTCCTCACATCCTCACTCCTCACATCCTCACATCCTCACGCCTCACGCCTCACGCCTCACGCCTCACGCCTCACGCCTCATCCTCCATCTTCCGAACTCATCGGCGCGTGCTCGCATTCCCATTCCCCCAGCCAATCGTCCGCGTTTTTGCGGAACCGCCGCCGGCTCTCCCGTTCGCGATCCTCC
>CAYONY010000022.1:17026-19698 GCA_964405415.1 uncultured Fimbriimonadaceae bacterium | reverse complement strand
TCCTCCCGCGCCGCCAGATAGCCCATCGCCATTGGAAACGCTGCCGTCCCGTGAAAAGCAATCGAAAGCCCGACGCAAAGGAATCCGTTCCAACCCGTCAAAAAGGGCCAAAGGGTCACGGGCCAAACGCCCAGCGCAATCGCCAAAACTCCAAGCCAAAGGGGACACGCCACTCGGGCCCGCATCCCCAGCCGTTTCCCGAAGCGATGGCATTCGTACATGACGTAGGCCAGCGCGACCGTTCCGAAGAACGTGCCCACCAGGGATGCCAAGAAGAACTCGCCGCTGCCCATACTCTCGCGTCTGCCGCTCTAAAGGACGTTCAAAAACTGCCGCTTCGTTGAAAATCGAGTTGCGATTCGACCCTCCGTCTCGTATCATGGGTGAGCCCCATGAAGCCACGACCAACGACGCTCGTCGCCGCCTTGCTGACCGCCGCCATCCCGTTGGGTACGGCCCAAGTGATCAGCCTGCGGGATCAGCAGGAACCCAAGAGCAACACCTCCCAAGCCAAGGACCGCAGCCACTCCCACCTCAGCGCCGCCTTCAACACCGGTCCGCGCCAGCAAGCCAAGCTGTTGAACGGCATTGGCAACGCCCATTTTCCAATCACCGCGAGCAATCCCCTCGTTCAGAAATTCTTCGACCAAGGGCTCAATCAGCTCTACTCGTTCATGTATTTCGAAGCGGAACGCTCCTTCCGTCAGGCCGTCATGCTCGAGCCGGAAAACCCGATGCCCTATTGGGGACTGGCGCTGAACGACGAAAGCAAGGCGGCCGATTTCATCAAGCTTGCCGTGGAGCGAAAGTATCGGGCCAGCGATCGAGAACGGCGCTTTATCGAGGCTCTTGCCGCGAAATACGACAAAGGGGGCAACCGAGACGAAAAGGGGCGCGCCTATCGGGCCGCCCTTGAGAAGATCGTGCTCGACTACCCCGACGACGTCGAAGCCAAGCTGCTGTTGGGCCAGGAACTTTGGGAAGCGGTCGACCAAGGCAGTGGCGAACGCACCGCCGTCGATGCGCTGCTCAAGGCGGTTCTGGCCAAGAATCCCCTCCACCCCGCCGCCAACCACTTTCGCATCCACCTCTGGGACGGCCCCGATGCGCAAGCCGCCCTCGACTCCTGTGCCGCCTACCCCAAGGCCGCGCCGGGAATCGGCCACGCTCAACATATGCCAGGCCACATCTATGCCCAACTCGGCTTTTGGGAGCGCGCTTGCTACGCGATGGATGCGGCAACGCGGGTGGAAAGGAAGTACATGACGGATTCCCGGCAGCTTCCCCATGAGACCTGGAATTACGGCCACAACCAGCACTATCTCATCGCGAATCTCGGCTATGCAGGCCGGATCGCCGAAGGCGAACGCCTCTCCCAGGAGCTCATCGATACGCCGCGCGACCCCCAGGGCAACGGCGACAACGATTTCAGCAACCTCGGGCAAGGCCGTATGGCGATGCTGCGTATGTGGCTGCGCGGCGAGCAGTGGGAGAAGATTCTCGCCGATGAGCGTGCCGGCTGGCCCAACCTTCCCAAAAACAAGTATTGGCGGAACTTCGCCAAAGCGATTGCCCTGATTGGCTTGGGCCGCTTCGACGAGGCCGAAAAGGCCGTCAAACAATTCGAGGACGACAAGCCCTCCGGCGATCCGGCCAAGTGCGCGTTCGCGGAGGCGAAGGGACGCCTTTTGGTCGCTCAAGGCAAGTCCGACGAGGGGCTCGACCAGCTTAAGCAAGCCGCCAAGATCGAAGAGGACAAGTTTGTCTACAACGATCCGGGCCCCTATCCCCGTCCCGCGTCGGAAGCACTTGTCCAAGCCCTGTTAAGCGCCAAACGATTCGTAGACGCTGAAGCCGCCGCTCGAAAATCGCTTGCCCACGACCCCCACAACGGCTTTGCCCTTGGCCAATTGGCGCAGGCCCTCTTCGGCCAGGGCAAGAACGGCGAGGCCCAACCGGTGGTCGAAGAGTTCAAGGAGGTGTTCGCCAACGCAAACGCCGACCTTCGAGTGATTCGCGAGTTGAAAGCCGAGGGCCGGCTCGGGCGATGGACGCCCCGGCCCTACGAACCCAGTCGTGCTCTCAACGGCTTTGGGCCGATCGGCTGGCAGCCCTTTGACATGGCGGACTTCAGCCTGCCGGGAATGGACGGGAAGACCTTTCGGCTCGGCGATCTCAAAGGCCGAAACATCATCCTCGTCTTCTTCCTTGGCGGATCGTGCGACCACTGCATCCAGCAGCTCGAGACCTTTGGCAAGGAGAAGGCCGAATGGGACCGGATGAACGTCTCGGTGGTGGCCGCTTGTCCGGATTCCGTTAAGGACCTCAAGGCGAAGTTCGAAGGCAACTCCAAGTTCCCGTTCACGTTCCTTTCCGACGCCGACCATCGCGCCGCCAAGCTTTACAAAGCGTGGGACGAATTTGAAAACCTCGAGCTCCACGCCACCATCTACATCACGCCGGAAGGCAAAGTGTGGTGGTTCCGCACCGGGAGCACCCCATTCACCAACCTTGAGTTTCTCAAGGGCGAAATCAAGCGGGTCGACGAACTGCGCGCCGCCGGCCGCCTCCCGAAGTAAGGCTCACCTCCGCTCGCCGTAGTTTAGGGGGGGGGGGGGGGGACCCGAGAGAGGGGAAAGCCCCAAATCCGTCACGACCGAATACGGCAAAAA
>CAYONY010000022.1:0-17016 GCA_964405415.1 uncultured Fimbriimonadaceae bacterium | reverse complement strand
GGGAAACGGAGTCGGGAGAGGTGGAGGTTCGAGAGTTCCACTCTTGGTTTGTTGAGGGTGAACCGGGGTGAGGGGGACTCTAGTCCGTCACCACCGAATACGTCAAAAACCGAGACTTCACCGGCGGCTCCAACCCGGCCTCTTTGGCCCTGCGAATGTCCTCAAAGCCTCGCTTGTGGCCCTCGAGAAACTCCTCCGATCCCGTCCATGCTTGGAAACTGGTCTCATCCTTCCACCAGCTTACGATCAAGTACGGCTCCGCTTCGGCATGGGCGCGCAGCACTTGCATCCCCAAGAACCCTGGCATCCGGTCGATCGCATGCGCCCGAGAACAGAAGAGGCATTCGAACCGCTCGACGTATTCGGGCTTGCAGTCGATGTAATTGATCGCCACAAACCCGGCTTGGGCACGCGCCTCCTCGGGCGAAAGGCCCTGGCTCTCCAAGTGAACGCAGCTCCCAACGGGTTGGTCCGGCATCGCTCGAATCATACTTGACAATAATGTAAAGATTGCAACCCCGTGCCCCACAAAGTGAAACGAGCAAGCAATTGCGGAATTGAATAGGAATGATGCGCGCGTCGTGGGGACCTTGGGGTGTCTTTCTTGCCTTGGCGCTGGTGATCGGCTGCGGCGGCGCGGGAGGCGGCTCGGGCGGAAGCACCGGATTGACGGGCGGGGCTTCGTCCGGTACCGGCACCGGTTCCTCCTCGACCGGCGGCGCCTCCGGAACCGGAACCTCAAGTTCGACGGGCGGCTCTTCGTCAACGGGGGGCTCCTCCTCCACCGGAGGCAGCACAACCGGCGGGTCTACCGGCGGCGGCGAACTGCCTGACCTCGGCCCAAATGCCGACCTCAAGGGCCGCATGCTCTTTCCTGCCGACAACGCCTGGAACACCCCGATCGACACCGAACCGGTCGACCCGAACTCGGACAACCTGATCGCCAGCATCGGCGTCAACGGCGGGTTCCATCCCGACTTCGGCGCGAATTGGAACGGGGGGCCGTTCGGCATTCCCTACGTGGTCGTTTCGGGCAGCCAGACGAAGCTCCCTGTCGATTTCGACTACGCCGACGAAAGCGATCCGGGGCCCTATCCCATTCCCCCAAATCCTCCGATCGAAGGCGGCGCGGCTTCGAGCGGCGACCGCCATATCCTCATCGTCGATCGCGACAATTGGCGGCTCTACGAGCTCTTTGCGGCCTATCCACCAGGCGTCAACGGGCCCAATTGGTCGGCCGGCTCGGGTGCGATTTGGGACCTCAATTCCAACGCCCTCCGCCCGGCGGGATGGACGTCGGCCGATGCGGCCGGTCTCCCGATCCTTCCCGGATTGGTGCGCTATGACGAGGTCGTGCTTCGGGGTGAAATCCGCCACGCCCTTCGCTTCACGGTTTCCCGAACGCGGCGCGCCTACGTGCACCCCGCGCGGCATTGGGCGAGCAGCTACACCGATCCGAATCTGCCGCCGATGGGCATGCGGGTTCGCCTAAAAGCAAGTGTCGACATCTCGGGTTACTCGGCAAATTGCCAAGTGATTCTCCGTGCTCTGAAAAAGTACGGCATGCTGGTGGCCGACAACGGCAGCAATTGGTACCTCTCCGGCGCGCCAGATGCCCGTTGGGACGACTCCGAGCTCAACCAACTCAAGCAGCTGCGGGGCAGCAATTTCGAGGTCGTCCGCATGGGTCAAATCGTCACGCCCTGAACGGGCGTCGTCGCACCCATGGCTCGAATCGGTTAAGCGCGTCAGCCCTCGGCGATTTCGGCAATGATCGCTTGGGCCGCCGCGCGAGGATCGTCGACGCCCCAGACCGGGCGGCCGACCACCAGGTGGTCCGCCCCGGCACGAACCGCCGCCGCCGGGCTCAGAACTCGTTTCTGGTCGTTGGCCGGGGCGCCGGCGGGACGTATCCCGGGCACGACAAGCACGGCTTTGGGAAACGCCGCCCGCAGCATCGCCACCGTCTCGCCGGAGGCGATCAGTCCTTCACAGCCTTCTTCGAGCGCTCGGCGCGCCCGATGGAGGACGTAGTCTTCGATCGATGGCGGCGAAGCGATCCCGGTCATATCGATCAGGTCCTCGTGCCCTAAACTCGAAAGGAACGTGACAAAAAGCAGCTCCGGCCGCGCACTTCCCCGCTTGCCGCGCACCGCGGCCGCCGCGGTCGCGGGGCTGCCCTGGATCGTCAAGAACCGGGCCTCCGAGCCGATCTCACCGACTGCCGTTTCGATCGTCTCGGCAATGTCGTCCATCTTGAGGTCGAGAAAAACCTCCTTGCCCGACCCGCGCAGCTCGCGGACGAAGTCGCGGCCGGCCTGAAGAAAGAGCCGCCAGCCGACTTTGTAAAACTCGACCGCGTCCCCTAAGGTCGCCACCACCTCGCGATTGGCTTTGGCGGAAGGGGCGTCGAGGGCGACGATGAGGCGCTGGCGAGGCGAGATCAAGGAGTTTTCGGAAGCAAGTTCGTTCAGCATTTCCGAAAGCTCAGTATGGCACCTACCCCGCCAAATCCTTGAGCAGAACCGCCTGGCCACCGTGGTACGCCTCGTGCTGCACCACGTGGCTCAAGATCCAACGCATCGTAAAGGTGGAACCCCATTTCTCGCTGGAATAGGTCTTTTCCGGGTCGGTGATCTCCGGCAAGAGCTTCAGGGTCCGCTCCCGGACCGAATCGAGCCGCGCGTAATACCACGCCAAGGGCTCCGCCGGCGGGGTCGGCCAAGCTCCTTCGTATTGCTGAATCTGCGCGGACATCAGGACTTCCATCTCCGCCGGATCCATTGGGCGGCCGCAACAGATATGGTGAATCCACCAGATCTCCACTTCCGCGATATGCAGCAATTCGCCGCCGATGCTGTGGCCGCCCGGCCGGCCCTGCCAAACGATTTGCTCGACCGTCGCTTCCTCCAATTCGTCGCGCCATTCCCGCGTCCCGTCCACCAGAGAAGCCCCCAGAAGCCCTATCTCAGGATGACAGCCGGCGAGCGGCGCGACGTCGTAGTGCGTTCCCATTCGCAAATTATGCCCTTCGTTGGACCTACTGGGCTTTTTTCAACGAAGCGCGACCCGCTAAACTGCGGGCATGTTCAGCCCCCTGCTCCTGGCCTTGGCCGCTCAGGCCGACGGTCCGCTTGTTTTGCAGCATCCCACGGTCAACGCCACCACGGTCTGCTTTGTTTACGCCGGCGACCTCTGGACCGTGCCCCGCGAAGGCGGAGATGCCCGACGGCTCACCAGCAGCGCCGGCCAGGAATCGAACCCCCACTACTCCCCCGACGGCAAGTGGATCGCCTTCTCCGGCCAGTACGACGGCAACCTCGACGTTTACATCGTTCCCGCCGAAGGCGGGGTGCCCAAACGGCTGACCTTCCACCCTTCAGGAGAGGAGGTCAAAGGTTGGACGCCGGATGGAAAGAGCGTGCTCTACTCCGGGGTCGAAGGTTCGCTTCCCTTCGTTCCCCGGCTCTTCACGGTTCCCGTTTCGGGGGGCCAATCGACCGATCTTCCCTTCCCGACCGGCACCTGGGGCAGCTTTTCGCCGGACGGCAAACAGATCGCCTACGTCCCGTATTTTCAGTTTCAGCAAGCGTGGAAGCGCTACCGTGGCGGCCAGAGCTATCCCATTTGGGTCGCCAAGCTCGAAGACTCGACGTGGAAAGAGGTTCCCCGCCGGAATTGGAACGACAAGTTTCCAATGTGGGTGGGCAATCGGCTTTATTACCTTTCGGATCGGACCGGGCGGACCAATCTCTACTCGTCCGACCTGAACGGCGGTGGCCAGAAGGAGGTCGCCAAATCCGAGACCTTCGATTTTCTTTCCGCCACCGCGGGCCCGGGCGTGATCGCCCTCGGCCAATTGGATTCGATCAAGCTCTATGACTTGGCTTCCGGACAACTGAAGACGGTGCCGGTTTCCGTTCGCGGCGACTTCTCCGAAGTGCGCCCCCGGTTCGTCTCGCCCGCCAACTTCATTGGAGGCGCCGACGTTTCGCCGGGCGGGAAGCGCGTCGTGGTTGAGGCGCGCGGCGAGATTCTCACCTTCCCCGCCAATAAAGGCGACGGACGCAACCTCACCCAGAGTTCCAATAGCGCCGAGCGCTCGCCGGCATGGTCGCCGGACGGCAAGACGATCGCCTACTTTTCCGATGCTTCCGGCGAATATCGAATCGTTCTTGAACCGAGCGACGGCGCTGGAACGACCCGGTCGATCGACGCCGGCCAAGTCACCGGCTTCTATAGCGGATTGGTCTGGTCACCCGACTCCAAAAAGCTCGCCTATACCGACAACCGCGGCATCGTATGGCTCACCGACGTGGAATCGGGCCGCTCGACGAAGGTCGATGAGGCGCCGCTCCTGCCCGTGTCCTACAACATTCAGCCGGGTTTTTCGCCGGACAGCAAGTGGCTGACCTACGCGCGACAGGTCGGGAATTACCTGAAGGCGGTGTTCGTCTACGACATCGAAAAAGGCAAGACGACGCAGCTGACCGACGGGATGAGCGAGGCCAGTTCGCCCGCTTTCGACCGTGGCGGCAAGTACCTCTACTTCATCGCCAGCACCACCGCGCGCAACACAGCGGGATGGCTCGACCTGAGCACGCTGTTGACGCCCAATGTCAACGCCAGCGTTTACGTTTGCGTGCTGCGAAGCGACCTCCCCTCGCCTTTCTCGCCGGAGAGCGACGACGAGCCGGTCGGCGAACCCAAGAAGCCGGAGGAGAAGAAGGACGAGTTCCGGATCGATTTCGAAGGCATCGGCCAGCGGATCCTTGCCGTGCCGATGCCGCCTCGCGTCTACGCGGCTTTGGCGCCGGCGACGCCGGGCAGCTTCTTCACCGCCGACGTCCCATCCGTCGCCAATGCCGCCGCCCCCGGCGGGCCGGCAACCCTGCGCAAGTTCGACCTTGGAGCCCGGCGAGAAACGCCGTTCGCCGCGGGGATTCAAGGGTTCGTGATTTCGGCCAACGGGCAATTTATGGTGCTGATCGGACCGGCTGGCCCCAGCTTGGTTCCGACCGCCGCCCCGCCTGCTCCCGGCCAAGGCGCCCTCAATTTGGACAGCGTCCAGATCCGGGTCAACCCGCGCGAGGAATGGAAACAGATGTTCCAGGAGACGCTTCGCATCCAGCGCGATTACTTCTATGACCCCAATTACCACGGGGTCGACCTCAAAGCGCTCGAGCGCAAGTACGCGCCATTCTTGGCGAATCTCTCCAGCCGAGCCGACCTGAACACTTTGTTTATCGACATGCTGGGCGAGCTCTGCGTCGGCCACATGTATATCGGCGGCGGGGACATGCCGGGCGTCTCGGGCCCGAACGTGGGTCTCCTGGGCGCCGACTTCAAGCTGGAGAACGGCCGCTATCGGTTCAAGCGGGTCTTCAACGGCGAAAACTGGAATCCGAATCTGCGGGCTCCGCTCACCCAGCCCGGTGTCAATGTCAAAGCCGGGGAATATCTTTTGGCCGTCGACGGAGCCGAGCTGAAGGACTCCGACAACATCTATGGGCGGTTCGAGGCCAAAGCCGGTAAGCAGGTCCGCCTTAAAGTCGGCCCCAATCCTTCTGGCGCCGAGGCTCGCGAAGTCGTAGTGGTCCCGGCGGGAAGCGATACCTCGCTCCGGGTGATGGCTTGGGTTGAAGACAATCGGCGGAAAGTCGCCGAACTGAGCGGAGGCCGCGTGGGCTACGTTTGGATCCCCAACACCAGCGTCCAAGGCTACGACTTCTTCAACCGGTACTTCTATTCCCAGTCCGATCGCGACGGCATCGTGCTGGACGAGCGGTCGAATGGCGGCGGCTTCGTCGACGACTATTTCACGACGATGGCGGGAAGGCCGGTGATGAGTTGGTGGGCCACGCGCTACGGCAAGGACTTCACCAGCCCGCTCGTCTCCGTTTTCGGACCCAAGGTGATGATCGCCGACCAGTACGCGGGCTCCGGTGGCGACTACCTGCCGTGGGCGTTCAAGCGAGCCAAAGTCGGTACGCTGGTCGGCAAGCGGACCTGGGGCGGCCTCGTCGGCATCCTCGGTTTTCCGAATCTGATCGATGGAGGTTCCGTCACCTCGCCGAACCTGGCCTTCTTCACGCCGGAAGGAAACTGGGAAATTGAGAACTTCGGCACCCCGCCCGACATCGAGGTTGAAATGGACCCGGTGGCCTGGCGCGCGGGGCGCGACCCTCAATTGGAACGCGCGGTCGAGGAGGTCATGAAGCAGCTCAAGGACTACAAGCGTCCGTCTGCCAAGCGTCCAGCCTGGAAGGACAACACCAAGATCGGCAGATAAGGAAGGTCGAAGGACGAAGGTCGAGCGAGCCTCAAGTTTCGACCTTCGTCCCTTTCGATCCGCCTATGCCAAAATCTCCTTGGTATGCCAATCGTCGCCGTTCGGATTCCCCAGATGGGGGAGGGCCTCCAAGAAGCTCGTCTCGTCGCCGTCCTGAAACAGCCCGGTGACCCGGTCAAGCGCGACGAGCCGATCTACCAGATGGAGACCGACAAAGCGGTCATGGATGTGGAGTCCCCCTATGAGGGCCGCCTCACCGAATGGCTTGCCGAAGTCGACACGATTCTCCCGATTGGCTCCGCGGTGGCCAACATGGAAGTCGGCGACGGCGTCCGCGAAATGGAAGTGCACGGAGCGCCCGCCGCCGCCGAGGCCAAGGTAGAAGCACCGGCGGCTTCGAGCGGCACCGGCGAAACCCGCAATGCGGGGATTCCCCCGCGAACGCGGGCCTACGCCAAAGAGAAAGGCGTTTCCGAAGCCGATTTGGCCAAGCTGGCCGCAGGGGGAGCCAAGCTCATGCCGGCCGATATCGACGCGTTCCTCTCTGGCGGCACGCCCAGCGCCGGCGCAAGCGGGACCGGATTCCGCGATGAGCCGATGGGACCCAAACAGCGACTCTTAAGTTCTCGTTTGGTTCGGGGCACTCAGCTTGTCGTGCCCGGAACGATCACCGTCGTCGCCGATTGGGAGCCGATCGAACGCATGCGCGCCCGAATCAAGGCCTCCGGCAGCGCCTTTCAACCCTCTGCGTTCACGATGTTTGCCTATGCGGTGGCCCGCGCGATGGCCGCCCATCCGCTTTTCCGAAGCGCGCTTCGCGGCGACGAAACGGTGCGAACCTATGACGACGTGCACCTGGGCATTGCGGTCGCGCTGCCCGACGATGAACTCGTGCTGGCGACGGTCGACGGAGCCGACAAAATGAATTGGCGGGCCTTTGCCGAAGCGGCGCGCGCGCGGATTGAGGAGGCCCGCGGCGGCAAAGACCAAGCCCATGAAGCGGTCACGCTCAGCATTACGAACATGCAGCACGCCAAGCTTCGCCAAGCCGTACCGGTGCTGGTCGCCCCCTCGGTCGGCGTCCTCTTCTTGGGCGAAGTTTTCAACGGCCTGGACAACGAGGTCGTCGACGAAATCAAGCTGAAGCGCCTCGTCAACCTCACCCTCACGTTCGACCATCGCCTAATCAATGGCGTGGGGGCGGCCGATTTCTTGAATCAAGTGAAGGCCAATGTCGAGACCATCACCGGCTTGGTCAACCCGGAATAGATGATGCGCGGCAAACCTATAATCGGTATCACCGTCGAGTGCAAGAGCCTGCCCGAGGATGCGCGGACCCGAGGGTCGTTCAGCCTGAATTGGAACTATGCTCAAGCGATTTCCGAGGCGGGCGGCGTCCCCATCGTCATCCCCCCCACCGCCGATCCGGAAGCGGTGGCCCCGTTGCTCGATGGCTGGCTCATCCCCGGTGGCAACGATATCGATGCCCGCGAATTCGGCGAGGCCAACCACGCCATGGTGGAGCTTCAGGACCCGGCCCGGTTCGCCCTTGAGAAAGCGCTCCTGGCGCAGATCGATCCGAATCTCCCGGTTTTTGGAATCTGCTACGGATGCCAATTCCTCAATGTTGCTCGGGGCGGCACGCTGGAGCAGCATCTTCCCGATCGCGTTGGCGACGACCGCCACACCGGAGGCACCCTCGCCGACTATTGCCTCGAGGGCGATAGCCGCCTTGCCGAAATCGTCGGGGCGTCGGCAATGAAGGGCAAAAGCTACCATCATCAGGCCGTTGCGAGGCTTGGGCAAGGTCTTCGCACTTCCGCCGCCCATACCGACGGAACCATCGAAGCCATTGAAGCCAACGACCGGCCTTGGATGATTGGCGTTCAGTGGCACCCCGAACGCACCCTCGAAGACCCGGCAACCCAACGCCTTTTCCGGGCCTTCGTCGAGGCGGCGGCCGCCTATCGGGCCGAGAGGCCGGAATGAAACGCTTGGTCAACGGCGTCGAGGTCGAGCTTGAGGATTCCGACGCCGAGGTCCTTCCCCTGGCCGACCGGTCGGCGGTACGGACGCCTTCCGGGCAGCATTCGGCCGTGGCAATCCGTCAGGGCGATGCCGTTTGGGTCTCGTACCGTGGCCAGGTCTACCGCATCGAAAAACCTTCTTCGAACCGGGCTCGGCGTGCGGGTGGTGCGGAGACTGGCGAGATCTTTGCTCCCATGCCCGGACTCATCGTCGACGTTCTCGTGGCGCCCGGCGAAACGGTTGCCCATCGCCAAAAGCTTGTCGTGCTTGAGGCGATGAAGACGCAGCAGGCGTTTTTGGCCCCGTTCGATGGGGCAGTGAGCGAGCTTCAAGCCGAAAAGGGGCGCCAAGTTCAAGAGGGCGAACTGCTTCTTCGCATCGAGCCGGCAACCCAAACGCCTTGACGGGCCGGCAAAAATCCCAGGTTTCGACAAAGAAACTCTGGGTTCGCGGGAACCGGGGCTCATTGGAACACCGCTTGCCATACTCTCCTCCAAGATTGCGTTTGACTTTTGATTGCCTTCGTTTGGAGTTCTTTATGTTGAATCTTTCCGCTCGCTTCTCTCGCGTCGCCGGGATTGCCGCCTTCGCCCTTGGCGCCGGGCTTGTCCAGGCCCAATCCATCAGTTCGTTCAATATCACCGGGCAATTCTCTGGCATTTCGATCACCACAAGCAACAACCTGACCTACCAGGTTTCCCTTGGCGCAAGCCCGTCGTTCGTCTATAACAACACGGCCTATGCGGTCACCGATGTGATCGGTTTCTGGGTGCTTTCCGACTCCAGCGATTTCAGCGCCGGCAATGCGGACTTCGTCACCGGCGCCGGCGATTGGAAGGAAAAGAACAGCAACGCGGGGACGGGCGGCATTGCCGGATGGCGCGCCGCCAACGCCAACGTCGGCCTCACCGCCAACGAATCGGAGTCCTTCACGTTCACCTCTCTTTCACCGACCGCCGACATCGACGGGTACGGGCTCCATGTTCGCGTCGATGGGACGTTTCCGGGCGGCGGCGGCAACACGGGCCATATCCGCTACAACGCCGTGCCCGAGCCGGCCACTCTGGGCGTGCTCGGCGTAGGAGCGCTTGCGCTTCTTCGGCGTCGACGCAAGTGAGCCCGCTTCGACGGTGTAAAGTCGAGCCGTGATCCGCATCGTCGAAGTTGGGCCTCGCGATGGGCTGCAAAACGAACCGGCGCCCATCGTAACCGCCGAAAAGATCGCTTTTATCGAGCGCCTGGCCGCCGCGGGGCTGCGCGAGATCGAAGCGACCAGCTTCGTTTCCCCCAAGTGGATCCCGCAGCTTGGCGATGCGGCCGAGCTTTGGCCGCTCCTGCCGCCCGGACCGGCCTATTCCGCCCTCGTCCCCAACCTGAAAGGGCTCGAACGCGCGGTCGAGGTTGGCGTTTCGCGCATCGCCCTCTTCACCGCCGCCAGCGACGCGTTTACCCAAAAGAACATCAACATGACGGTGGCCGAATCTTTGGCCGTCTTCGCCGAGGTCGCGGCCGCGTTTCGCGACGCCGTCCCTAAAGGGTGGATTCGAGGCTACATCAGCACCGCGTTCGCGTGCCCCTATGCCGGCCCTATCGCGCCCTCCGCCGTCGTCCACGTGGCGGAACGGCTGCTCGAAATCGGGGTCGATGAGCTCAGCATCGGCGATACGATCGGGGTCGCCGTTCCTTTGGAGGTCGCCCGGATGACCCCCGAGCTCCTTAAGTTGGCTCCCGCCTCCCGATTCGCCTATCACTTCCACGATACGCGCGGCACCGCCATCGCCAACGTCGCCCGGGCCCTTGACTTGGGGATCGAAGCCTTCGACGCGAGCGCGGGGGGGTTAGGCGGCTGTCCGTATGCACCGGGCGCGGGCGGCAACCTCGCCACCGAAGACTTGGTGTACTTTTTGGAACGGTCTGGAATGCCTACGGGGATCGATCCGGTTGCCCTGGCCCAGGCGAGCCTGCCGATTCTGAAGCGTCTGGGCCGGCCCCCGACAGCGAAGGCCCAGTTGGCGGCGCTGGCCGCGTCGCCCCCCACCAGATAGCCCCGCCCACCAAGAGAGCGATCAACGCCGTGGATCCCCACTCCTCGGCGTTCAGCCGGAACTGTTTCCAGTTGACGATCAACACGGTCAGACCGATCGGCACCAGCAACGGAATCGCCCCGACGAGAAGGCTCAGCCCCAGGTACGCCAAAATCGCCGGAGCCAGCCAAACCGCCGTTGTGCGAACGTTCATGCCGAAGCGGAAAAGGGCAATGAAGAACATGGCCATGAACACGAAGTCGGCCGGTCCGATGAACGCAAACGGAACCGGAGCCCCGGTTGTGGGTTGCGCCGTCGCCGCCGGAATGTTGAGGAACAACTGCTGGGGAAGGTCGGGAGCGGCTTTGAGAATCTGCTTCACCGGGCCAATCGGCGTCAGCACCAGAAACACGTCGAAACCGGCCAAGAAAATCGAAACCGGAATCAACAGGTTGCGATCGCGCAGGATCGACGCGAGCGTTGCACCCAGCCCCACACACCACGCAAACAGGCCCAGATCGCGCAGCGCCAACAGGATCTTCCCCCCGACATCCCAAGTACCCAGGACTTGACGCCCCAAAACCTGCAGCCCGACGTGGACGAGCACCCCGAGCACCACCATGCCCAACCCGAGCTTCACCGACCACCGAATCGCGGCCGCCCGATAGAGTGCATAAACCGGCACCGCCACAAACACGATCGTGATCAGGATCTCGGCCAATTTGATGATCCCGAGCGGGACCGCCAAATAGGCGAGCCCCACTTTAAGCGCCGCCAAGGCCAGCAGCGCGCCGACAAACGCCCACAGCGGTCCATACCCAGCCGGGCGTCGATCGAATTCCGGCTCGGCGCCGTTCGCCTCGGAAGCGAGGTTCTCATGCATGGACAAGCGGAGCCTCCCGATGCGATCGGTTGCCGATCGCCAAGCGGTAGACCCGGGCAACCTCTCGAGCCATGTCCTCGCCGGAGAACCGATGCACCGCCCGCCGCGCGCCGGCGGCAAGCCGCGCATAGAGCGCCTCGTCGCCGAGCGCCCGCCCGATCGCCTTGCCCAGAGCTTGCGCCTCGTTGGCAACCATAAACCCGTTGACGCCATCCACGATCGTATCGGCCGCGCCGCCGCCCGCCACCGCGACCGCCGGGAGACCATAGCCCATCGCTTCCTGCACCACCCACCCTTGAGTTTCGGTAATCGAACTGAAGACAAACAGATCCGCTGCCGCGTAGTATCGATCGACCTCCGCTCGAGGCACAAAGCCGGCAAACGACACCCGATCTCCGATGCCCAACGCGCGCGCCTTTTCGATGCACGCCTTGCGATAGGGGCCATCGCCCACCAGCCAAAGCCGCAACGCATCGTCCTCCTTCATCGCCAGAGCGACCCCTTCCAGAAGCACCGCGAGATTCTTTTCGGGCGCCACGCGGCCCACGTAGAGCAAGACGCGATGCTCCGGACTGATGTGAAGCAATTGCCGAACTTCGCTTCGATCGAGCATCTGCCCCTCGGGAGCGCCGGTCGGAATTACGTGGATAGGACGCTCCACGGAATGCCGCTGAAGCCAGCGCATCGCCGCCGGGCTCGGCGTGATCACCTGATCCACTGAGTTGTAATAGAAGTTGGTGTGCTTGGCGATCTTGAACCGCACATACCGCCTCGGGAAGAACGGAATGTAGTGGGCGTACCGGTCGTAAAGCGTGTGGTAGGTCGAAACGATCGGCAACCCGTGCGATTCGGCCCAGCGCAGCCCCACGAATCCCACCGTGTAGGGAGTATGCGTGTGGATCACATCGAATTCATGCCGCCGGAACGCCCGCAGCATGCCGTAAAACGGCGGGATCGCCAGCGGATAGTTCTTCGTCCACGGCGTTTCGAGCGCCGGAAACCGGTACGTGTTGGGATCGGGGTCGCGATAGCGAAAGTGGGCCGCCGTAAAGACGTGCACCGAATGGCCTTGATTCCGGAGCTCGCGCACGAGCAGATCGATGCTCACGCTGACGCCGTTGAGAATCGGCAGCGCACTGTCCGAAAACATGGCGACGCGGAGCTTCCCGTCGCCCAACCCTCACTCCTCGGGAAACCGGCCGTGGGCTTCCACAAATCGAACCACATCGCTCAGCCGGAACCGGCGCTGGCCGCCCACCGTCCGATGATGGTTCAGCCACCCTCGATTGGTGTAGCGCCGCACGGTGGCCGGACAAACCCCGAGCAAACGGCTGGTTTCTTCGAGCGAAAGCTGCGGATCGAGGAGCCGCTTGACCAGATCTTCCCGGCTCTCCTTGAAGTTCCCGCGGTAATAATTCGCCGTGATCGAATCGTCAAAAAAGCTGCAGAGAAACTCTACATTTCGCGGAAGCGACTGCCAGACCTCTTGGAGATTGGGGTCGATGACGATCGTCTTCTTGCCCGATTTCACCCTTCGAGGGCGGGGGGCGCTCATCTCGGTTTTGCGGAACCGCTTCGAGGCGTCGCGGGCCGCCTTGCCGCCGGATTTCTCGCCGCTCAGATAATCCTTCATCGAAGGCAGCGAAACGTCCAACTCGCCGTTATCGCCCTTCTTCTCCTTTCGACTGTCCAAGAACCCGCTTTCGATATAGGCCAGGGGATCAAACTCTTTCTTTTTCAACTCTTCCTCACAAGCAAGCTTCCGGAGATTCTACTTGAAACGGGCTTGAGAAAGGCCCCTTCCGGACCTCAAAGCACCAGCATCGCGTCTCCAAAACTCAAAAACCGGTATCCCGTCCGAAGAGCCTCTTGATAGGCCGACAGGATCCGGTCCCTGCTCGTCAACGAGGATACCAGCACCAGCATCGTCGTGCGGGGCATATGAAAGTTGGTCAGCAAGCCGTCGACCACTTGAAACGCGAATCCGGGCCGGATAAAGAGCCGAGTCGTTCGCGTGCCGGATTCAACACGGCGGCCGGCAACGGCGAACGACTCCAGCGTTCGCACCACCGTCGTGCCCACGGCAACGATTCTTCCTTGGCATGCCGCGATGGCTCGCACCGTCGCATCCGGCACCGTTGCCTGTTCGCCGTGCATCGTATGCTCGTCCAGGTTCTCCGCCGAGACCGGCAGAAAGGTATCGAGGGAGACATCCAACGTGACTTTGGCCACCCGGACCCCCTTGGCCCCGAGCGCGGCAAAGATCTCCGGCGTGAAATGGAGTCCGGCGGTGGGCGCCGCCGCGCTACCCCCCGGTTCGGCGTAGACCGTCTGATACCGCTCGGGATCAACCAAGGCGGTGTGGATGTAAGGCGGTAAGGGCGTCTGGCCCGCCGCCGACAGCCGCGCGCGGACCGCCACGGGATCGCCCATGAGGTGCACCTCGCGCGTGGCTCCCTCGCCAACGTCGCCGAAAACCGCCATCAGCCCCTCGCCAAACTCGGCCTGGCTTCCCGGTTTGAGCCGGCGGCCCGGTTTGGCCAGCGCTTCAAAAACGCCAGGCGCGGTCTCCCGAAGGAGCAGCAGCTCGACCGCTCCGCCGCTTGCCCGCCGCCCAAAAAGCCGCCTGGCGGTCACGCGCGTATCGTTCACCACCAGCAGATCGCCCGCTTTCAGAACCTCGACGATTTCGCGAAACCTCCGATGGACGATCGCGCCGGTCGTGCGGTCCAGGTGCAGCATCCGCGAAGCCGAACGGTCTTCGAGCGGCTCTTGCGCGATCCGTTCCGGCGGCAGCTCGTAGTCGTAGTCGCTCAGGCGGTCCAATCCAGCGCCTCCGCCAATCGGTCCAATCGCGTGATGCGCGTCGGCAAGAGCTCGTCGCCGCCCCGATCGAGCAGGGTCGCCCGCATCCCCGCGCCCAACGCGCCCTGCACGTCGTCAATCGGATCGTCCCCCACATGCCAGGCCTCTTCGGGCTCCACTCCCAACCGCTCCCGAATGATCGCAAAAAGACGGGGGTCCGGCTTCTCCACCCCTTCCTCCAGCGAGGCCACGACCGTATCGAATGCGGCGTAGATCCCCAAAAGGCGAAGCACCCGGTGGAGCGAATAGTCCCAATTGCTCAGCGCCGCCACCTGCAGACCCCGCGCTCGGAGCATCGCCAAGACTTCCACCGTGTCGTCGTAGAGCGAAAATACGCGATGGGTCGATCCATAAAGTCCTTCCCAAGCCGCGGCAAACCCCGGCGCTTCCCAGCGTGGCGCCACCTTCAATTCGGCCAGCCAATCCCGGGTCAGCTCCTTCCAAAAGCCATCGAGCACCGCTTCATCCCGGGTCAAGTTGAGCTGGCGATAGTGGCCCCATCGGCTTCCAAGAAGGCGATCGTAAACCCCGCGCGCCGGGTCCGCCTCCAATTCCAGTCCCGCCTCCGCCGCGCACTCCACCGCAAACCGGCTCGGCTGCCAGTCCACCCGCACGAGGGTGCCGGCGCAATCGAGGGTTACCGCGCGAAGAGTGGACATGGGGCTTCGGGCCAGTTTAGCGCCGCAGCGTCCCGATCAGCCAAAAAATCCCGGTCGCCAGCGCCGAGAGCAGCAGCATCGTCGTGATCGGGAAGAAAAACGAAAAACCGTCGCGCTGAATCGCGAGGTCTCCCGGCAGCCGTCCCAACCTCAGCCAAGGCACGCTTTGCCCCAGCCAAAGCAGCGCGCCCACCGCCGCCAAACTGAGTCCCGCCACGACCAGCAACTTGCCCGCCTGTTCCATCCGTCTCATCCTTTGGACGCCGTTGCCGCGCGCATCGTGCCCAAGGAAGTTTCCGTATGTCGATGACCCAACTTGCCGCCGTCGTCTTCGTCGGGCTCGCCTCCCTCCAGGGCGCTCGGCTCGAGCGTCGGCCTCGGGTCGATGAAGTCTCGAAACTCCAGGTTTCGGTCAAGATCGACCTGCAGGGCACCGCCGCCGAATACACGATGCGGCTGACCGAACGCGTCGTCGCCGTCGAAACCAGCGGCGAGTACACGTTGGAATCCAAAGCATCCGACGCCAAAGTCGTCTACGGCGGCCTCGTGAACGCGATTCCGGAGGCCCCGGCGCGAACCACCGTCTACCGGCCCAACGGCGAATTGGTGGCGGTGAAGGGCGAAACCCCGAACCCTTCCGAGGTGCGGACCTCCCGTATGACCAGCTTCATCTCCCCCGGCAAAGAGGTGAAGGTGGGCGATGCGTGGACCCACGACTTCCCTTCAAGCCCGCAGAACGGCGGTATCGCGGGACGTACCGAGTACCGGGTCGACGCCACTCAAAAGCAAGGCGACGCGGTGTGGTTTGTGGTCCGTTTCAAGTTCAAAGAGACCGGGGGCGATCGGCCCGCCGCCAGCGAAGGCAAGATGTGGATCGATCCGGCTTCCGGCCAGCTCCAAAAGATGGAGTGCGACTGGACGAACGCCCCGATGGCGGGCGCCCCCGGCCCGATGAACGCGAAAGTGTCGATCGTAAGAGAGGGGTGAGGTCTCCCCCTCCTCCTTTGAAGGAGGAGGGGGCAAGGGGGTGGAGGTTCCGGAACTGGGGTGAGGGAACTGCTTCCTTAGCATCCTGCGGTCCCGCACAGACCCGGCACGAGCCCTCCGGTCTGCCTGCCCCGTAACCTGGGGTCGGGGAGCGTGGCACAAACGAGAGGAAGGAGGTCTGTCCCGGCTACTTCCCAAAGTATGTCACTACCAAGAGGAAAGTTGCAGTTCCAACCGCTTCCACTTCCCACTTCCTAGTGGATGGACTAAGTGCAACTCCCGCAAATTATCTTCCTATTGCTCAGTCAATCACCCGCTTGTTTGTATAAGTAGTTTCTTCATAATGAGAACCTGGAAAAGCCCCATCACGAACAACACGCTTAGACACTTTTTCGCCTATCACTGTCACCTCCGCCATAAATGACGTCCCCGCATCGCCTCCTTCAAGAATCACCTTGCAGCCTCTTGAAGTAACGGACACTCGAAGGTGATTAATGTTAGAAAGATCGGAATATACGGAAAATGGAATGAACACCAAGCGATTCGCTTTAGTTAGCTTCACCTCCTCTATTATTCTACTAGATGACCCCTCAAACGCACCCCAGCAACGTCGACCCCTCTTGGAATTGTTTACAACACTGGTCACACTAGCTGTGTAACTTCCACCTGACTCTATCTGGATCAATTGTTGTGTTTTACGAGCTTGACCAGCAAGACAACAAATGACACATGCAGAAAGGAACAACGCCACACAGACTGGTCGATGGCGATAGGTGGCCCAGACAAAAGCCTCTCGCAAAAAGTGCCCCCGACACGCGGAGGTTCGTGCCGTTTGTCGGGGTTGATTGTACAGTGGACCTGGCCCGCACAGGCCTACCTCCTCGACTGAGCGCGCCACGCTCACGTGCGATGCAAGCCTGTCCTCGAGCGAAGCGAAGGATGCGAACCTGTGCGCGCGCCGACGCGGAAAACCAATTCCCACAAAGGGTTCCGACACCTCGATTTGCCTCCACTGTCATCGTACCCGCTTGCAAGTTCTCCCTCTTTCACGCACAGACTCGGCACGAGGCATCCGGTCCGCCTGCCTCGCTACCTGGGGTCGGGGAGCGTGGCGCAGACGAAAGAAGTGAGCCTGTTCTGGTCACCTGCGAAAAGGTGGAAAAGTCGTGAGGCAAAAAGTGATCCGGGTCAAATTCCGACCCGCCCAAGGTCGTCCGCCCCCAAAGCGAACCAAGTCCGGTTGACTTCAACCCTCCCCAACCCCGAAAAGAGACCATG
>CAYONY010000021.1:437-25279 GCA_964405415.1 uncultured Fimbriimonadaceae bacterium | reverse complement strand
AGGGCAAACCAAATGAAGGCCAGAAACAGCATGTAGCTGCGCGGGCTCATGTGGTCCCGCACCACTTCGGCGATCGAGCGCGCCTTGTGCCGCACCGAAGCGACCAGCGCCATGTAATCGTGAACCCCGCCAATGAGGATCGCCCCGACGATGATCCAGATCAGCGCGGGCAGCCAGCCGAACATCACCCCCGCCAGAATCGGGCCGACGATCGGCCCCGCTGCCGCGATCGCGCTGAAGTGCTGGCCGAGCAGGAACTTGGGCTCGGTCGGGATGTAGTCCACGTCGTCCCGCATCGCCTCCGAGGGCATTGGCGCCTCGGGGTCGAGCTTCATGATCCGCGCCAGCCACCGGCCGTAGACGAAGTAGGCGCCTAGGAAGAGCGCGGCGGCAACGAGGACGATGGGGAGGAGGGGCATCGATTCGGGTCTCCGAAAAAGCTTCGTATCAGTATAGGACGGATCGGCAACCCGCTTTTGCGCCCCGGAACCTTCACCCCCAACTCCCGTCCCGGTTGGCTTTTCAATAAGGGTGAAGCGGCTATGCCACCAAATCCTTCACCACAAACCCGTGCACGTCGGTCAATCGGAAGTCGCGTCCCGAATAAAGGAACGTGAGCCGCTCGTGGTCGATCCCCATCAAATGCAGGATCGTCGCGTTCAGATCGTGCACGTGCACGGCCGGCGGCGTGAACCGGATCGGGTCCGGATCGAGAATCTGCCCATCCTTATCCACAATGTTGTAGCTGAAGTCGTCGGTCTGGCCGTAGCTGACCCCCGGCTTGGATCCTCCGCCCGCCATCCACATCGTGAAGCATCGCGGATGGTGGTCCCGGCCGTAGTTCTCGCGGCTGAGCGGTCCCTGGCAATAGGTGGTGCGGCCGAACTCGCCGCCCCAAAGCACCAGCGTGTCATCGAGCATGCCCCGCTGTTTGAGGTCAGTGATCAGGCCGTAACAGGCGCGGTCGATGTCTTTGGCCTGCAGCGGCAGATCGCCGGTGAGGTTGCCGTGCTGATCCCAGCCCCGATGGAAGATCTGGGTGAAACGGACGCCGCGCTCGGCGAGCCTCCGCGCGAGGAGGCAGTTTGCCGCAAAAGTGCCCGGTTTTTTGGCGTCTTCGCCGTAAAGTTCAAAGGTCGAAGCGGGCTCTTTGCTTAAATCCATGAGATCGGGCACACTCGTCTGAAGGCGGTACGCCATCTCGTACTGCTCGATCCGCGCCGAAATCTCGGGGTCGCCAAAGTGCCCCAACTGAAGCTGGTTCAACTGCGAAACCGCATCCAGCACCTGGCGTCGCGACATGCGGTCGAGCCCTTCCGGATCTTTGAGGAAAAGCACCGGGTCGCCTTGGCTACGCATCGCCACGCCTTGGTGTTCGCTGGGGAGGAATCCGGCGCCCCAAAGCCGGGTGAAGACGGCCTGGGCGTCGGCGCGGCTGCTCCAGGTCGAGTGTAGCACCACGTAGGTGGGCAAGTCGTCGCATTCGCTTCCCAGCCCGTAGCTGAGCCACGACCCGATGCTGGGCCGGCCCGGAAGCTGGCTTCCCGTTTGGATGTAGGTCACCGCCGGATCGTGATTGATCGCCTCGGTGTACATCGATTTGATCAGGCAAAGGTCCTTGATCACCTTGGCCGTGTTGGGCAGGAGCTCGCTGACGTAGATCTCACCCTGATTGTTTTCGTGCCGCTCGAACTTGTAGCGGCTCGGGGCAACGGGAAAGCGTTGCTGGCCGCTGGTCATCGTGGTGATGCGCTGGCCACGGCGGATCCGATCGGGCAGTTCTTCGTTGAACGACTCGCCCATTTTCGGCTTGTAGTCCCAAAGGTCGATTTGGCTGGGGCCACCGTTCATCGTGAGGTAGATGGCGCGCTTGGCTTTGGGGGCAAAGTGGGGCAGACCGGGCTGGCCGAGGTGGGTTTTGGGGCGGGGCCCTTTGACTTGCGGACCCTGGAGACCCTCCGCCTTCAGCAAGGTGGCCAGGGCGGCGGTGCCGACGCCGAGGGTGGCGCGGCCAAACAGCTGGCGCCGGGTCATGATGAGTTCGTTTTCGCGTCGTGGATCCATGCGTTCGTTCCTTGGCTTAGTGCAGCGTCAGTACCTCGTCCAAATTCAGCAAGGCGTTGCAGACCAGCGTCCATGCCGCGACCTCGGGGGCAGGTAGCGACTCATCGCGCTTGGTCTCGCCCACCGAGAGCAGCTTCTTCGCCGCGTCCGGATTGGTTTCGTAGCCGGCTCGACGGGTTTTCAGCAGATTCATCAGAATCGCCGACTCGTTCGCCGAAGGCGAGCGGCCGCATGCCGCGCGAAACGCGAAATCGAGCCGAGCCGCATCGCTGGGCTTGGCCCGATAGACCCGTTCCGCCATCTTTCGCGCGGCCTCGACGAACCCGATTTCATTCAGCGTCACGAGCGCCTGAGTGGGCGTGTTCGTTCGCGAGCGCTTGACGACGCATGATTCGCGCATCGGCGCATCGAAGATCATCATCGTGGGCGGCGGGCTGGTGCGCTTCCAGAAAAGATAGAGGCTCCTTCGATAGAGGGCATCGCCCTTGTCCTGGACGTATCGGGCGGTGTCGCTGATTGGATACGCGATCGCTTCCCAAAGGCCGGACGGCTGGTAAGGCTTGTCGCCGCGCCCTCCCGGCTTTTCCACCAGGAGTCCCGCCAAATAGAGCGCCTGGTCCCGCACCACTTCCGCGTCGAGCCGGAAGCGCGGCCCGCGCGAAAGGAAGCGGTTGTCGGGATCTTTGAGTCGCTTGGCCGCCGACCCGGTGGAGGCCTGCCGAAAGGCCGCGCTCATCAGAATGGATTTGTGGAGTTTTTTCAACGACCATCCTTGATCCATAAAGGTTACGGCCAAAAAGTCGAGCAATTCCGGGTTCGTGGGCCACTCCCCGCGCACCCCGAAGTCTTCCGGCGAGCGCACGATCCCATCCCCGAAATGCTGCTGCCAAACCCGGTTGACAAACACGCGGGCGGTCAAAGGATTGCGCCGGTCGACAAGCCACTGGGCCAGCCCGAGCCGGTTTTTCGGCCGCCCCTCGGCCCAAGCCCCAAACAGCTTAGGCACGTTGCGGTCCACCCGTTCTCCCGGAGTCTCGTAATGGCCGCGTTTGAGCACATAGGCGGGCCGCGGGTTCTTCATTTCGCGGGCGATGTAGGTGAAGGGAATCGCCTCGTCGAGCCGCCGAAAGTCGGCCAGGTCCTTGCGGAACCGCTTGGCGCTTTCCGACTCCGGTCCAAGCTCGAGAAAGGCCTCCACCGCGGTTTTGGTCGCGTCCGGCTTCGCTTTCTCGTCCGCTAAGGTCTTTTTGGCCCCGTTGAGCCGACGTCCGCGCTCATCGGTGAGCCCGAAGTAGATACCTTCCCCGCCGCCCGCATTGACGATCTTGACCAGCACGTCGTTCGCGCCCGGTTTAAAGGTCACCTTGATCGTGTCTTGGTTCGCGGCCAGGGGTCGGAGCACTTTGTTCGAATGGACGAGGGCGCCGTTCACCCAAACTTTGATCCCATCGTCGCTCCCCAGTCGAATCTGATACTCGCCGCCTTCCTTACTTGTGATCGTTGTCTTCAAGTATCCGGCGCCGATGTCCTTTTGCGCGATCCCCTCGCGAATCGTATTCTCGGCGTAGTTGAACGGTACCCACTTCACGGCGGCCTCGACCCCATTCGGCTCGGGACCGAAGTCGCGATCGAAGGCTTCGTCGAAGGTCTTGGCCTCGTGCCCGGCTGAGAGTTCCCATTTGCCGATCGCGGGCGGCTCCAGCGTGTTGGCCAACAGCCATTTGCGAGCGTCATCCAGCACGACCGCTTGAATTTCGCGGTCCATCGCGGCGCGCAGCCGAGCCGATTCTTTCTCCTGCTCGTCAGTCGGCGCTTTCATCACGGGCTGGTGGAGCTTCAGATTGCCGTCGAGCACCGGGTCCTGCGTACTGTTGAAGAAGGCGTACATCGAGTAGTAGTCCTTCGTGCTGAGCGGGTCGTATTTGTGGTCGTGGCACTTGGCACACCCAAGGCTGAGACCGAGGAACGTGGTCGCGGTGGTGTCCACGCGGTCAAAGGTGTTTTTGGCCAAAAATTCGGCTTCAATGACGCCGCCTTCCGCGGTCGTCGGGTTCATACGAACGTATCCCGTGGCGATCATTTGGTCGCGCGTCGGGTTGGCCATCAGGTCGCCGCCCAGCTGCCACTTGGTGAACTGGTCGAACGGCAGGTCCTGGTTATAGGCGCGCACGATCCAGTCGCGATAGGGAAACACCGCGCGCTCGTTGTCGATATGCAGGCCGTGGGTGTCGGCATAGCGGACGGCGTCGAGCCAATACCGAGCTTGATGTTCGCCGTAGCGCGGGCTGGCTAACAGACGATCGACCACTTTTTCATAAGCGTTTGGCGCCTTATCCTTAACAAAAGCGTCAACTTCGGCCGGGGTGGGCGGCAGGCCGGTGAGGGTGAGGCTTAGCCGACGGATCAGCGTCGCACGGTCCGCTTCCGGTTCCGGTTTGAGGCCCTTCGATTCCAGCAAAGAAAGCACGAAACGATCGATCGGGCCTTTGGGCCAGTTCACGTCTTTGACCGGGGGCGGCGGCGGAAGCTTCGGCGCTTCGAACGCCCAATGCCCCTTGAATTCCGCCCCTTCTTCGATCCACTTTTTCAGGATCGCCTTTTGCTCGGGGGTCAGCGGGGGAACCGGGGCGCCCGGCGGCGGCATCTGCATCGGCGCGGCGGCGTTGACGCGCTCCATCAGCTTCGACTTTTCCGGATGGCCAGGGGCGATCGCCTGGTACCCCCCTCGATCCTCCGTCGCGCCTTTGAAGCTGTCCAAGCGCATATTGCCGGTCTTTTCGAGGATGGCGGCATCGGGGCCATGGCAGGGCCAGCAGTGCTTGCTGAGGATCGGCTGGACGTCGCGGTTGTAAACGATGGTTTTCGGGGTCGGCGGTTGGCGGTGGGCGGTGGGCGGGCCGGAACGGCTTCCAATCGCCGAGGCCACCCCGAGGGCGCCCAAGCCAAGGCAAGCGGCCAAGGCCGTATGGCGAAATCGTCCCGAAGTCCGCGTCATGAGTCCGATTTCAGTATACAGGGCTCAAGAACCGGGTTCTCCGCTAGAATCGAGCCGAAGATTCATGGCCAACCCTCGGCACCACCGCCGTGCTCGGTTCATCCTCCTGGTTTTGGCGGTCGCGGGGGCCGCCTTCGTCGGATGGCGCGCCCTTGGCCCAACGCCGGCTCAAAATGCCCAGGATGAGCCACCGTTCCGATTCCTGACGGGCCGTCGTCCGATCAAGAACCGATCGGTCGTCACCGCCGAAGCCCGTCGAGCGGCGCAGGAGAATGCCTTTGTCACCTTTTCCTTTGAGGCAGACTTCGATGACCTCCTCGATGCGGCCAAGAAGGAGCTCCTTCCGCTTGGCTACCACCTCGACCTCCACCAGGGCGAAATGCCTTTTCAAACCGGGACCAAGCATGCATGGTTCACCGGGCCCTTGGGAGAAGACATTCGAATTCAGAGGGACGCCCACACTGCTGATCTTTCCACTCGCGGCTTTGCGCTCAAGTCCACCCAACGGACCGGTTGGGTTACGGTGACCCTGCATCGTATCCCGCATAAGCCCTAGCCTCTGCCGCGCCTTCCTTCGAGGATCGATCCGAATTCGCCGACAATCTAGGGGATGGCCCTGGCCGAGCCCCCCCGCGACGACCTCCTCTCGCTCTTCGAGCTCGCCGAGCCGAGCAGCGCCGACGAGAGCCTGGAAAGCTATCTGCGTCGCGCCCTTGAGATCTGCGTCGATTGGTTTCAGGCGTCTGGTGCGACCCTGTTCTTGAAGGACGAGGATCGAAGGACGAGGGATGACGACGGGCCTGCCGAGGACTCCGACTATCGCCTCGCGGCCCGGGCCGGCACCGACGCCAAAGCGCCGTTGGGCCTCGTCATCCGCGCCGGCGAAGGCATCGCCGGCGTCGCCCTCAAGACCGGCGAGCCGATGCTTGTTCGCGACCCGTTTGAGCACGCCCTGTTGGGAGGCAAGGTCCACAAGCGCCGCGCCGACATCGGTTCTTCGCTCGTGGTGCCCCTCCAGACCCCACCGCTCGGGATGCTTGGCGTCCTTTGCCTTTCGCGGCGGTCGGGCGAACGCGACTACTCGCGCAAGGAGTTGGCCGCGGCCCGCTCGGTCGCCGGGCAGGTCACGCTCGCGGTGGCCAACGCGCGGCTCTACGCCAAAGCCCGCCGGGCGCTCGCCATCGAGCGCGAATTGGCGGAGGCGCGCCGAATGGCCGAGATCGGCCAGATGACCGCCGCGATCGCGCATGAGATTCGAAATCCGCTGACCGGGATGCGCGGCGCGGCCCAGATGGTGCAGGCGCTAGGGGGCGAAGCCGCCGAGTTCGGGGGGATCATCGAAGAAGAAATCGTCAAGCTCGACCGTCTCTGCGGCGACTTTCTCGAGTTTGCGCGGCCCTTTGAATTGGAGCGCCATCCGATCGATTTGGCCGAACTCGCTCGCAAAGTGGCCGAGGGCGAACGGGCTCATTTTGAACACGATGGCATCGAACTGGTCTTTGAATCGAATCCCGATGCACCGATCATTAACTTGGACCCGCTTCGCATCGAGCAGGTGCTTCGCAATCTGCTGCGCAACGCCCATCACGCCTGCCGCGCCGGCAGTCGGGTGACGGTGGAAGTGGCGGGGTCAAAGCTGGCGATCGCCGACAATGGCAAAGGAATGGCGGAAGAGGAACGGGACCGGCTGTTCGCCCCGTTTTTCACGACCAAACCGCAAGGAACGGGACTAGGAATGAGCGTGGTGAAGAAGATTGTGGATGCCCATCAGGGGCGAATCGAGGTGGAATCACGCCCGGGACACGGCACTCGGATCACTCTCGCCTTTCCGAACGAGGAGGAAGCATGAGCCAAAAACCGGCGATTTTAATCGTTGACGACGAGCCGAACATCCGGCGCGTGCTCCAAGTGGCCTTTGAAAAGTCGGGCTACTTGGCCTCGACGGCCGAAAATGCCGACGAGGCCTACCGTATGGCGACGGAAACGCCGTTTCAATGTGTGGTCACCGATGTGACGATGCCCGGAAAAACCGGCTATGAATTGATGCTGGCCCTGCGCGAAGCCAAGCCGGAGCTGCCGGTGGTGATCATGACCGCCTTTGGCACGATTCCCCAAGCCGTGCAAGCGATTCGCAACGGCGCGTACGAGTACATCGCCAAACCCTTCGACCTCGATGTGCTCAAGCGGATTGTGGCGTCGGCCGTTGAGGCGCAACCCGAGGACAAGGCGATCCGCCCCAAGTCGGCCGCCAAGAAAGGCGGCTTCATCGCCGAATCCCCGGCGATGAAGGAGATTTTGGAGACGATCCGGCAAGTCGCCGATTCGAAGGCGACGGTGCTGATCACGGGCGAAAGCGGAGCCGGCAAAGAGGTGATCGCCAAGAGCCTTCACGAACTCTCGACACGAAGTCCGAAGTCGTTCGTCGCGGTTTCCTGCGCCGCGCTGCCCGAAACTCTTTTGGAATCGGAGCTTTTCGGCTACGAAAAGGGCGCATTCACCGGGGCCCAGGGCTCGAAACAGGGGAGATTCGAGCTCGCCCACAATGGGACGCTCTTCCTCGACGAGATCGGCGAAGTTCCGCCCGCCATCCAGGTCAAACTGCTTCGCGTGCTGCAGGAGCGCGAGTTCGAGCGGCTCGGCGCGTCCAAACCCACGCGCGTCGACGTGCGGCTCGTCACCGCCACGAACCGCGACTTGCGCCACGCGGTCGATCAAGGCACGTTTCGGCTCGATTTGCTTTACCGGTTACAGGTCGTCGAGATCCACATTCCGGCATTGCGGGACCGGCATGAGGATATCGTGCCGCTCGCGACCCATTTTCTTGAGCGATTTTGTCGCGAAAATGGGCGAAGTCCGCTTGCCTTGAGCGACGAAGCGATCGATGTCCTTCACCGTTACGCGTGGCCGGGCAACGTGCGCGAATTGGAAAACACGATGGAGCGCGCGGCGGTGCTTTCGAACCGCGAGGAGACGTTCCTCAGCCTCCGGCTGCTGCCGCCGACGCTGCTCAAGGCCGCCTAATCATCGATGACGACGTGCTTGGGGGTGAGCGTGAAGCTGCCCACAAGCTGACGGAAATCGGGAAGGAGTTCGTCGACCGACGCGGCGGCTTTGCCGCCCGCGTAGAGACTAACCACGACCGTAGTGTTCCCCTTCGAGCAAAACGCGGTGTAAACCGTTTTGTCTTTCTTCGAACGGCGGATCAAAGAAAACTCTTCATGGCTCGTCACGATCGGCTCGAGCCGTTTTGCGGTCCATTCCGGCATATTGGCCGCCGTGATGTCCACGTAGTGGTCGGCGATCCCGCCCGTATCGAGCTCGGGCGTCGGGTTGTAGCGCGATTGGATCTCATTGACCGAGGCGCGCATCGTGCCCAAACCTTTGGGATGGCGGAAAACGAAGAGGGTGAAAGGTCCCGGAGGCTCTTCCTTCCAACCCGGGGGCCGATCGTATTTCACCGAATAGACCGTGGTGTCGGCGTAAAACTGCGGGAACGAAGCCCGCATATAGGCATACGATCCGCCCAAGACAACGACGATCGGGATGACCGTGAACAGGGTTCGACGAAGCCAAGGCCGCTGAGCCATGAGTACCTTCCGGTCCCTTAGGATATGCCAATCCGGACGGAATCGCAAGGACTTTTGCCGGGCCGAACCGAGGTTTGCCTACAAATGAACTTCCGCCAGCGTTATCGATTGCGGCGGAAGCGTTAGGAGGAGGGGGTTCTTCTTGTTCGGAGGTTGGATCGTGGTGATTCCGCCCGTTGCCCCCAACCGGAATAGCCGCACCCGCCCGATCCGCGGATGGCCCTGGATCGTGGCCTGGACCGTCTGGACATCGGTGAGGCTCTTGTTGATCAGGATGGCTTTAACCCGGCCGGTGGCGGTCTCTTCGCTCGCGAAGGCGGCCAAAACGTCCGGGTTCCCCCCGGTGCACCGAACGGAGACATCGCCAAAGGCGGCTCCGTTGCCATCGTAATCTCGGTACATCTGGATGGATTTGAACACTCGGGAGTCGGTCGGCGGGCAGACCCATCGGTTGGCCAGATCAATTCCCTCCCGGCCGAAGATGCCCAGCGCGTCCGCCTGGACGATCGCGCCGCTGATATGATCGTCAACCCCCCAGCTGTACTCGGTGATGCCGAGCTGGGTGCCCGGATAGAACTGGCTCACCCATTGCCGCATGCGCGGGATGAGGTTGATCTTTGCGTTGATCCAACTTTCGTCCGTATAGTTGGGATCCCAAAGCGAGCGCGTACTTCGATTCCGCCAGAGTTGAGCGTTCGTACTCGTATCGTTCCACCCGTAGTTGCCTTGGGGATAGTAATGGAGGGTGAAAACGTCGAGAAGGCGTTTGCCGGCGGCGGCCGAAGCGGCGGCGAACTGCTGAAGCAGCCAGGGGGCCTGGTCCATATTGCCGTGGGCGGCGCGATCGGGCGGATTGCCTTGCCAATTGTGAGCGCCCAGCCATTGAAAGTCGAACCCAGAGTAAAGGTAGCTCAGCCAACCCCATTCCTCGGGTCCGCAGACCTTAGCGGTGGGGTCGATTTGCTTGATCAGCAGCGCGGCGTCGCGGCTGCGGTCGAAAAGCTGCTGCATCGTCGCGCCGGTGGGATGGACGTCACGATGGGTCTCGTGCCAAAGCCCCGGCTCGTTGTCGAGAAGGTAGTAGGCGATCCCGCCGTTTTGGGCATTGCCAAAGCGGCTGACCAGATGCTCGAGCCAACCCTGCTGGAAGCTGATCGCCACCGGGATGTTGGCGTCATTGGGATCGTTGCCGGTGATGAGGGTGCCATTGGAGCGCACGCCGTTGCCCGCATCGGGGTTCCAGGGCTCGACCTGCTGCTGAGCGCCGTATTTGGCGACGGAGAACGACCACATCGAGCCGCGGTTGGCCTGGATTTTGGCGACCCAGCCGATCGTCGGGATCGTGATCATACTGAGCGTCCCGCCCGGGACGATCGAGCTGAGGTTGCCCTGGACCCATTGGTCCACGCTGCCGCTGGGGGTTTCGCTGCCTTCGGTATGGCTCAGGAAGTACCAGTCGCTGGCGGAAGACGTGGCGTTGCGCTGCCAGTTGTAGCGGGTGGTGGCGTTGCCGCCGCTCCGGTTGAGACGAAGCCGAAGCTTATTGGCCTGGTCCGGAGTGGCGAAGTTCACGCCGTAGATGAGCGGGGAGATGGGCTTTCGGTCGGCGGCCAGGTTGATGGTGACCGGGATTGTTTGGCCGATGGCGACGATCGCGATCCCCAAAGTGCAAACGACGACCAACCCCCGTACTCGCTTCCCCATGAAGAACCCTCAAGAATATTGTACGTCGGTTTCTGGAAGGAATTCGCACCCTCGACCTTCGACCTTCGACCTTCTGCCGTCCCCGGTGTAGACTCCTCCCCATGCCCGATAAGCGGCTGGTCATCATCGACGGGTTCAGCCTTCTCTTCCGTGCCTTCTTCGGCACGCGCTATCTCAGCACCGCCGACGGCCGCCCCACCAACGCGCTCTTTGGCTTCACCACCATGCTGTTCTACGTCCTCGAGAACAGCAAGCCGGACGCCCTCGTCGTCGCCTGGGACGCCCCCGGCAAAACCTTCCGCCACGTGGAATACGCCGAATACAAAGGCACGCGCAAAGAAACCGACCCCGCGATGGTCGCCCAGATCGAGCCGGCTCGGCACCTGATCCAAATGCTCGGGGTGCCGCTTATCGAATGCACCGGATTTGAAGCGGATGACGTGGTGGGCACGCTCAGCCTTCAGGCCGAAAAGAACGGCTACACCACCGTGATCGTCACCGGCGACAACGACCAGCTTCAGCTTGTGGATGAGCATGTTTCCGTTTTGACCACGCGGGTGGGGGTGACGGAGACGAAGTCCTACGGGCCGCCCGAGGTGGTGGAGCGCTACGGGGTCCCGCCCGAACGACTTCCCGATTGGAAAGCGATCGTCGGCGACACGAGCGACAACATCCCCGGCGTCCCCGGCATTGGCGAAAAGGGCGCGACGACGTTGATACAGGCGTGGGACTCGGTCGAAAACCTGCTTGCCAACCTCGATCAGGTCGAGGAGAAATTCCGCAAGAAGATCGAGCCGGTGCAGGATCAGCTCAAGAAGTCGAAATGGCTCGCCACGATCGTGCGCGACGCACCCGTCGAATACGGTTTCGAGCCTTTCTCCCTCGAGCCGCACGAGGTCGAGGCCGCCAAAGCGATGCTCGAATCGTTCGAATTCCGCTCGCTCGCCAAACGAGCGCCCAACGTTTTCGCGCCTTACGTCCTCGGTGATCCGGGCGCGCCGCCGCCTCCCCCAGCGACCGTGGAAGAGGAGTCGCTGGAGGCGCGGGTTCAGGATGCCGGCACACCGGATGACCTCCTTGCTTTCGCCGCCGGCCGGCCCTATGCGATCTTCTTCGAAACCATCGAAAAAGCCCAGCCGGGAATGTTCGAAGAAGAGGAAGAGGCGATGGCCTATGTCGCGGTGGGCAACGAGGTCCGCAAAGCCAAGAAGCCCCAGGCCTTGAACCTGTTTGCCAAGATCCCCGGCGGGGCAATTCTTCACGATTCGAAGCCTCTGTTTAAGCTGATCGAGCCGACCCAATCGACGCTTTGGATGGATACGCTGCTGGCGGGCTACGTGCTGCAGTCGGCCCGGTCCAGCTATTGCCTTCCGGATATGGTGCAGGGTTATCTGGACGTGGGCGTACCGCAAAAGCCAGAACAATGGGCGAGCGCGCTTTGGCACCTCGAGGCGGCCCTGCGGGACCGTCTGCAAAAAGAGCAGCAGGACCGGGTGCTCTTTGAAATCGAGCAGCCCCTGGTCCCGATCTTGGCGGAAATGGAGCGGATCGGGATCAAGGCCGATCCGGAATACCTGCACGACTACGCGAAGATGCTCGAGGGGGAGATCGAGCGGGCCGCCAAGCGGGTTTATGAGCACGCGGGGCAAGAATTCAACATCGGCTCGCCCAAACAGCTCGGCGAAATCCTCTTCGAGCAGATGAAGCTGCCCAGCGACAAAAAGACCAAGACCGGATGGGCCACCGGGGCCGAAATCCTTGAGCCGCTCGCCGCCCAATATCCGATCGCGACCGAAATCCTCACGTGGCGCGAGCTCACCAAGCTCAAATCGACCTACGCTGACTCGCTGCCTAAGATGATCCTTTCCGATGGACGCATCCACACGAACTACAGCCAAACCGTGGCCGCGACCGGACGGCTTAGCTCGAACGAACCCAACCTTCAGAACATCCCGATCCGAACCGAGCTCGGCCGCCAGATCCGCAAGGCCTTCGTCGCCGCGCCAGGCTACCGGCTCGACTCGTTCGACTATTCGCAGATCGAGTTAAGATTGCTGGCCCATCTTTGCAAAGACGACGCGTTGGTGGAGGCTTTTCAAAAACGCGTCGACGTTCATGCCGCCACTGCCTCGCTCATGTTCAACGTGCCGGTCGAGTCGGTTTCGAAGGATCAGCGGCGCTACGCGAAGATGCTCAATTACGCGGTGTCGTATGGGGTGACCGACTTCGGCCTGGCGGCCCAGTTGGGCGGAGGGTTCTCGGTGGCGGAAGCCCGGGCCTTGATCGACCAGTATTTCGAGCGGTTTTCGAAGGTCAAGGCATTTACGGTGGGGGTGGTTGAAGACGCGCGTTCCAAGGGCTTTACCACCACCCTTTGCGGACGCCGCCGCTATTTTCCGGACATCCACGCCCAAAACCGCACCGAACGCATGGCTTCGGAACGGGCGGCGATCAATGCCCCGCTGCAGGGCGCGGCCGCCGACATGATCAAGCTCGCGATGATCGAAGTTCGCAAATCGCTTGGAACCTCGGCGACTCGAATGCTCCTGCAAGTTCACGACGAATTGGTTTTCGAGCAGGCGGACGGAGAAGACGGCTTGGTGGAGCCGATCCGCAAAGTGATGGAAGACGCGCTCCCGCTCGACGTTCCGGTTGAGGTGGACGCCAAAGTCGGCCCCAATTGGAACGAGATGTCCGAAGTCGCCCGGGCGTAATCGGGTGGGAAGCGTGGGTTTGGGACGCAGGCATCATGCAGGCATCCGGGGGGCCGGCTTTCCGCCCGCACGACCTTGCCAAAAATCCGCGTTAGAATACGCGGAAGAGGTGATTTCAATGCGCGGGCTTCTCGTTCTCCTTTCTTTCGTTTTGGCCGGTGGCGCGTTGGCTCAGGACTGGGCCAAGGAGCGGGTGGAAAAATCGCCGCGCCACGGCGAATGGGTGGCCCTCGACGTGGCCGGAGGGCGCAAGCTCCACAGCTTCGTGGTTTATCCGGAAAAGAAGGAAAAGGCGCCGGTAGTGATCGTCATCCACGAGATCTTCGGCCTCACCGATTGGGTGATGAGCCTGGCCGATCAGCTTGCCGCCGAAGGCTGCATCGCGATTGCGCCGGACCTGCTCAGCGGCGACGCCCCCGGTGGAGGCCGGACCAAAGACTTTCCCACCGGCGCGGTGCGCGAAGCGATCTCCAAGCTCTCTCCCGATCGCATCACGAGCGATCTGAATGCGGTGGCGGACTATGGGTTGAAGCTGCCCGCGGCGAACGGCAAATTGGCGGTGACCGGCTATTGCTGGGGCGGCACCCAGAGCTTCCGCTTTGCCTCGAACCGGTCCGACCTCTTGGCGGCTTACGTTTTTTACGGTTCGGGTTTGACCGATCCGGTGGCGATCAACAAGATCGCGGCGCCAGTTCACGGCTTCTACGCCGAGAACGATGCCCGAATCAACGCGGCGATTCCCGACGTTGAGAAAGCGATGAAGGCGGCCGGCAAAACCTACGAGCCCGTGATCTACGAAGGCGGCGGCCACGGCTTCATGCGGGCGGGCGACGATCCGACCGGGAACGAGGGCAACAAAAAAGCCCGCGCGACGGCTTGGGAGCGTTGGCGCAAGCTGCTGGCCAAACTCATGTAGCCGCGAGCTCGCCACGCGGAAGCGCTCAACGTGCGAAGCAAGCTTGCAGCTGCCGGGTTGCCCGGGTGAGCAATCGACCCTCGACCCTCGACCTTCCCTAGTCCGGATACCACCAAAGGCTGTTGTCGGTGGGGTTCACGATGAACTTCCCTCCGCGCATCAGGTTGTTTTGGCCCCCGCCCTGATTGCCGCCGGGACCGGCTTGGCCGCCACCCGCACCCCGCTGGCCGCCTTGAGCGCCGCCACCGCCGAGGGTGTTGAGGATTGTGCTGATTTCGGGAGCGCTCGGCGAAAGGCCCTCGAGCATCGCCTTGACGTACCAGGGGTCGGCGCTGCGAATGGGAATCCGGATGGGCCGGCGTGCGGCCGAGGGCATCTGGCTGGGTAGCGATTGGGCGGCGATAGCCACGCCACATACCGCCATTACGGCAAGCGTCCAAAGGCTCTTCATCAATGGCTTGACGGTTTGCCGACGAAGGTCGTTACACGACATTTCGAAAATGATCGCGGCCAATCGGGAACTTCGCATTGCTTCGACAATCGTCAATCCGAAATCTCCATCCGGATCGTCCCTATGTCAGCAAGGAAGCTGAATATGGCCGAACTCGCAGGGAATTTGTGGGAGCTCAATTTGGCCAAGATCGTGGTGGTGGATGTCTCAGACGACTACCGGATCATGGCCGAACCGATGCCGGCGTTTTTCTACCCGGTTCTTGAAGAGATCTGGTTGCCCCGGCACAAGCTGGACAACTATCTCAAGGGCCGCGACCTTCTCGATGGGTATCTCTACGATTGGCACGAGAGCCCACTTGAGGATCAGGGCAGCTGGTACGTTGCGGTGGTCAATCGCGACCTGGCCAAAGAGCTCGGGGCGGAGTAGGCTTTCTGCCGGCCGGTTCTCGCCATGGGCGGCCGGACCAAACCGGCGCAACCAAGGAACTTTCCTCTTGGCGCTCGAATTCCTTCTCTCAAACCATGCCGCCCCGCCTGGAAAAAAAGCACCCCCTCGCGATCCGCTGGTTCCATTGGATCAACTTTCCGGTGCTCGCGGTGATGGTCTGGAGCGGCGCCCTCATCTATTGGGCCAACCCGGTCTACCACTTGGGGCCTTTCGCGCTCTACCACGACGGCCTCTTTAATATGCTCGGGCTTTCGAAGAAGCTCGCGACTGGGATGGCCTGGCACTTCTTATTTATGTGGATCTTTTTCGTCAACGGCCTTGCCTACTCGCTGTATACGATCTTCTCTAGGGAATGGCGGCAGCTTGTTCCGGGAAAGGAAGCGCTTCGAGAGGCATGGCATGTCGTCCTTCACGACTTACGTCTTCGCAAAGAACCGCTTCCCCGCAAAAAGTATAACGGCGCCCAGCAGATCGCCTACACGACAACGCTTTTCATGGGCTTCTTCTCGTTGCTCACCGGGCTTGCCATCTATAAGCCGGTGCAAGTTTCGTGGCTCGCGGCGATGTTCGGCGGCTACCCAATGGCCCGCTTCTTCCACTTTTGGCTGACGGTTGGCTTTTGCGTCTTTTTCCTCGTGCATATCGTTCAAGTCCTTCGAGCGGGCTGGAACAACTTTCGCGCGATGCTGACGGGATATGAGATTATTGACGAGTCGCAATGAGTATTAGGATATTGGGTATTGGAGTATTCGGAAGTTTGAAATGAGCGACGAGAACGATCAAGAAAAACCGGAGGCCGTGGCCCTTCCGAACCCGTATCCCGAGATGGCGATGCGGACGCGGCGGTCGATGTTGGGAGCCGCGTTGGCCGGCGGCGGCGTCTACGGCGTCTGGCGACTGCTGCAATCGGGAGAACCGGTAGACGGGCTTCCGCCCGCGTTTCGGCGAACGCTCGAGTTCAACGCCGGCCTTTGGTCCTCGCTCTCGGATAACGCGCGGCTCTCCCCCACCTTTCCCATTTCGATGGCGAAAGAACCCAAAGTTAACGGCCTTATCGGCATGGCGGCTCCGCTCGAACGGCCGCTTGACGGCCACCGCCTGTATTTCGAGAACATGGAGGGCCGCGCTGAACCCTATTTAACGTTTGACGAACTTCGCTCGCGGCCTTTCATCTCGGTGGTGACCGAACATCGGTGCATCGAAGGATGGAGCCAAATCGTGCATTGGGAAGGGATCCCGCTGCAGGATATCTTGAAGCTCGCGTATCCCAACCGCTTTGAAAAAGCGAAGTACCTTTATGCCGAAACCTCGGAGGCGAAAGCCCCCGATCGGAAGTACTTCGTATCGCTTGACCGGTCGGCAGCGATGCATCCACAGACGCTTCTATGCCTTAAGATGAACGGCGATTGGCTGACCCCGAAACATGGATCGCCTCTGCGCTTATCCGTGCCCGTTAAATACGGCATCAAGAGTCTGAAACGCCTTCATCGCCTTGCCCTTTCGGATGTCCCGCCAAAGGACTATTGGCGCGAACGAGGGTACGACGATTACGTTGGGCTTTGAGAGACGAAGGGTTGAAGGAACTCGACCTTCGACCTTCGATCCTTCAAAAAGCCCGGTCGGCGATGGTACGGCGAATCATCGCCTCGACGATCTGTTCGGCCGTCGGACGATACGTGCCCTTCGCGATTTCGGCCTTGAGCTCCGCGATACGGTCTTCGCGGTCGGGCATCTCAAGGACCTTTTGGGTCAGTTCCCGTACCATTTGGGGGTCGATGGTGAACTCGGGGTCATCGATGCCATCGGCAATCGATTCGATTTCCCGAACCAGGTCGTCGCGGCTCTTTAAGAGCCTTTTTACTTCGTTGTCTGAAATCTGCATGTCCATCCAGCCTTCAGACAGGGAGCTCAGCCGCCTCGCTTCAAGCGATCGCTCGCTGCCGAGGCCCGTTTGCTTTGCGTGATCGGGGTCGCCCCCGTCTTGCCTTTTTCTGTCCGGACGCATAGCGTCCACTCTGGTTATCGGCAGTCGCGTCTGGATTCTTTAGGGCAAAACTCGTAAATTTGCCAAAAGGCCCACCCCAGGCCCCCGCCGCACCGAGAGTCCTCTCGTGCAAACGCCGTGCCAGTACGCGTGGGCCGGGCCAGCCTAGTAAACTGCTCCCACCACTATGCGCTATCACCGCCTTGGCGAATTGCCTCGCAAACACCATATCGCCTTTCGAAAGCCGGACGGCGGCCTCTATGCCGAACAGCTCTATTCGACCGAGGGATTTAGCGGGCCGATGTCCGCGCTCTATCACATCAACCTCCCCACCGAAGTCAGTGGCTGGGAGGATCTGGGCAGCGTCCGCCCCACGTACCTCGAGGACGAAGCGCTACGGCACCGCCATCTCAAGACGATGCGGCTGCCGGCGCGGGGCGATGCGGTCCAAGGCCGGGTTCTGCTCATGGGGAACAACGACGTCGAGTGGAACCAGGTGCACATCGCCGAGCCGATGCCCTGGTTCTACAAGAATTCGGATGGCGACGAGATCCTCTACATGCACAACGGCTCGGGCCGGATGCACTCGATGTTCGGTACGATCGAATTCAAAGCGCGCGATTATCTGGTCATTCCGAAGGGGTGCATCTACCGGCTCGATTTCGATGCGCTACCCGTCCACATGTTGGCGGTGGTCAGCTACGGCCCGGTCTCGATTCCGCGGCGGTATCGAAATGAATACGGCCAGCTCCTTGAGCATGCACCCTATAAAGAACGCGACTTTCGGCCGCCTTCGGAACTGCCGGTCTTCGATCGGCGCGAGCCCACGCAGGTGCTTATCCGCACCCGGCACCGTCACACGCTCTACACCTATCCCTATCACGTGCTCGACGTGGTCGGTTGGGACGGCTACGTTTTCCCCTACGCGTTCAACATCTTGGATTTTCAGCCGATCACCGGGGCCATCCACATGCCCCCGCCAATCCACCAAACCTTCCAGGGCCACAATTTCGTGATCTGCAGCTTCTGCCCGCGCATGCTCGACTATCATCCCGAGGCAATCAAGGTGCCCTACAACCACTCCAACATCGACTCGGACGAGGTCCTGTACTACTGCAACGACAAGTTCGGCTCGCGCAAGGGCATCGAAGAGGGCTCGATCACCCTTCACCCCCTTGGCATTCCTCATGGACCGCAGCCCGGCGCGGTCGAGGCTTCGTTCGGCGCGACGCGAACCGAAGAGCTTGCGGTGATGGTCGATACGTACCATCCCTTCAAGCTCACCGCCGCCTCCTTGGAAATCGAGGACCCGGAGTATTGGAAGAGCTGGCTAAAGAAGGTCGAACTGCCGCCGGGCACGGCGGAAATGACCGGCGATTAGCTGCGGCCTAGGTCCTCAGGAAGTCCCTGCAACAGACCCTGGCCCAACGGTGTCCCTCCCCTCAACAAGGCCATCCGGCCCATCTGAGGGTTCTATGAAACACCAACCATTTAAGTTCGCCGTTTCGCTCGGCCTCACTGCCGCGCTGCTCTTTCACGCCGTTTTGCCGGCCTTTGCCGCGGGCAAAGGCGACGACGAGGGCCGCATCAAACCGGCCAAGACCAAAGAAAAAGGCGCCAAACGCGGCACCATCGAGATCGAGAACGACACTGGGCAAGAGGCGAACGATTTCCACATCGCCTTCCGACCCTCCCTTCCAACCATCGAAAAGATCCGGGTGAACGGAAAAGACCCGTTCCCGTCCGGCTATCGTCCGCGCGGCACACAGGCCGGGCTCGGACCGCCTTGGGCCGACTTCGGCCGCCAAAAAGGGGACAGTTCGGTCAAGGATGGAGACACGATCAAGATCGACATCGCCTGGACCGAGGACATGCCCGAAATCGCCTATTTCGTTTGGACCAAGGATGGCGAGAAGCTGACGGCCAAGGAAGGAGCCGCCGAGCAGAAACCCGAGATCAAAGGCAAAGACGCCGATGCCGCCCGCAAAGCCAAAGCCGACGCCGAGGCCAAAGCCAAAAAAGAGGCCGATGCCGCCGCCAAGAAGGAGGCAGAGGAGGCCGAGAAAGCCGCCAAGGACGGGGACAAGGGGGTTCAAAAGTCAATTGGAGGCGTCCTTGAAGGCCAGGTCGTTTCCGAGGCCGGAACCGTCCGGGTCCGGCTCCCCGACGCTATGCGGGCGGGCGACACGATTGTGGGAACCGTCCTTGCCGAACCGGCCGGCCGCACCCCCGAGGAGAAACGGCGGAACGCGGACGTACTCGGCGCGATGGTCCTGGATTGGGGAGGTTCCAAGACCTTGGTGAAGGAGCGGAAGTTTTCGTGGACCCTTCCGCCGGCAGATCGACTTACCCTTACCCTAAGCGACCCTTCCGGAGGATCCAAGCGATCCTTCCTCTCCATACCTCTGGCCCAGCCCGGATCGCGATCGGAGCGGGCTGCAATTGGAATCTCGACGCCGCCGGCCGCGCAAACCGGCAAGCCGTTCGCGATTGGGGGCGCATTTGACCCTTCGAAACCGACGCAAGTCGTCATCGGCGGCAAACCGGCCGAAATCTTGGCGGAATCGCCTCGGTCGATCCATGTGGAGATGCCGTTTGGCTTGGCCGGCCCCCAGGAAATCGCAGTTCACGAGGACGGCAAAGCACCTGCCAAAGGCCAGATCAGCGCCATCGACATCCGCTTGAGTGCGCCAAAGACCACGCTCATGAAAGGAGAGCGTACGACCATCCGCGTCGAGGTCAGAGGCCTGGAGGCGCTCAATTTTGCTAGCGATCGGCTCGAGGTTTATTTCGACCCTGCATATATCATCATCCAAAACGATAGTCCGGACGCGGTGGAGTTCTTCGGCCCGGGCTCCGAACCCTTTGATGGAACGGTTCTGCCCAAACCGAAGCCATCGATCTCGCGCTCGATCAAGATCATGCCGCGCATGCTCGATCCGCAAGGAAGGTTTGTTCGCGAGCTTACGCTGCGGGCAACGGCGTCCGGGCCTTTCTCGATCTCCGGATACTTCTGCCTGGAAGGCGACTTCGACGGCCTCAGCCGGCCGACCTCGAACAGGACGAAGCCACCCACGCGCTGAGCCCCATTCGCCACCCCCCTCTCCCTTATGACTTTGTCAAAGGGGCGAGGGGGAAGGCCCTCCACGGCCCCTCCGGCCGGATTGGTGACGCGCTGCGGCGCCGTAATCCCGCTTCGGCTTCATGGCCGCGCCCGGCTGGCTCAGCGCTTCATCGGTCAGATAGTCCTTTCGGAAGCGCATGGCCATCACAATATCGCGCTCAAATTTGGCTAGGTCCTCAAACTTCTGGATTCGGTTTTCGCCGGCGACCAGGGCCAGCACCGTCGATAAGGGGCTCACGGTGCCGGTATTGACCTTCCGGTCCATCAGCGTCGCCATGCCTGCCTCCGATTTCACAATTGTTGAAATAGGGCCGGAGAGGGTTTGTCCCCCAACCTGGATCGCGACTTCGTCAGATCCGGGGTAGTAGAGCGCCTTCGCCACCCGAATCTGAGCCATGCGAAAGGCTTTCGAGAGCTTGCCCGCGCGCTGAAAGACGGCAATCAGACGTTTGTCGTCGATGATCTTTGCCGCGGCGGCCGGACCGCGGAGCTCCGCTCCGGTGGAGGGGTCGAGGGCCACCAACGCCCCATCCTCGGCGACGTCGAGGCCAAACCGGCGAAAATCGGTTTCAAACGCTTCGGGATCCTCGCGCTTTTCGCGCCGCAGCACTTGGCCCAGCGAGCCGGCCCCCGCTTGAAGGCAGGCGAACTGAATGAATCCCACCGAGACGAAGCCGGTATCGTAGGTGTTGACCGAGTCGAATCCGCCCTCGAGCAGGGA
Organism: uncultured Fimbriimonadaceae bacterium; assembly: GCA_964405415.1. GTDB lineage: Bacteria > Armatimonadota > Fimbriimonadia > Fimbriimonadales > Fimbriimonadaceae > CAYONY01. The sequence continues at coordinate 4,569 of CAYONY010000021.1, read as the reverse complement.
AACCGCCGCCATCACCTTTCGCTCGCTGGCGTTCACGCCGGCTTCCACAAAGAGGCGGTCCACAAACTCCGGCGGCAGCTCGCGTACACGGGTACCCCCCGACATCACGCCTTGCGGAAAGCGGTAGTAGGCATAGCGGGAACGAAGGAGTGGCTGGTCGGCATAACTGATCGTCATCGTCTCGTCGAACTTGATTTGATGCATCATCGGCGCGACGACCCCGGCAAAGGGGGGTGGATTCCCGGCCAGCTTGAGCAACCCCGCCGGGATTTCGCCCGGCCTTTTGGCCACCGGCTCTTCGGGAAAGCTGATGCCGAGCACCACCGCGTTGGCGGCGGCGGCACGGGCCGCGGCTTCGTAACGATCCCAAGCGATCTTGGCTTCGATCCAGGCGTCCCAGATGCGCTGCTCGGGGTTGGCGGGGGGCACCTCGGCGGTGGGCGGGCCTTTGGCAAGGCCCCGAGCCCGGTCGTAATTCCATAGCCATTGCGAGCTTTCGACGGTCAGCCGAACTTGAAACGGCCCTTTGGTGGCCGCGGCCAAGGGGGCCGCAACCGTGTATCGGCCGCTTTCGGACCAGAAAGCAAGCACCGCCGCCCGCTCGTCGTCGGAAAATGCCTGCGCAAAGGCCAAACCGGCCCCCGCCAAGCCCAGGAGAACTCCCACTCCCCGCATCCTTACTTACTCCATCGGCAATCCTTTGCCGTGGATTAGGATACGCCATTCTTGCCAGTTGACGTTTGCGAGAGGCGTTTAGGGGTTCGCCGCGTCGGCAATCTGCTTGTTCGTCCGCTCCGCGGCTTCGCGCAGGACCTTGGCCGGATCGGCGTTTTGCAGCAAGACGCGGTCGACCGCCTCATTCAAATGCAGCTGGGCTTTTTGAAGATCGGGGTGGACCATTTCGATCGTCGTCCACCCCTTTTCCAGCACTTCGAGCACCCATGCGCACTTTTCACGGAACTCCGCGGGCGAGTCGATTCCCGGAATCTTGCCTTTCGAGCCGCTGATCTGTTGAAAGCCCGCCGAACGGAGCGCCGACCATCGGGCCGGCGGCGCGACCCAGAGAAACTGCCAATACTTCACGAGCGCTTCGGTGCTCGAAAGGAACTTGGCGAGCTTCCACGCAGCCTCCGGATGCCGCGTTTTGGCGCTGACCCCCCAAAAGCACGACCCGCTCACCGACATCGACTGAACGCCCTTCGGAAGCGGCACAACCCCGAAACGCAGCTTCGGCGCATTCTTTTTGAGCGACGGAGTCCGCCAGCTGCCATCGTAAAACATGGCGACCTTGCCCGCCTCGAACAGTTTGTCCGGGCCGAGCCCGCCTCGCTGGGATTGAGCCTTGGAGAGCGTAAAACTCTTCATCAAGCTCTTGAAGTAGCGAAGGGCTTCGGCCGCTTCGGGGCGGTCGAAGGCGGCTCGCGTGCGATCCTCACTCCAAAACCGGCCGCCGCCTTGGTAGAGAAACGGACGGAACCCCCCACCGCCCCACCCCATATGCAGGCCGAGGACTTCGGGATGGCCGTCGCCGTCTTCATCGAGCGTCATGCGGTCGGCCGCCGCCTTGAGCTCCTTCCATGTCCAAGTCGCATCGGGGTACTTCAGCCCCGCCCGATCGAACAAATCCTTGTTGAAATAAAGGCCGATAATGTTGATGTCTTGCGGAATACCATAGGTTTGCCCCTTGTACTTCACGATATCCCATAGGATCGGGATGAAGTCTTCCCGGTCGATGCCGTCGGGGCCATCCATAAACCGGTCGAGCGAAAGGTTCATGCCGCGCTTGATCCACTGCGGGCCGCCTTCCCCTTGGCGCATCACATCGGGGGCGATCTCGCCGGCGACCGAAAGGCGGATGCGGTTGCTGTAGTCCTCGAAGTGGTGGAATTTGACCCGGATGCCCGGGTTTTGGCGTTCGAATTCGGGGATGTAGACCTTGGTGTAGAGATCGTTTTCCCAGGGCATGCCCCAGACCGACATCTCGATCGTGATGGGGGCGTTCGAGGGGGGATCGATGGCCGGGCGGGTGCCGATCCAAACGGCTCGGGCGAGGATGAGAACGAGGGCGGTGAGGGTGAGGAGGCGGATCATCGGCGGGCAAACGACCTCCTCAGCTTACTTCTTTGGTCCGGCTCCGCAAGTCGCGCAAGCGGGAGTCCCGCCTGATACATATCCCCAAACCGACGGTTCTCCCGATACGTCAGAATCGCCGAGAGGTTTTTCTATGGTGACTTTGATCGCTTCGACTGTCTTGACTTTGACCCCCCTCGCGGCCCCGACCCTTGAGTTTGGCCAGCAGCCTTTAGTGGGCAAGGTCAAGAGGGCGTCCCAAGTGTCCCAATCGGCCAAGGCGGCCCAACTCCAAGCGGCATCCGGGACTCCGAAAGCGATTGCGTGGTCTCCGTATCTCATCTTGGGTCCGGACCGCACAACCAACATGGGGGGAAGTCTCATCTTTTGGAAGCCGTCGTCGGTGGCTGGAACCGACGCGTGCGCCGACCTTTTGGGCATGCCGGGAGGCTGGAACAGCCAGCCGGGCGACCAGCAGAGCTACCTTTTGGCGTATTTCCCGATCCACACCGGAAAACGCTATGGTTTGGTGTATGGGATCGATCGATACACCGACGACGCGCCCTTGGCGACGTTTACGTTCGAAGGCTCCGGGCCTAGCGCGACCAAGAGTCTGACCGGCGCCGGCAACCTGTACTATTCGTTCGTGGCCACCTCGACTGGCCGCGGTGCGGTCATGCTGAAGATGTCGAGCAAAGGCCGCTATCTGTTCCGCCGGTTGGAGATCAAGATCGCGAATAGCTGATGGCCCGGCCTGGGTTTTCAATCGGTCCGCGAACTTGGCTTGGGGGCGGAGACGGGGTGGGTTTCGAGATCCTCGATCCACGCCCTCATCTCCTCCCAACCCCCCGCCGGCATGCGCCACCAACGGCGATCGAAGTCTTCGATCGGCAGTTTGCCGAGCTCCCAAATCCCCAGCGCGAGGCCGTGGTAGACCCCTCTCAAGACAAATCCCTCGTCCACTTCCCCGCCCGCCTCAACGTAGCCCTCCAGCATCGGCCGCACCGCGGGCAGCGGCATCGAGGAGAAGTCGCACGCCGGATCGCCCCAACTCGTATCGCCCCAATCGATGATCGCGGTCAGGCGATCCTCTTCAGGATCGACAAACACGTTCCACGGATGGATGTCCATGTGAAGCAGGCACGGCCGTTTCGCCTCGCCCATCCGGGGCTTCGCCCATTCGAACCAAGCGACGATGGCTTCGGCCTCGCTCCGCGCCAAGACCTCCTTTTCCAAAGCATAGGCCAGGGCCTTCTCGTGGCGGAACGGCTCCGCGTCGCGCAGGACCTCGCGCACCGCGTCGGGAGGCTCGATCCGGTGCAAGGCGGCAAGGTCCCGCCCGATCTGACGATAGGTCTCGCTCAAGGCCGAAGCCTCGAAATCGCAATAGCCCAGCAACTCGCCCTGAGCCGTCTCGTAGATCGTGTAGGGCGCGCCGAGGAAGGATCCTTCGGAGTCGGCGGCCACCAGCTTCGGAACATCCATTCCCGCTTCGATCAGAAGGGGAACGACCGCCGCTTCCCGCTTGGCTTCATCGTGGGCGTCGGCCGCCGCACAGATGCGAAGGACGTAAGCGTTCCCGATCGCCCAGGCGTGGTTGACCATGCCGCCTTTGGGCAGCAGGCGCGGTTCGCCGCTGAGACCGTGGCGCGCGGCGATAGCCTGGATGGTTTCGAGGGCGTAAGGCAAGGAGGGGGATTATGGCAGAGGGCAGTTAGCAGTTAGCAGCTAGTAGTTGGCAGTTGGCAGTTCTGAAGGAGCGCGTGGCTTTAGCCCGCGCCTTGGTCCCCGGGCTTTAGCCCGGCCCAGGGGCAGTCGGCAGTTGTCAGTTGGCGGTTGGCAGTTGGCAGTTGGCAGAGGGCAGAAGGTTGCGGGTTGAAGGTGGATCGTCGAAGCGGGAAGGCGCCCACTCCAGCCCATCCCTCAAGGGAGGGGAATTTGGCTTCCCCTCCTTTGAAGGAGGGGATAGAGGGGTGGATGGAGCGAAATGTCGCTTGCGGAGTTGGCCCCCCCCCCCCCCCCCCCCCAAAGGGTGGGGCTCCCAACGGGAAAAAAAGAAAAA
>CAYONY010000021.1:0-427 GCA_964405415.1 uncultured Fimbriimonadaceae bacterium | reverse complement strand
CGCTTGCGGAGTTCACCCACCCCAACCCCTCCCTCAAGGGAGGGGCAATCCGAAGTCCGAAATCGAACTACTTCTTTTTCCGGATCCTTAGCCCCAACCGGTAGCTCTTGGCGAGGGCGAAATAGAGCGGCTTGCACTTCTTGATGCGCTCGTCCACCGAAAGCGCCATCTTGACCACCCTTCGGCTGAGCTGGCGGTTCGCCGCATGCAGTTCCTGAACCACTTGCACCAACTCTTTTCCCGAATGGTGCCGCAAAGCCGCCTGTTCGTCCGGATCGCGCGGGAAGGTCGCGCCTTTGCGGCGGAGGGCGGCGCGCATGAGCTCGATCATACGGCGATAGTAGTCACTGCTGTGGCCGCGGTTCATGGCTGCGAGGATGCGGTCGGAACCGGATTTCACCGGCAGATGAAGGAACGGCCTCACTTG
>CAYONY010000020.1:0-25353 GCA_964405415.1 uncultured Fimbriimonadaceae bacterium | reverse complement strand
GGTGGTTCGGGCCTGGGGCGAAAACCCGGTTCAGATCTTTAACGAACAAGACCGCCAACTTTTCAATCTGCAGCCTGTGAACATCCCATGGGTGGAGAGTTCGCACGTCTCGGAGGTTCAAGCCTTCGTGCGGGCGATCCACGAAGGCGGCCCTTCTCCGGTGCCTGGGGAACACGGCCTAGTTCTGAATGCGATCTTCGACGCGATCTACAAGAGCTCTGTGACCGGCAAGGAAGAGCCGATCGATACGAGCTTTTAGGCCCTCAAGAGCGACTTAGGCCCCGACCCTACGGGTTGGGGCCTATTCCTTTCGGAACCGGGCCCAATCGCCTAGATACAGCACTTCTTCTTCGAGGGCAACGCCAAACGCCTCCCTGACCCGATGTTTGCCCAATTCTGCCAGCGACCGAATTTCAGTCGCGCTGGCGCCGCCCACGTTCAAGATGAAATTGGCGTGGCGCAGCCCGAAGGCGGCCCCGCCCAAGCGATGCCCCTTCAAGCCGGCCTGCTCGATTAGATAGCCGGCGGGAACGATGCCCTTCGCGCGAAGCGCCTCCGGCAAGTTCGCGATGCTCTGGGCCAACGTGACGTTCTCGACGTTTTTGAAAAAGCTGCCGGCGCTGGCGGGGGGCGGCTGCTTTGAGATTCGCTGGCGTTGGTACTCCCGGGCTTCATCAAAGATCGATTTCCGGTCCCCCAACGGCATCTTGAGTCGAACTCGAATCAAGGCGATCGGCGGGGGATTGGGTTGGCGAAGAATCGAATCGCGATAGGAAAATTTCATGAACCCCGGCTTGACCCAACGGCGTTCCGCTTTCCAAACGACTTCGACCTCCGTCAGAAACTCCGCGACATTGCTTCGATACGCGCCCGCGTTGCTCACCAGCGCTCCGCCCACGGTTCCCGGAATTCCGACGGCAAACTCCAGGCCGCGCAGCCCCGCTTGGGCGGTTTTGAGAAAGAGCTCCTGAAAGCCACATCCGACATCTGCCTCGATCGTGCCATCCGTCTCTATCCGGATCGACCGAGCTTGGTTGAGGACGACCAGACCCGGCACCCCGTCGTCTGCCGGCAGCACGTTGCTTCCCCAGCCAAGGTAGGTCGTCTTGAGGTTCGACTGTTGGGCCACGATGGCCAATTCGGCCAGCTCGTCAGCGTGCGTGGCGCGCGCCAGCCACTGGGCCGGCCCTCCGGCGCGAAGCGTGGTGTAGGGACGAAGCGGAACGTTCGGCGTCACCTCAATCGGCAACGCGATCGGCGTCACGGTTTGCCATCTCCGATCCGGTAAGGCGTCTTTGGCGTTGAGATGCTGGGTTCGGCCAGGTAGGCGGGCAAGAGTTCGACGGCGCGCAGCGTGGCCAGGCCTGAGATCAGCGGCATCGAACGTTCCGCATGCGGGTAGATGGGATTTTGGACGCCCGATCCATAGCCAAGAGCTCCCACGGGCCGATGGTCGACCCCCTGCTCCGGCGTTATTCCTGGAGATCGAACAAACCACTCGCCCTTCCGGCTCGGAATCGCGACCGTTTTCTCGGCATCGATCAGGTCGAAGCTCGAAAGCGAGGCCGTGGATGCCCCGACCGCAAAGGCAAGGGTCTTGGCCAGCACCACCCCGACCTTCACACCAGTAAAGCTGCCCGGGCCCGTATCGGCCGCAAAAATCCGAACCTCGGCCAGGCTTCGGCCAGCATCGGCCAATAGGGAATCGAGTAGGGTGAGGCACGCGCCGCTGGCCGCCATCGGGGCCTCCATTTCACGCGCGCCCAGACACCGGCCACCTTCGAAAAGGGCGACGCTGGCGAGGGGGCTCGACGTGCTGAAGACGACCGTCACTCCATGGGCTCCACACTAATCTGCTCGAGCATCTCTTGCACCCGTTTTTTCAGCTCCGGATCGAGCGCGCCCGTACCCTGCCACGTCATCAGGCAATAGAAATCAGAGGTGCCGCCCACCGCCTCAAAAGAGATGATCGCGCCGTCTTTGCTCTTCCCCGTGCGCCAAATGCGCGCGATGTATGCGCCCGCTTGATTCTTGGCCGCCGCCGTTTCGTCGCGGCCATCGACCGACTCGAATTGCTTGAGGCTCTCGGCGGCCGCCTTGATGAGCGCCCGCACCGGGGGGTCCGAATCGAGGGTCGAATGGATGGATAACTTGAGCGAAAAGCCGGACGCGAGGTGCTTGAAGGTGAGCGGGCCGTTTTCGGCCGCTTCAACCGACCAGCCTTCCGGGTAGTAGAAGCCCACTTTGCGCCGCGCCGGAAGCGCTTCGTGAACCTTCGGCGCCCGCTTGTAAGGGATCGAGGCCGGATTCACCGTTTTAGGACCGATCGTCGTCATCTTGGGTGGCGCTTCCGGTCGGCGGCCCGCGGGAGCGGCCGGTTCCGGGGTGCGTTTCGGGTCTTCCGGCGTCGGCAAACGGCCATCCGCAGTTCGTAGGGACTGCAGGACTTGGCGAAGGGCAAACTCCGCATCGTCAAAAAGCCCCTCGGTCGCGGAAAGGCGGAAGAGAAGCTTGCGCGGCGTTGCCGAATACACCAGCCCGACGAGGGTGAATAGGGATTGATCGCTTGGCAGGCCCGGAACCGCTTTGATCGCCGACGCCAGCTTCCCGGGACTGCTTCGAACCTTGGTCATCAACAGGGGTACGCCAAGGATTTCTTCTTGCCATTGTCGGACCATTTCGAGGCCCATCTGGTTATTGATGTGCTCCTGGCTCTTTTGCCAAATCTCGGTTTCCGCGTTGAAGGAGGCGGGAACCAGGTTGAGCGCGGCGACGCCCCCGCCTTCCCGAATCGGAATCGTGATCCAAACGTCGTTCTTTTTGGCCTCGATCTTCCACGTTGCCGGGTGGCTGAACGAAATGCCGATGAACGTGTTCGTATAGGTCTGGGTGGCCGTCGCCGCCGGTTCCTGGCCGGTCGAAACCGAACCTGCGGCTGTCGCCGCCATCAAGGCAATCCAAACGCTCATGTTTCCTCCAACTTCGGACGAATCGCCACCGGCAACAGAATCAGAAATCGAGCGCCTTGCCCGAATTGCCCCATTTCCAAAACGTCTCCACCGTGGGCTTCCACGATGCCTTTTACGATCGACAGGCCCAACCCCATCCCTTTAACCCGGCGGGTAAAGAAGGGCTGGAAAATCCGCTGCTTTTGCTCATCTTCGACGCCCGGACCGGTATCGGCCACTTCGATCGCCACAAACTCCTTGTTCACCGGCAATCCGGATGCCGCAAGGTGCTCTGCGGTCGCCACTCCGGTCGAAACCGTGAGGCTTCCCTTTTCCATGAAGCTCATCGAGTTTTCGATCAGCTCAGACATCGCGCGACGAAGCCGCTTTGCATCAAACGATACCGGAGGCGTGGGCCCAAGGTGCAATTCCAACCGGACTTTGGACCGCTTTGGAAAGACCTCTTCGACGGTTTCTTGAGCCAATTGGCGCACATCACCGGCGGCGAGCTCGACCTTCGTCGCCGAAACGAAGTCGCGAAAGTCTTGAAGAATCTCTTCGATCCGGGTCAGATTCGTGCCGAGGCTGCGAGCAATTTCGAGCAGCTTGCCGCGATCAAGATCCGGCTGCCCGAGAAGGTAGTCGAGCTCGTTGACATCGCCTTTGATGGCAAAGACCCGATTGCCCATCATGTGCGAGCTGCGGGCGCTCAATTCGCCCCAAGCGCTCATCCGTTCCGAACGCAGCAGCTTTTCTACGGACCGAATGCTGTCCAGCCCGATCGCCACTTGTTCGGCGATCGCCTGAAGGACGCGCTGATCGCTTTGGGTGAACCGCGTATCGAGGTGAGGGTTCTCGCTAACCCGGCGGATGACGCGGATCGCGCCGATCGACTTGCCGCGCAAAAGGATCGGCACGGCGAGAAAACCGGCAATCTCCTCGCTTGGAAACTCCAGATATCGGCCCCGCCAGCGGGGATCATCTTGCGGCTTCAGCAGCAGCATCGGCTTTCCTTCTCCGCAAACCCAGCCCGTGCAGCCCTCACCCTTGCGATAGCCAATCGATCCGATCCGATCCTTGAGGCGGCCCATAGTCGCACGGAGCATGAAGCGATCGCCGTCCGCTTCCTGCAGAAAAATAGAGCTGGCTTGGAATCGCAGGACGCCCGAAGCCACCTGGATCACCTGCCCCAAAAGCTCGTCTTCGGTTTGCGCGCGATCGAGGGCGCTGCCGACCTCGACAAGCGCTTCTTCACGGTCCCTCGCGTCGGCGCGTTCGATCAAGACCGAAGCGAGGGCCGCCATGGCCTCACAAGCGCGAACGGAGTCGTCTCGATAGGCGTGTAGCGCATCGGACTCGACGTTCATCACTGCGCGAATCCGGCCGGAGAGGTCGCGGATCGGCGTGGCGATCTCGGACTGGGTGGTGCCGAAAAGGTTGCGGTAACGGGGATCTTCGGAAACGTCGCCGCTGACCACGGTCGTCCCCGTTGCCGCCACGTACGCCACGATCCCTTCGTCTTGGTCCAGATCGATCCGGATGTTTGCGCCTTTGCGGTTCCATTCCGGCCCGGCGCCATGGCGGAGCTCCAATGCGCCGCGCTCCTGGTCGAGTCGGGCGATCATCGCGTGGCGGCTGCCGGTGATGTCCAGGGAGGCTTGGACGATGCGGTCAAGCGCTCGATCGACGTCCGGCTCCGACGCGACCGCCTTCATCAGTTCGACCAAGCCGGACGGTGCGCCCATCGGCAAAGATTCTACTTGGCTACAAGCGAATGCCGAAGAAGATCCCCAGCCCGTTAAAGTGGTCGTTGCTGGTGGTCAGGAAGTATTTGGCTTCGACGAAGAGCGGAGTTTTGCCCTGCATAAAGTCCCAACCCGCGCCAAATTGGACACCGAGGCGCACGCCGTCGGATTCATTCGGTTCTTCGCAGAAGGCCAAGCCCGCCCCCGCCAGAAAGTAGAGCTCATTGCTTCTTGCCACGTAATTCAAGAGAAGCGGCGCGGCGCGCCAATCGCCGGCGCTGAAGCTTTCGAATGACACCGTTAGGTAGTTCGATTGGCCCGGATTTGAGGTCGAAACGCGCAGAGTCCTAAACCGAGACTCGATCCCGATCGCCGCCCAGTTGTCGTCTTCAAATCGGGCGTCGCTGAACTGGGGGCGAAAGTTGCCAAATTTCAGCGAAAGGTTGAGCGGCCGGCTCTCTTGCCCAACCGCCGAACCGACAAGCGCGAACCCTGCCGCAACGGCAAATCCCATTCGATGGCATGCAGTCAAAACATCCTCCGAGGCCCACGAACCAACAACCGTCCGCGGCTTATGCGGATACAGACGCAATGCAACTCGAGAAAGCACCGCTCAGGCGGCCGCCTGGATGATCAGTTCGTAGGCCAGTCGCGCCGTATCGACGAGGTCGCGAAGGGCGATGAACTCTTCGTGGGTGTGGATTTTCTCCATCCCGGTGCCGACCACGATGCATGGCACCCCTTTTGCGTTGTAGATGTTCGCATCGCTCCCGCCGAGCGTGGTGCGAAGCACCGGGTCGAACCCGAGGTTGCGGCTCGCCGCTTGGGCCACTTCGACGACTTTGGAATCCGCCGGAATCGAATAGGCGCGGTAATGGCGTTCGTGCTCAATCTTCACCTCGGCGCCCCACCTCGCCGCCGCATCTTCAAACCGCTGCATCATGTGGTCGATCTGGGCTTCCAGCTCCGCCATGCTCGTGCTGCGGGCTTCCCCCCGAAGCCGGACGCTCGGGCAGACCACGTTTACCGCCGTGCCGCCCTGGATGATGCCGAAATTCGCGGTGGTTTCGGGCCCGATGCGGCCCAGTTTCATGCCTGAGATCGCATCCGCCATGACTTGGATCGCGCTGATCCCCTTCTCCGGGTCTTTGCCGGCATGGGCGGGCCGGCCGACAATTGTGACGTCAAGCCGGTCGTGATTGGCGGTCTGCGTCACGAAGCTGCCCACCGGAGGCCCCGTGTCGAGCACGTAGCCAAAGTCCAGGCCGAGCTTCTCAATGTCGAGCGCAGCCGCCCCCTTGAGTCCGATCTCTTCCGCGCAAGAGAAGAGCAGGTAAACGTCGCCGTGGGAAGCTCCAGTCTCTTGAAGGGCTCGGACCGCTTCGATCGCCGGAGCCATCCCGCCCTTATCGTCCGCGCCGAGAATCGTGCTGCCGTCCGAAGAGAGCACGCCGTCCCGCTCGACGATCTTGAGCCCCGCCGTGGGTTCGACGGTGTCGAAATGAGCGCTCAAAAAGACCTTTGGCACGCCCGCTTTGTTGCCGGGTAGCCGGGCGATCAAGTTGTTGGCGTTGCCGCCGATCTTCGCCGCCGCATCGTCCTCCCAAACCTCAAGCCCCATCGCCTCAAGGTGGCTTCGGGTGAAGCGGACGACGTCTGCCTCTGCGAGAGCGGGAGCGTCGATGAGGCAGAGTTGCTTGAAGAGTTCGACGAGACGGTCGGGCTGGATCACCGCCTGAGCATACACCGCCCCAATCTTCTAAACTAACCCGTGCCCACCCGACCCGATGCTCGCGGACGCTTTGGCAACTACGGCGGCCGCTTCGTCCCCGAAACGCTCATTCCCGCCCTCGATGAGCTTGCCGCCGCATTTGACGCGGCGTGGGCCGACGCCGGCTTTGTTACGGACTTCCAAAAGCGGCTGAAAGACTACGTGGGGCGACCCACCCCGCTCACCGAGGCCCAGCGCCTCTCGGAGGACACCGGCCTCCAAGTCACCATCAAGCGGGAAGACCTTTGCCACACCGGCGCCCACAAGATCAACAACGCGCTCGGCCAGTGCCTGCTCGCCCAACGCATGGGCAAGACCCGGATCATCGCCGAAACGGGGGCGGGCCAGCATGGCGTGGCCACCGCCACCGTCTGCGCGTTGCTGGGGCTTCCCTGCGAAGTCTATATGGGCGAAGAGGATTGCGAGCGGCAAAAGCTCAACGTCTTTCGAATGCGGCTGCTCGGGGCCAAAGTGATCCCCGTCGCGAGCGGTACGCGGACCCTCAAGGACGCGTTGAACGAAGCCTTGCGGGACTGGGTCACCAACGTCCGCGACACGCACTACGTGATCGGGTCGGTTGCCGGGCCCCACCCTTATCCGTACATGGTGCGCGAGTTCCAGTCGGTGATTGGACAAGAGGCTCGAGAACAGTTTTTGGAGCGCCACGGCTGCTTGCCCGATGCCGGAGTGGCCTGCGTGGGCGGCGGTTCGAACGCGATGGGATTCTTCGCGGGGTTCTTGGAGGACCCGGTGGACCTATGGGGTGTCGAAGCGGGCGGCCATGGCGTTGATTCGGGCCAACACGCGGCGCCGCTCACCGCCGGCTCTCCGGGCGTGCTGCACGGGGCGTACAGCTATCTGATGCAGGACGAATATGGGCAGGTGCTCGCGACCCACTCGATTTCGGCGGGGCTGGACTATCCGGGCGTCGGGCCGGAGCACAGCCACCTTCACGAAACCGGACGGGTTCGGTACACCGCCGTTACCGATGCGGAGGCCCTTTCCGCCTTTCGGTGGGTGGCCGAGCGCGAAGGCCTGATTCCCGCCTTCGAATCGGCTCACGCCTTTGCGCTGTTGCGACAGCCCGACCGGTTCGAGCCGGGCGCTCGCGTGCTGGTGAACATGAGCGGGCGAGGCGACAAAGATATGGAAGTCGCCGCCCGGCTTTTCGACCTCTAGCCTTCGTCATTCCGTTCCCGCGAACTTGCGCGAATATTCTGCTTCGTTCGTTCGTCTTGAGTCTTGTTGGCGCGCCGGGTGGCGAGCCTTGGAGGAGATGGTCCATGCAAACGAAACTTGCCGCTGCGATAACGGCGGCCCTCATCGGCGGGGTTGTCATCACGCTCAGCCCCGGCCAAGGCACCCTTCCCGGGAAACTCCAGATTCCACCCGGCGGCCTCAAAACACCGGGCAAGATTCCACTGGGCCCGATCGTTGCCCCCCTCTTCGGCTGGGCCGATCTCCACGCCCATCCGGCTTCGCACCTGGCGTTTGGCGCCCAGAATTCCGGTGGCACCGATCTGTTTTCCGGCCTTCCGGGCATGCGGCGCGAAGACAACACGCTGATGACGGATCTCGCCAATTGCAGCGGCGACCACTTTTGGGATGATGCCGATATCGTCCGGTCTTCCCTGCGGTCAGCGGTGCGCAACGGCCTCGAAGGCGGTTATCCTCACGGGCGCAGCGGCGCGCCCACCTTCGCCGATTGGCCTCATGCGCGTATGCCCATACACCAACAAATGCACGTTCAGTGGGTCTATCGGGCCTATCAAGGCGGCCAGCGCCTCATGGTGGCCAGCATCACCGACAGCCAGACCTTGGCGATGATTTGGAACCGTCATCAATTCGCCACCCGACCCGCGTTCGATGCCAACTTCGACTTTGAATCCGCCAAACGCCAGATCGCCTTCATCGAGCGTTGGGTCGGCGCCAATTCGGGGTGGATGCAGATCGTCACCACCCCGGAGGAAGCCCGCACCGCGATCCGGGCGAACAAGATGGCGATTATCTTGGGCCTCGAAATGGATCGGCTGAGCACCGATCAGATCCTCACCTTGATCCGCGATTTCAAGGTCCGCCAAGTCATTCCGATTCACCTGGCCAACAACCAATTCGGCGGCACCGCGGCTTATAAGGAACTATTCAACACCAACAACCACTATTTGAACGGCGCGTTCATTCAGGTCGCGGCCGATCCGACGTTGCGGTTCAAGTTCAAGCGGCCCCAGTTTCTGCGCTACGCCGACCATACCGAGGTAGGCGATTTCGTGAGCGGCCTTTTCGCCGTTTTGACGCTGGGAACGATCGGCGTGGGCGCGATGGTCCCCACTCCCGTCGACGATGCGGCGTTTGCCGCCCTTCGCTACACGACGACGACTCCCGGCCAGCGCAACGCGTTGGCGCCCAATGAGAACGAAATGAAGCGGCTCTTCCGTACGGGCGTCATTGTGGACCTGGCCCACATGTCGCAATCGGCTCAGGAAGGCGCGCTGCGCATCTCCGACGCGGCGAATTACCCCGTCATGAATTCCCATACCGGAGTCCGTGGCGCGGTCGGCGAGAACGAGCGCGCGATGCGGAATGCCGATGCCGCGAGAATGGCGGCGCGCGGCGGCGTTCTCGGAATCGGAACGACCGGCGACCACGACGTGGCGACGATCTGCAACGAGGAGGCTCCCGACAAGCAGAAGTACTTCGTGCGGCTCACGGGGAGTTCGCGCGAGTGGACCCGTCCCCGCCTATCCCCCTTGGTGACCTCCTCGGCCGACTCGTACCGATATCTGCGGGCGACGGTCTCGACCGCCGGCGATGATAAACGGGACAGTGAGGGCGCCTGGGTCGTGCTGATCCTTCGCGACGGGACGCGCATGGAGTTTCCGATCGACTATGACCTGAAAGGGCTTGGCGGCGGAAGCGTGGTCACGCGGACCCACCGGCTGACCCGGCCTCTATTGGTCAGCGACATCGCTCGGGTCGGCGTGCGCCATCACACCGGAAGCTACTTCAAGGATGGGCTCTTCCGTACCGACGACAATTGGGACGTGGCCGGCCTCCATGTCGGCTTGCTTCCCGACCCGGTCATGGCCTGGACCCGTGAAGCCGCCAAGGTGATGGACACGATGGGCGGCAAGATCGCCCTCGGAACCGATTTCAACGGTCTCGAGAACTTGTTGGCGGGCCAACCGAACATTCAAATCGTCTATCCGGTAAACATCGTTCAGGATTTCGCGCCGGGAATGAAGATCCAGGGCGGCGCCGCAACGCCCAACCTGGCGGCGCATTTCCTTCCGGGTCGGCCCATGAATTTCCGCGACGTTGGCTTGGCGGAATACGGGCTGCTGCCCGACTTTCTCCAGTCGGTTCGAAGTTATCCGCGGGGGCCGGAGGTCGTCCGCAGCCTCTTCCGCGGCGCCGAGAACGTGATCGTGCTCTGGGAGAAGGCCATCGCCGCCAAAGGCAACGTGCGTTAGTCTTTCCGGTCCCCTTTCCGTTCTGAACTCGGGAACAGGACTGGGCCCAAAGTCGCATCCCTTCCATTGACACCGATCATAATCCGCCGACTGACTCTTGGGAGGCCATTTCTGACTACCGTCGTTTCTGCTTCGATTGCCGCATTCGCCTCCGCACCGGGCATGGCCTGATTTTCCGGCCGACCCGACGCGGGTGGGCGGATCGCGGCTTGAATTCTTCCCTTCGCGCTTCGGCGCGCCCGTCCGGGCTTTGTCCCGAAAGGAATTCAAGAAGCAGAGTTGAAAAACGTATCCCGGCGTCTCGCCCGCCCCGAACGGCGATCCCAAGTTCGTCCCTATGCCCGGCGTTCTGCCGAGCCCGATTCTTTCAAATGCCGCCAATGCGGCATGACGATCGTCGTGTACGGTGCCGGCTCCGAGCATCGGAACCATTGCCCGAACTGCCTTCACAGCGTTCATCTGGACATCGACCCCGGTGATCGGGCGGCGGATTGCGGAGGCTTGATGGAGCCAATCGCCGTGTGGGTCCGCAAAGGCGGCGAGTGGGCGATTGTCCATCGATGCCGGTCGTGCGGCGAGCTCAGCTCCAACCGCATCGCGGCGGACGACCATGAGCTGTTGCTGCTGTCCATCGCGGCCAAGCCGCTCGCCAATCCGCCATTCCCGATTGAACTCGCGATTCCGCGAGCCCATGTCGGTGGGTGAAACAAGTCGCCCTTCCGAGCTAAATTCGGAAGGGCGAGGACGCGGTGCTCTCGAAATTGGAATTCATGCTTTCGGCTTTTCTCCTGTCACTGACTCTCCCTCTTCAAGGGATCGTTGAATTGGAAGAAACCTTCGACGGAGATTTCCCAGATGTGAGGTGGCGCCGCCAGACGTGGACCGGCCAACCGGAGTTCCTCGGTTGGGGGCCCGGACGGCAAGGCAAGGCACTCTTCGTTTCCTCGACCGCCGGCGCCGATGCGGGATGGACGGTGAGGCTTCGCGTGCAGCCCTTCAGCCGCTACCGATTCACCGGATGGATCAAAACGGAGAATCTGAAGGCGACGACCGGACGAGGCGCGCTCTTCAATCTCCACAGCCGGCCCGAGCATAGCGAACCCGCCACCGGCACCTCCGATTGGAAGCAGGTGGGGTTTGAGTTCGAATCGGCGGGGGACGACGAGATACAGCTTAACGCCCTCATCGGCTACCATGGCCAGGCGACCGGCCGCGCCTGGTTCGACGACCTCAGACTCGAGCGCCTTTCGACCCAAACCATGAACCCTCAAATCTCCCTCGACCCTACCAAGACCTCCGAACCGATCAGCAAATATGTCTACGGCCAGTTCATCGAGCACCTGGGAAGGTGCATTTATGGCGGGATTTGGGCGGAGATGCTGGAGGACCGGAAGTTCTATTGGCCAATTGGCGTTTCGCCGTCGCCATGGTCGAAAGTCGGCAAGGATGGCGTCCTTCACGAAGATGCCGATGCCTTCACGGGGGATCATAGTTTGGGACTGTTTTCGGAGGACGATCGGGCCGGAGTTTCCCAAGGCAATCTCGGGTTCGTTGCCGGACAAGAATACGTGGGCTACGTTTGGCTCAGAACCGCGAGCGACATGGGGCCCATACGCGTGGGCATCGCTTGGGGAAATGGCGCGGAGAATTCGGCGAGCGTCAAAATCGACACGAAAACGCGGACTTGGAAGCGATTCCCATTCCGGTTCAAGGTCGGAGCAACCACGGACAAGGGTCGCTTCGAGGTTGTTTCCGAAGGCCAGCTTGCGACCATTGGCGCCGTTTCCTTGATGCCCGCCGACAACGTCAAAGGCTTCCGCAAGGACACCCTCGAATTGCTCAAGAAGCTGGATTCTCCAATCTACCGCTGGCCCGGCGGCAATTTCGTCAGCGCCTACGACTGGCGGGATGGCATCGGCGACCGCGACCGGCGGCCCACGCGAAAGAACCCGGCTTGGCAAGGGATCGACAGCAACGATGTCGGCCTGCACGAGTTTCTGGAAATTTGCGATTTAATCAAGACCGAACCGCTCATCGTGGTGAACACCGGTTTTGGCGACGCCCATTCGGCGATGCAGGAAGTTGAGTATGTGAACGGCGCCGCGAGCTCGGAGCAAGGGGCCAAGCGCGCCAAGAATGGACGCCGCGAGCCTTGGGCCGTCAAATGGTGGGGCGTTGGCAACGAGATGTACGGCGACTGGCAGCACGGCCACATGGCGTTGAACTTCTACACCCAGAAGCACAACGACTTCGTCCGCTATATGCGCCGGGCCGATCCTTCCATCAAGGTGGTCGGGGTCGGGGCGGCAGGTACCTGGTCGGAAGGAATGCTCAAAGAATGTGTCGCCAACTTGGACCTTCTGAGCGAGCACTTTTACACTCAAGAGAGGCCCAGCTTGATGGCCCACGTGGCCCAAGTGCCGGGCCAGGTGAAGCGGATTGCAGATGCCCATCGCGACTATCGGAAACGGCTGCCCAGCCTTAAGGGCAAAGACATCCGGATCGCGCTGGACGAATGGAACTACTGGTACGGTCCGCACGTTTACGGCGAACTCGGGACGGTGTACTTCCAAAAGGATGCGCTTGGGATCGCGGCCGGGCTTCACGAGATGTTCCGCAATTCGGACCTCTATTTCATGGCGAATTACGCCCAAACCGTCAACGTGATCGGGGCGATCAAAACGACTAAGACCAAAGCGGCCTTCGACACGACGGGCCTTGTGCTTCAGAAATATCGAGAGGTTTTTGGCACAATCCCAATTCTGCTGACGGGTACTCCCGCGCCTTTGGACGTGACAGCCGCGTTCACCTCCGACCGAAAGTTTCTGACGATCGGGATTGTGAATCCGACCGGATCGGGGCAAACGTTGCGGCTGTCCGGCTTGCCCAAGATCGGGATCGGGACGCGATGGGTCCTAGCCGGCGATCCCAAGGCCTTCAATACACCGGACCGTCCGAACGAGGTGACTTGGGAGAAGTCGATCGAACCGCCGGCGGGAGAGTCGGTGGACGTTAAGGCGAGCAGTGTGACGATCCTGGTGTTTCGAGTTTCATAACACTCATCCGTGTTCCCGGAGACCCCCGCCCCCTTGGAGAAAAGGGGGAGGGGGGATCCCGACTGGCGTCGAAACTCAACCCATGTCCTCCGACCGCCTTTCCCGTCGCTCCGTCCTGCAAGCCGGCTTGGCCGCTGGAGCCACGGCGGCTATACCCGGACTTCGACCCTCAACCTTCGACCTTCGCCCCGCCAAACTGGCCGCTCCCATCGCAATCTCCAGTGGCAACGGCCTCTCCGCCACCGAAAAAGCGGTCGCCCAAATGCGCGAGGGCAAGGACCCGGTGGACGCGGCAGTGGAAGGCGTGGTGCTGGTGGAGTTGGACCCGCGAGATCAAAGTGTGGGTTACGGCG
Source organism: uncultured Fimbriimonadaceae bacterium (assembly GCA_964405415.1). Classification (GTDB taxonomy): domain Bacteria; phylum Armatimonadota; class Fimbriimonadia; order Fimbriimonadales; family Fimbriimonadaceae; genus CAYONY01. Next base: position 12,010 of record CAYONY010000020.1, on the reverse strand, counting down.
GCTTGCCCAACGAGATCGGCGTGGTCGAGCTCGATGCCTGCGTCATGCACGGTCCGACGATGCGGGCCGGCGCGGTGGCCTCCATTCAGAACATCAAAACGCCCTCCCGCGTGGCGCTCGAGGTGATGCGCCGAACCGATCATGTGCTGTTGGTTGGTGCGGGGGCCCTTGCTTTTGCCAAGATGATGGGTTTTCCGGAGGAGAACTTGCTTACGGAAGCTTCTCGCCGAGCCTGGTTGAGATGGAAAACGCGGCTGAGCAAAGACGACGACTGGCTCGATGATGAGGAGATCAAGGCCGACTTCGCCAAGATCGACTTGGAAGGCACGGAGAGCGGACGGCGGCGTCCCACGGGCACGATCTCGTGCCTTTGCCTGAACGAGAAGGGAGAGCTGGGCGGGTGCACCACCACCAGCGGTATGGCGTGGAAGATCCCGGGCCGGGTCGGCGATTCCCCCATCATCGGCGCCGGACTCTATGTTGACGGCGAGGTCGGCGCGGCGGGCTCCACCGGTCGAGGCGAAGCGAACATCCAAGTCTGCGGCGGCCGCACCGTGGTCGAAAACATGAAAGACGGGATGACCCCGCTCGAGGCGTGCCTCGACGTGCTGAAGCGGGTCTGCGATCAAACCAAAACGCCTCGGCTGCTCACCAAACCGGGCCGACCCAACTTCGATCTGAACTTCTACGCCCTTCGCAAAGACGGGCAATATGCCAGCGCCAAGATCTACAAGGGGGGCCGCTATGCGGTGAACAACGGCACGAAAAACGAGCTCATCGAGCAGGGTTGGCTCTTCGACGCGCCCTAGGCCCCGTACCGACCAAAGTCCCACGGTTTGCTCTTTGACGGGAACCGGTCCGAAAATTGCCGGTCGAACCCCCCAAGAGGTTCCCTGAGGAATCCGTGGAGACAACGATGAAGAAAACTCTATTCGGGCTGGCCACCGCCGTCCTGCTCGCCGTTCCCGTGGCGTCCGCGAATGCCGCACTCAACGCCTATCTCAAGATCACCGGATCCCACACGAAATCCTTCGCCCCCGATGCCCAGACCGGAATCTTCCAAGCTCTCTGCACCAATGAAAGTCTGGCCGCCAAGCTCGGGGGAGCCGAGTCGATCAAGAGTCCCCGCGATTCGGCCTCGGGCCAGGCAACGGGCCGCCGAACCTATGAGCCGATTCGCTTCACCAAGCGGATCGACAAGTCCAGTCCTATGCTGGCCAAAGCATTCGAGACGAAAGAGGTCCTGCCTTCGGTGACCATGTTCCTCTTTAGGGATATGGGCGGCGGCATGGTTGAAGTTTTCGCCGAAGTTACGCTCTCGGACTGCATGATCCACGCCTACGGCAAGGCAACTCCGAAACTCATGGAGAAGGCCGTGAACGGCCGTGTCCAGTCATCCTCCGGCGATGCCGACGATCGGCCAACCGAAGAAGTCGCCTTCAGCTATTCCAAGATCGAGTGGAACTACTACAAACAGGCGAGCAAAATGAAGAACGACGCTTTCAAGTGGGATTTGAAAAAGAACACGAAAATCTGAGCTTCAACCGAGCCTCCGACAAAAAGCCCTCCGGACCAAAGTCCGGAGGGCTCCTTCATTTGTGAACGTAGGTCGATCAGCCGATCTTGGCTTTCGGCTTGGCCGGCGGCGGCGGACCGCCCAACTGCGACGGATCGAACGGCTTGCCGTCCATCGTCATTTTTCCGCCCGGATGGTTCTCGATCAAGTAGATCTTCCAGCCTTGCGGCGTTTTGCGATACCTCTCGGTCATCCGCTGGGACATTGTCGCTTTGTGGCTCTTGCCGTCCGGCGTGGCCATGTCAAATTTGTAGCTGCCATCCGTCACCACGACGCCATTGCCCTTTTCGATCTTCGCGCTGACCATCCGGAATTGGCACTTCATGTTGGACGACATCCCAAACATCTGCTTGAGCTGAGCCATCGAGGCCGCCTTATCCATCACGACCTTGCCTTCCTTCGTTTTGAAGTCGGACGTCGAGATCTTCTCGAAAAAGCCAATGTCCTCGCTCTCAAAGGCCTTGATGACCTTCGGGGTCATCGCCTTCATATAGGCCTTGAAATCCGAAAGCGCGTCAAACGCGAGCGCATTGAGGGCGGTGCCGAACGTCACCGCCGAGAGAAAAAGAAACTTGAAACGATTCACGATTACCTCCCCAACCGCTATGTTGGTGTTGCGACTGTATCACCCGGCCCCAAACGTTGTCAATTTGGAACTAGGCCCCGGCCCCATCATCGTCCGGATCCTTCCCTTGGGCTGATCCCGTCTTAGGCGAACGCCTGCTGGACATCATTCTACAGGGAGCCGTGTCCTAAGTCAAATCATAGCCTCTGAATCGCAGGGCAACCATGTCGATTCTTGCCAAATCGACTCAGACGGCCGCCAACGCTTCGTGGTGCTCGTAATGCTCGCTCGCCGCTTGGGTCAGCGTCGTGAAATGCGCCCCGCGCTTGCGGAAGTGGCGGATCGTTTTGCGAAGGTCTTCCACGCTGTCGTAGTAATCCCGCATGCCGAGGCAAATCACTTCCCGGTTCATGTTCGCTTCAAAGAGGCTTTGGAGCGCATCGAAGCCCGCATCCAGATAGCCCATTTGGCCCTCATGGGTCGCGAGAGGCACGTGCAGAATCCGGCTCCGGCCATCCTTTTTCAGGTCGTCGGCATCGCTGTGATAGGGCTCGTGAGGCGCCCCGTGCCAATCCACGAACATCTTGTAATCGGCATCGGGCACCACCGACGAATCGACGATGATCCCGATGTCATCCAAGTACTTGATGTCGCTAGGAAGCAAGGCAAAGCAGCCGGCTCGAAAACTCGTCGCCTTAATCAGATGGCTTTTGAGCGTATCTTTGGCGACTCGGATGATATTGCCCCGCTCCTTTTCGTCTTCGACGTAGCCCCGGTCATTCTCGAAATTCACCTTCATCCCGATTTCATGCCAATTCGGGATCTTGTGGACGTACTCGCGGTAGTAGAGGTTGGTGTTCGCGCTTGGATCCTTGAGCGAAACATGGATCAGCCAACTGGCGGGGACGAACTCCTCCTCGAGGACGTCGATGTAGTTCTTGGTAAAGCAGCGATCGTGGTGGGCGCCTTCGCAGTCGATGGTCAGGACGATGTTCGGCATAAAGTCGGTCGTTCTCCGTGAATGGGTGGGGTGCGTCCTCCATTTTGCCCCATTCCGGACGCGAGGGCAAGTGCCTCGCGACCGGAGGCTAAGGATTGGGCGTCGTCTCGTGTCGAGCGATTCCGGAGGGGTATTGCCACTGCAAATCCCCGCTGCCTTGGGCTCCCGTAGTTGACCATCCCGCTCCGGCCATGTTCTCCATCGAGACGATCCGGTGGTTTTGTTGATCGGCGACCAAAATTCGGAGCCCTTCGGTGTGGAACACGCCGGAGGGGCCTACGAACTGCCCCGTTCCCGAACCGATGCTGCCAAGCGCCTCTCCCCAGTTGAGGGCAGCCGTTAGAGCAACGATTCGGTGATTTCCGGAATCGGCGACATAGAGACGCGGAGCCAAGTCGGTCGGACGCCCAAAGTGGATGCCTCGCGGATTGGTGAATTGGAGTTGTCCGGCGCCCAACGTGCCGGCGGACGTCCACCCCGCGCCCGTCATATTGTCCACCCGCACAATGCGGTGGTTGGCGGTGTCGGCAACGTATATGTGGTCGCCGGAAACGGAGATTCCCTGAGGATCGTCAAACTGTAGATTCCCGGAACCGTTTGTCCCCAGGGTTTCCCAATCTTGGCCGTCCAAAGCCGTGCTTAGCCGAACGATCCGATCGTTTTCGGTATCGCAAATCAGGAGGTGGGTTTCGCCAAGGCCGCCCGGAAAGGCCAACGAAAGAGCCATGGGCGTATTGAATTGTCCCTGGCCGCTTCCTTGGGTTCCGTAAGACACCCAACCGGCGCCGCTGATGTCATTCATGCGGACGATCCGATGGTTGCCGGTGTCGGCCACGTAGATCCGCCCGTTTCGATCCACCACCACCGAGTTCGGACCGTTGAATTGCCCGATTCCCGATCCCTGAGAACCGAAATGGAAGAATTGCGAGCTTCCGGTGGCGTGCACCGTGATTCGGTGGTTGCCCGTGTCGGCCACGTAAACGCCGCGCAACCCTTGGTTCCCTCCGCCGCTTCCACCTCCCCCGGTGCCGCCTCCGGCTCCGCCGCAGAACACGATCGTCGCCAAAAGCAGCCCAGCCAAAGCAAGCCGAAAGGTAAGAAGTGCACCGCCATTCATGGAAGTCCCCCCAATTCAGATGCATTCGGACGCAAAGGCGGAATGTCCTTCTCAAACGGAGCCTCCATCGCAAGCCCTTCCCCCTGCTTGCGCAAGGGGAAGGGGGCATTGTTCTACTTCGCCGGCTTCGCTTTCCACACATCGAAGCTGGCCGGCACGTTCGCGGCGGGCACCGCCAACGCCAGCGCGTTCGCCAGGTCTTCGAGCTTGCCGGTGTCGGTGTCCGCGTTCACCACGATCGCCACATGGACTTCGCTCAGGTCAACCCCGGATCCCGACTTGTAGCCTTTCGGGAACATCGCCACGTAACAGGTCCCGCCTTCGCGCTTCCCGTTATGCTCAAGTTTTCCGTTCGCACCTGATCGGAACCAGCCCATTGAGTCGACATCTTCGAACGGGTACTTCGACGTGAGGTATTTGGTCACCAGAAGCAAGTCTCGAGCGGAGGCCATAAACCCGCCCGCCGCCAAACCCAACGTTGAGTCCTTTCGCTCGACGGCAACGAAGTTGCCTTTTCCATCGAGCGTGTACGGCATCGCATCTTTGGCGGTCGGCATCGTCGCCGACTCCGGAACCGCGTTGAAGCCCAAGTTCGGCATCTTCGTCACATACTCCGACATCACATAGTCGCGGAACGACTTGCCCGAGAGCTTCTCGACGATCATTGTGCAAGAGCCAAAGCCGTGATTCGAGTACGAACTCCCGGTTCCCGGACCATAAAGCAGCTTGCGCGTGCGGAGGAAGTGCCGGTGGATCTGGCTATAGGTCAATTGGTCTTCGGCAACCCCGAACATGCGGGCGGCTCCGGCCGTATCGCCGCTGCCATCAAACCCGGACGTGTGGTCGAGCAAGTTCTGAATCGTGATCGAGCGATAGGCGCTGACGCCGTTCGTATCGGGTCCCCGACGCGGGGGGAGGTCGCCAATTTTGTATTCGGCGGCGCCCCGGTATCGGTCGAGCCGGTCGCTCATCCCTTCGATCACGCGGTCGTTTGAGAACCACGTGTACACGTGGTCGTTTGAGGCGATATCGAGGCTCCGGATGTGATTGCGGGCCATTCCGGTCCCGGTCGTCGAGGGGACGGGCGGACCGCTGTAGCCCGAAAAGTTCTTGGACCCAAAGTAAAAGCCGAAGTCCCGCGAATAGCCCGAGCTGACCGTGCCATCGTCGTACCACGCATAGACGTGGTCGTTCGATTTCGCAATGCCGATGCCCAGGATGTTCCCCATCGACTTGCCGGAAGGCAGCTTGACGAGATCGTCTTTGTTCGGCTTGGCGAACTTGCCCAAGTCCGTGGGGGTGCCGATCGAATATGTGCGATCGTCGTACCAAACGAACACCCGGCCGTCCTTGGCGATGGACATATCGCGAACGTCGACCGGGCTCTTCCCTTCCGGATACGTGCATGCGGTCGCCTTCAAGTGGGAGTCGAGGTCTCGCGACCAACCCGCGCTCACCATTCCGTTGTCGTACCAAGCAAAGACTCGGTCCTCTTGGCCGATCGCGATGCCGACGATCGGCGTAAACCGCTTCACGCCGATGAGGATATCGGTGTCGAACGTCGTGCCGAAGATCCCCGTCGGGCCATAGAGGGTCTTCGTTTTGGGGTCGATCCCCTTGGATCGGAGCAATTGAACCGTGCTCGGACCCGTAAAGGCGGCTTTGCTCACGCTGCCGATTCGGGCACGGGTCATATAGTCCATGTTTCGGACTTTGTAGGTGTCGGCGCGGCCATACCCTTTGGTCAGGATGAGCCGGCCTTCCTGGGTCACGGCAACCGAAAGCCCGGGCGTCTTGAGTCCCGGAAACGCCGATTCGACCGCGGCGTCCGCTTTGGCTTCGAAGCCGTCGTGGGCCATCCCGTGAGACTCGAGCTTGGCATTTGGCGACCCGGCGGCGCGGGCGCCTTGGAGGCCGACTGCGACGGCGACCCCGATGACGATGGCGGCGGCGCGGGGCGAAACCCGATTGGCCGGCGTACGCTCAACTTTTGGAACTCTCATTGTCTTTACCTCTGGCCGGCCTTATGCCGGCACTTGGACCGTTAGACGAGAGTATATTCTAAAAAGTACGGTCTTTGGACGATAGACCCAATAGCAAGTCTCAAAATGAATGCAAATGGAGAACCCGGGGCGGGCTCGTCGAGCGTTTTCGTACGACGCGTCGGGAAAGCAACCTTCCCTCGTTCACGTTCGGCTGCGTTCCAGTTCGACGCCGACCCGTTCCGCGATCATGTTCACCGGAGGAAGGCGCTTGGCGATGCGGATCCACACGCTGAGAATCGTGGGGTGGTTCCGCAGCAGTTCGTCAGCGATCGTCGACGCCATCCGTTCAAGGGTGAAGAACTGCCGCTTGGCGCAAAGCTCGGTCAAGCTGAACGAAATGCCCGCGTAATCCACCGTATCCTCGATGGAGTCCGTTTCATCGGCCCGGCCCTCGACCTCGACACGGAGGTCGGCGATGAACCGATGCCCGATCGTGCGTTCTTCGACCGTCACCCCATGGAATCCGTAGAACTCTAACCCGGAAACAAAGACGGTGAACATGCTCCATTGTGGCCCCGAGGAGCCCCCTCCGGCGAGGTTCAACCTTTCCTCCAAGGGGCTCCCCGTGCTATACTCCGCCTAACAACTCGCGCTAAGCCGAAAGGCGGCCCAGAGCCGCCTTTTTTATTTGGCGCGGAAGGAGAAGGCGATGGACATACTGGCTCAGTTGAATCAGATTGCGCAGGAGCGAGAAATCTCGCTCGAAGATCTGCTCGCGGAGATTCAGGAGTCCCTTGCCGCGGCCTACAAACAATTCGTCGGCGCCAAGGGCGAAGTTTCGGTCAAGATCGACCCCCAGAAAGGCTGGACCGCCTTTGTCGAAAAGGAGGTCGTAGGCCAGGTGATCGAGCCCTCCTTTCAAATCGGCATCGCCGAGGCGCGCAAACGCAAACCGGATGCGGAAGTGGGCGACTTCATTGCGACCGAGGTCGATCCGAACCGGTTCGGACGCATCGCCGCCTCCAAGTTCAAACAGGTTCTGACGCAAAAGCTTCGCGAAGCGGAAACCCGCCAGATTCAAGATGAATTCTCAGACAAAATGGGCGAGATCGTCTCGGGCCAGGTCACGCGAAAAGATGGGCAAAGCGTTTACGTGCTCGTCGGCAAGGTCGAGGCGGAGTTGCCGCGGCGCGAGCAAGTCCCCACCGAACCGTATCGACCCAACGACCGGATCAAGGTTTATGTGCTCCGCGTCGATGATAGTCAGCGCCGGATGCGGGTGATTGTCAGCCGAACCCACCCCAATCTGCTTCGCAAGCTGTTTGAACTCGAAGTGCCGGAGATCGGCCAAGGCATCGTGGTCATCAAGAGCGTGGCTCGCGAGCCCGGCCAACGCGCCAAGCTCGCGGTGGTCAGCACCGATGAGCGGATCGATGCGGTGGGCGCCTGCGTGGGCCAGCGCGGCCAACGCGTGCAGACCATCGTGGAGGAGCTCTTCGACGAAAAAATCGACATCGTGCCCTTCAGCGAAGACGCCACGACCTACATTATCAACGCGCTCAGCCCGGCCAAAGTGAACACGATCAAGCTCGACGAGGCCGAGCACAGCGCCTATGTGGTCGTGCCGGATACACAGCTTTCGCTCGCGATCGGCAAGGGCGGCCAAAACGTCCGCCTGGCGGCACGATTGACCGATTGGAAGATCGACATTCGCAGCGAGGCTCAGGCGGCGGCGGAAGGCAAAGCGGCCAAACAAGAGGCCAACGCGTAACGAAACGGGCATGGCAACGCCGCAGCGAACCTGCATCGCCTGTCGCCGGAAAGGGGACGCGAGTGAGTTCTGGCGGCTCGCCGCCAAAGGCGAAAGCTTGGGATGGTTTGACCCGAAGCAGTCGACGGGAAGAAGCGGGTACATCTGCCCAAACCCCGACTGCGTGGAGAAAGCGTTAGGGAAAGATCGCCTCGCGCGGGCCCTGAAACGTCCGGTTTCGACGGACGAACGGGACCGGTTAAGGGACCTTCTGGTATGCAAACTAAGGTAAAGAGTGAAGCAATGACGGTCGCAATCGCGGACCTGGCGAAAGAGTTCGGGCTAAAGCCCGGACAGGTTTATGGCGTGCTCAACGGCCTCGGCGTGGAGCACGACGCCAACCAATTTGAAGCCGACGGCGATGAGATGGACGTGATTCGCGAGGGGCTGCGCGAAGCCGATCCAAACGGGCCGCTGGTCTTGCCGCCCAATCGCACGCCACGGGACATTGCCAATGCTTTGGGCGTTCCCCAGCCCGAGGTCCAGAAGACCCTCATGATGAAGATGAAGGTCATGGCGACCTTGACGACCACGCTCAAGGCCGACGTTGCCGAACAGCTGGCCGATCAGTTTGGCGCGACGATCCGATGGGAAGAGGGCGGGGCGCCCAAGTCAACCCTTCAGGATCATCGAAAGAAAAAGAGCACCGAAGCGCTTCAGGAACGGCCGCCGGTGGACACGATCATGGGCCACGTCGACCACGGAAAGACCTCCCTGCTGGACTACATCCGCAAAGCCAATGTCGCGGCCAAAGAGCACGGTGGCATCACTCAGCATATCGGCGCCTACCAAGTTGAGCTGCCCGAAGGCCGCATCACGTTTCTCGATACGCCCGGCCACGCCGCCTTCACCGCCATGCGCGCACGCGGCGCCCAGGTCACCGATATCGTCGTGCTGGTTATCGCGGCCGATGATGGCATCATGCCCCAAACCATCGAGGCGATCAACCACGTCAAAAACGCCGACGTCCCGATGATCGTCGCCGTGAACAAGATCGACCGGCCGGACGCCAACCCGGATCGGGCGGTCAACCAATTGCTCGAGCACGAGGTTATCCCCGAATCGCTCGGCGGCCAGACCATCGTTTGCCCGGTCTCCGCGATCACCGGCGAAGGCGTGCCGCATCTGTTGGAGATGATCTTGCTCCAGGCCGGCGTGCTTCAGCTCAAGGCCAACCCAAAGGGTGAATGCGAAGGCGTGGTGGTCGAAGCGAAAATCGAAAAGGGGCGGGGACCGGTGGCCACGATTCTTGTTCAAGAGGGCACGCTCAAGATTGGCGATGCCGTCGTCTGCGGCACGGCCTACGGTCGCATCAAGGCGATGCACAACTACCTCGGCGAGCGCATGGACGAAGCCGGTCCCTCAACCCCGGTGGAGATTCTGGGCCTTTCCGAGGCGCCCCTGGCGGGCGACAAGGTCGAGGTGAAGGACGATGAGCGGACGGCTCGTGAAATCGCCACGAAACGCTCGGACGACGCGCGCATCAAATCGCTTCGCGCGCCGACCCGCGGCATTACGCTAAGCCAGCTTCGCGAAAAGCTGACCGAAGGCGTCATGAAGGACCTGAATCTGGTCGTCCGGGCCGATGTTCAAGGCTCGGTTGAAGCGGTCCGCGGTCTTTTGGAGCAGATCGAGAGCGATGAAGTCACGGTCAAGATCATCCACAGCGGCGTCGGGTCGATCACCGAGGGCGACATTCTTTTGGCCAGTGCGGCCGGGGCGATTTGCGTCGGCTTCAACGTCAAGCCCGAACCCGGCGCCAAGGCGGAGGCCGAGCGCCGTAAAGTTGAGATTCGGTCCTACACGATCATCTACGAACTGATCGAGGACATCGAAGCGGCGGTCAAGGGCATGCTCGAGCCCAAATTCGAGCGGCAAGACCTGGGCGAAGTCGAAGTTCGCGTCCGCTTCCAGTTCGGCCGAAAGGGCCTCATCGCCGGGTGCTACGTCACCGAAGGCAAAGTCGTCCGCAATGCCCAGTGCACCGTTTTGCGCGGGGGCGAGGTGGTCTACGAAGGCAAGATCGCGAGCCTCAAGCACTTCAAGGAGGACGTTCGCGAAATGACCTTGGGCCAGGAGTGCGGCATCACCTTTGAGGGTTGGGAGGCGTTCGCGGAAGGGGACGTTATCCAGGTCTTTGAAATGGTCCAGGTGAACGCCTAGACCGAGGGATCCCATGGCGAACGCCGGCTCCGCATCGCTGAACGAATCGGATCTCGTCCAAGAGCTCCGGCGCTTTATCGATCAAGCGGTCGCGAAATTCGGCGGGGCGACTCGGGCCCTCGATCCGGGCCATCGCGTTCCCTACCATTGGCCGCCCCAGCCGATCAGCCACAGCTATCACGTGCTCGCCAGCGATTGGCGCGGCAAAGGCGTTATCGAGCTGCATGGCGAAGTGTTCCCAGTCCGCATCGCGCGAACGCAGTTCGGCGTCTTTGGTCGGATCGATCCACTGTGGGCGGAAGCCAAGGGCGATTCCGATGCGACCATGTATGAAAGCTTGCGGCGAACCCTCGAACCGCTCTTTCGTCGTCAGCTTGCGATTGCCGAAACGCTTGGGCTCAAGGGCCGGTTCACCGCCTCGATTCGCGACCTGCCCGATGGTGATCTCGTCAAGCTGCTCTATTGTCCGGATCGCGACGTCGCCAATGAAGCGCGAACCGCGATCGAGCTGCATGCCTCGACCGGAATGTTCGGGCCGGCGCTTATCGAAGTGCTGCGCGACGCCCGCCACCCGCTGCGACGCAGCGCCCAGTGGTGCGTGCTCGACCTTTTTGAGGACATTCAGAGCTTTTGCAAGACGCCCGAGCTGGAAGAAGAGGCGGTTGCCGCCACGCGTGACCTCATTTGGAACGCCGAGGACGACTTTGCACGAACGGTCTACAAGGCGGGCGTCGTCCTGGGCGGACACTTTCCGGACCGCTACGGCGGCCCGGTGCTGCTCGAATGCCTCAACGCGCCCAGCCGGATCGGCCGCCGCAGCGCGATCCACGGGCTTTTCCATGTGGTCGAGTGGCATCCGGAATCGAGGGTGGCGGTCGTGAAGGCGCTCGAGGAGGTCTCTAGCCACGATCCGGACCCGGTTTTGGCCGAATACGCCGGGCTCATGGCGCGCGATATCGCCAGCGGGCAGACAGACCACGTTCCCGAGCCCGAATTTGAGGACGAGCCGTGATTTGGGCGGGGGTGGCGCTCCTTCGGTCCGCGATGGTGCTCTATGCTGGGACCTTTGGGGCCGATGGGACGCATGGGCTTCCCTTGAGCCGTCTGTCCCCTACAACCCATGTGTCCCATTCCGACCTTCAGGCCCAACTCGACGCCATCCTCGACCGGCCCTCTCTCAAAGGGAGCTTGGTCGGCGCGATTGTGATGAAGGAGGACGGAACGGTTCTCTTTTCTCGAAATCCAGATACGCGCGCGGTTCCGGCGAGCAATCAAAAGCTGCTTTCGACAAGCTTTGCGATGCACGCACTGGGTCCGGATTGGCGGCCGAAGACCCGCTTTTGGAAGTTGAATGATCGGGTGGTCATCGATTGCCCCGGCGACCCATCGATGACCTACAAAGATTGGATTCGATTCGCGACCTTGTTTCGAATTGAGAAGAAGCCCTCCCCAAATCCGCCGCCGATCTATGTTCGCCAAGGCTATCGGGTTGGGGTCCCTCCGACCTGGGAAAACGACGACCTTCCTCACCGCTACGCGCCTCGGATCACCGCCCTGACCGTCGATCGTGGCGCCTTCACGCTGGTGAACGAGAACGGCGAAGCGAAGCTGATGCCGTCCGCATACGGGGTTCGAATCATGCATTACGCGGGCGGAACGGTCCGAAGCGAATTCGACCCGTTTGGCAATCTCTTGGTGGTTCGAGGTGATCTGCCCAATGAAACGAAAAACCTCGAGAACTTCGCGATTCCCGAACCCGATCGAGCCGTCGCCATGATCATGGGTGCGCCGCTT
>CAYONY010000019.1:0-25361 GCA_964405415.1 uncultured Fimbriimonadaceae bacterium | reverse complement strand
AGACGAAAGTTTCCGCGATCGCCCCCGGAAGAAACTTGATCGACCGATAAATGTCCTGTCGGAAGCCCCGATCGTTGCTTCCCCAACTGGCATAGCCTGCGACGGGCTGAAGGCTGCCCACGAAACTTGCCGACTCGTTGAGATCGGTCTCGAACCCCTTTGTTCTGAGCACATCTGCGGCGCGAAGCAGCGAGGATTGCATCACTCCGTAGCCATTCTCAGTTCGGGTTGGATCGGCATCAAACAGAAACGGGCCCTTGGCCGGCTTGGCCTGCAACGAGTTCGTCACAAGGGCCTTGGCATCGTCCACCGTGTATCCATCGAGGCGGGTGACCAGGTAGAAGCCGTATTTCTTGCTCGAAAAGACCTCGGCGCGATTGAAATAGGGGTTCAGCGACTTCCTGATCTGTTCGGGGACAGGGCTGCGGATGGGCTCGAGGTTCATGTTGACCGTGGCCACGTGCCCATCCACCGAATACCCTCCCGCTCCAATGCGAATCGGAATTCCCTTGGTGAGAACGATATAGTCGATCGGGTTTTTCGTCGACTTCAGCTTGGCCTGCAGCGGCTCCAAAAGGTCGCGCTTGACCGCATCCATCGACGTTTCCTCGTCCTCGGTCATTTCGATAGTGAGGACGTTTTCGGTCGGGATCATGCGTTGGGCCCGGTAGAACGACCCCACCGCGCGGCTGTCCTCGCTGGAAAGGTTGATAACGACCAATACGCGCTTGGCCTGAGCGGGGTCGGTCTTGACCGTTGGCGCCGGCGCGGGCGACAGGCTGGTGGCGCCACACCCGACAAGGACAATGGCGGCAAGGGCAGAGGTCATTCTCAAGGCTCCTTCTAAGGCAGGCATGATGGCCGAACGGTTCGACAACTCCGTTGAAAGCAATTTTCCAGCCAACTCGGCTTGTCATGAGAAACGCCGGTTCAGGCGGATAAGTTCAGTTTATGGGAATCAGACACGACGAGCACGAGGGGCGCTGTGCTCACCGCGCCTAGATTCACCCCCGGAGCCCCCTCCCTTCGAACCTGGCCCGCACCTTCGCCTCGACCGCGAACGCTCGCTCGTTCCACTTGGCGCCGAGCTTGGCCACCGCCGAATCCGAGCCCAGGATCACCCGAAGGTTTTTATAAGACTGCTCCGGCTTCCAGCGCCGTTTATAGGGCTCATCGCCTCGCAGGAAGTCAAATCGGTCCAGCCCGTCTTCGATTGCCCGACGGATCGTATGGGCCACCAAGAGCGACCCGGGCGACAGTGAGGAGAATGCGGGGTCAAAGCCCGACTGGTAGAAGAAACACGACCTCCCGAACCCCATGGCGTAAATCGCCCCGATCCGAACGCCATCCAAAGTAAGAACCGACATCCGAAGCCATCCGCTTTGGGCTGCCGCCGCCGCCCAGTCTTGGTGGAAGTCGCGAATTCGCTGGCCCATGAAGGCTCCCGGCAGCCCGCGTTTGCTCCATCGTTTTTTATGAGCTTCGAAGAAGAAGTCGACCGCTTCGGCGGCGCTGGATTCCGTTACCATCTCGATAACGGCCCGGCCATCGGAAAAGGGCGGTTTTTCGAGGCGTTTGACGTCATAGCGAAGGCTCTTGCCCAGCGATTTCAGATACCCCTCGAAGGTCTTGGGGAGGTCAAGGACCAAGCACGCGGCCTGCTCAAAAACCCGCGATTCGTGGGAAAGGGCGGCCGCTAGGGGATGGGTCTCCCGAATCTGCTGAATGTCGACGAGCCGCGTTTTTGCCTGTTCGCCCAAGAACCCTGCAAGTTCCTTTGCCGCCGCCTCATCGAATCCCGGACGCAACAGCGGCTGAAGGTAATCGCTCGGCCCGCATCCCATCGGCCTCAAAGCTTTCCAGGGGGAAGCCACTCGGACCATTGGATAAAGCCCCACCAGATCGTTGCCATCCCAATGGGTCCAGATTAGCGGTTTTTTGCGAGCGCCGAAATGCCGAAACCAAAGGCTCTGCCATTCACAAGTTTGAAAAGGGGTGGCCAAGGGGTCGGCTGCGGCGAGATCTTGCCAAGGTTCGCGCAGCGCCTCGGGCCAATTGGAGCCTTGAAAGATCTCGGTGCGCGGCACGGGAGAGATTATGAGCGCAGAGAAGGAATTGGTCGGGATGACTGGATTCGAACCAGCGACCTCTGCGTCCCGAACGCAGCGCTCTACCAAACTGAGCCACATCCCGAGCTTACTTTTTTCGATTTTGCCGACCACAACGAATCGGCCTTCCCGATCCGATCGGGACGTCTGCCAAAAAGGAGCCATATCCCGTCGGCGAGATCGGAAGGATACCAGACCCAGTCGACAGACCAATTTCTGGGCTGGGCCACCCTTCCTCACAAGATCATCCGCCAGACCGACGGCCCATAATCGTCCCCGATGGCGGGTTTCGTGATCCATATGAGCCCCGATTGGGCGGCCGAACTGCGCGAGCCCTGGCGCGAGCTCGCCGACGCCGACCCTCTCGCGACCCCCTTCCAATCCTGGGAGTGGCAGAGCCTCTGGTTTAAGCATTTCGGCGCCCGAAAGCGCCCGCGAGTCTGGACCCAATGGGAAGGCGGCCAGCTGATCGGGCTTTATCCGATGGTCGAGGTCGCTTCGCCCTGGCGCGCCCTTCGTCCCATGGGCTGCGGCCCATCCGACTACCTCCAACCCTTGGCCCGCCCGGGATTCGAACGCGATGTGGCGGAGGGTACCGCCGACTTTCTTCGTTCGGAAGCTTCGAACCGGCTCGTGGACCTCCAACAGCTTCGAGAAACGCTGCCGTTGGCGGAGGCGCTCAAACGGGAAGTGCGCGTCTTCGATCAGGCCATGTGCCTGGTTTTGGACCTGCCTGCCTCTTATGACGCGTACCTCAAATCCCTGGGAAAGAGCCTTCGTTACGATGTCAAGCGTCTTGAAAAATCGCCGTTTGCCGATGGGCGAGCGAAAATCGAGCCGGTTGGGACGGAGAATGCCGCGGAGGGCGTCGATTTTTTCTTCGAAGCCCACAAGAAACGATGGAGCAAACGGGGCCTGCCGGGAGCTTTTATGGGGAGCCGCATTCGTGACTTTCACCGCGAATGGGCGTCCGTCGCGGCGGAGAACGGTTGGCTGTGGATGTCGCTGCTGACTTTGGACGGCGTGAGGATCGGCGCCATTTACGCGATGCGGTTTGGCAAGACGTGCTTTTTCTATCAGTCCGGCTTCGATCCCGCGTTTTCGGCGCTCTCGCCCGGTTCGCTGCTGGTTGCCCAGACGATCCGTCGGGCAATCGAGGAGGGCTTGGAGCGCTTCGACTTCTTGCGGGGCGACGAGCCTTACAAGCGCCGCTGGAAGCCGCAGCATGCCTACGCCAATCAGCGCATCTTGATGGGGTCCGACTCGGCGCTCGCCAAACTGGGGGCGAAGTGGAATGAACGTGCGTTTGCGGTGGAAGCGAAGGTCCGGGCGCGCTTTGAGGGTCGCGGATTGCGGGGATAGGCGCCCATTCTCCTGCTCCGACCGGGGGAAGGGGCGGGGATGGGGGTTCCTCTCCAGCGGCGAGCCGAACTCCTGAATTCTCCCTCGACCCCGCCCATTGCCCGTTCCTCCATTGGACCGCGGCGATGTGGGCGGCGCGCGAACCAATCGCCGCCGAAGGACGTTTTTCAAAAACGGGCGGAAATGGCTATAAAATTGCTTGGATTCTTATTGCCGAATCGTTCGGCCGTCATGCCCGATCTTGAAGGAGCCTTGAAGATGATCCCCGCCCTTGCTGTCTTGGCGCTCGCCGGATGCCGGTCGGCCGCCTTTGCGCCCCCGCCTCCGCCCCGCATTAAAACGGATCCGGCTCAAGCGCGGCGCGTGCTGGTGGTGATCAATTTGGCCAGCGCGGACAGCCGCGAGATCGGAACGTACTATCGCTCCCAGCGCATGATCCCGGCCGAGAACGTCCTGACCGTCGAGATGACGGACGAAGAAGAAACGACGATGGACGAGTGCCGCCGTGAACTCTTCGAACCGCTTCAAGCCAAGCTCAAAGCGAGCAAGAACCCGATCGACTTCATCGTGCTCACCAAGGGGATCCCGATCCGGATCGGAGCCGGCGGCTATTCGGTGGATGGCCATGTGGCGACCGTGAACATGAACCTGGAGCCCATTCGCAATCCGGTCCCCGAGCAGATCAAGAACGCGGTGAATCCTTATTTTCAAAAAGCCGAGCCGTTTTCGAGCCGGAAGTACGGCTTCTTTCTGGTGACGCGGCTTGACGGCTACACGGCAGAAGATGCCAAGGCCTTGGTGGACAATTCTCTCCAGGCCAAACCCCAGAAGGGTCCCTTTTTGTTCGACGCGGATCCGACCCGAACCGAAAACGGCTACGGGTTGATGCAATCGTCGCTTCTTCGCGCGGCCGACGTGCTCAAGACGAAAGGCTACGAAACCGATCTCAACGAGACGTCGAGTTTCGTTGGGAGCCGCCAGCCGGTCGCCGGTTACACCAGTTGGGGAAGCAACGACCGCCAGTTCCGAGTTGACGTCTATCGTTCGATCAAGTTTCTGCCCGGAGCCTTGGCCGAAACGTTTGTCTCGACAAGCGGGCGGACGTTTCGACCGGTCAGCGGAGGGCAAAGTGTGGTCACCGACCTGATCAAGAACGGGGTCACCGGGATCAAAGGCTATGTCAGCGAACCGTACACGTTTGCGCTTGCGAAGCCTGACATATTGTTCGACCGTTATACGAGTGGTTTTAATCTGGCGGAAAGTTTCTATATGGCGTCGCTGGTTTTGAAATGGAAGGATCTGGTCATCGGCGATCCGCTCTGCAATCCCTACGCACCCAAGCCTTCGGCGAAATAGGACTGCTCGAAATCTTCGGATGGCGGTTCCCACCGAACCAAAGCCCACAAACCACAAAGCACCGTCCACAATGCTTCCATGGCCGACTCGACTGTCGATTGGCGCGCATTTTTCGATGCCCACGCCCCCCACTATCTGGGCAACGTCTTCACCCAAAACACCGAAGCGGAAGTCGCGTTTCTGCTCGACGTCCTCACGATTCCGAAGGGTGGGGCCGTTCTCGACATGGGTTGCGGCGTTGGGCGGCATGCGGTCGCTCTGGCAAAGCTCGGCTATCGGGTGACCGGCGTCGATCTTTCGTCGGGGATGTTGGCAGAAGCGCAGCAAGCGGCGACGGAAGCGGGGGTTAAAGTGGCCTGGGTCCAAGCCGATGCCACCCAATGGGAAAGCGGTCCGGACTTCGACGCGGCGATCTGTTTATGCGAGGGGGGCTTCGGGTTGGTCGGTTTTGATGAAGATCCGGTCGCCCATGATCTGGCGGTTCTTCGCAACATCCACCGTGCGCTCAAGCCGGGAGGCGGGTTTCTTTTGACCGCTCTGAACGGATACGCAATCGTGCGGCGCATGACCGATGCGCACGTCGCGCAGGGCAGTTTCGACCCGGCCACGATGCTGGCCGCCTACGCCGACGAATGGAACCTGCCGGAAGGGAAGCGCGAAGTGAGGATCCGCGAACGGCTTTTCATCCCGCCGGAGATCGTGGCGATGATGCGGCATGTGGGCTTCGAGGTCGAACACGTCTGGGGCGGCACCGCGGGCGATTGGGGCCGCCGCCCGGTGAAGCTCGACGAGATCGAAGCGATGTTCGTGGGCCGCAAGGCGACGTAGGGCCGCTTGGGAAGGGTGAGACGTTAGGGACTCATGGAATGGAACCCATAGGTCCCACGTATCCCATCTTTCCCATTTCCCCAGTATCGACTTTTCCCCAACCGCCAAATCTCTGCGGCTTTTGAACCTGGCCTCGCGTCCTTTTCCCTGAAGCGTCCTCCCTCTTGGTCCAAGGGATGGCGCAATGCGCTCGGAGCGATTTGCGTATGCGGCCAGAGAACCTTTTCGACAACCAAGCCACGATCAAAGTCCTCGGCATCGGCGGCGCCGGATGCAATGCAGTCAACCGGATGATCTCCGAAGGCGTGATGGGCGTTCAATTCGTCGCCCTGAACACCGATGCCCAAGCCCTCTCACTTTCCCTTGCCCCGACCCGGATGCAGCTCGGCGAGACCCTAACGCGCGGGCTCGGCGCGGGCGGCGATCCGACGGTGGGCGAGCAGGCGGCCAAGGAGAGCGAGAAAGCGATTCAGACCCTGCTCGAAGGCGCCGACATGGTTTTTATCACCGCCGGCATGGGTGGCGGCACCGGCACCGGCGCGGCGCCTTTGATCGCGGAGACCGCCAAGCGGATGGGCGTGCTCACCGTGGGTGTGGTCACCAAGCCGTTTCTCTTTGAAGGGCCGAAGCGCAAGAAGCTGGCGGATGAGGGGGCCGAGCGGCTGAAATCGCACGTCGACACGCTGATCACCGTCCCCAACGATCGCCTGCTGGGCTTCGTGGAGAAAAAGACGACGATGCAACAGGCGTTTGCGGCGGCGGACGATGTGCTGCGCCAGGGCGTTCAGGGGATCAGCGACATCATTCTGCTCCCGGGTGTCATCAACGTGGACTTCGCCGATGTGCGAAGCGTGATGAGCAACGCGGGCGTCGCCTTGATGGGCTTGGGGCGAGGGATTGGCGACCAGCGCGCGAAGATGGCGGCCCAGCACGCCGCGACCAGTCCGCTTCTGGAGACGAACATCCAAGGGGCCAAGCGGCTGCTCATCAACATCTCGGCGGGGGCCGATTTCTCGATCGGCGAAGCGCACGAAGCGATGGAGTACATCCTCCAATTCGCGGATGTCGAGGATGCCGAGATCATCATGGGCCACGTCATGAAGGACTCGCCCGAGGGCGAAGTCCAAGTCACGCTGCTGGCGGCCGGAATGGAGCCGGGGGCGACCTTTGTCAAAAAGGAGAGCGACGTCTTTGTGGCCGAGCCGGCGTCGGTGTCGGATCGGCCGACCCGGCTGAACAGCCCGCCTCCGATCCAGCTCGACGAGATCGATCTGGACATTCCGACCTTCCTCAGGAGGCAGCGAACGGGAGGCTAGGGATCTCCTCCCCCTGACCTCCTCCTCATTTTCGCTCCGCAAAAACGAGGAGGGGGAACCATTTTCTCACCGCGAGACCCCGACGGAGTTCGGGGCTACTGGTCCAACGCTAGCCCCGGTTCCGCAAGGGCCGGGGCATTTTTTCTTTGGCCCCTCCCTCGTTTTAGCGCAGCGAAAATGAGGGAGGGGTAGGGGGAGGGAGATCCGGGACTTTGGAGTGCGCGGAGCTTACTTAGCGCACTCCATATCGGTTCGCGCTCCACAATAAGCCGTGCTTCTTTCCGAATGGCTCCGCGGCGCCCAAGCGCGCCTTGAGAAGGCGGGAATCGAAGAATCCTCCCGGCTCGAGGCTCAAGTTCTGGCGGCGCACGGGATAGGGAAGGACCGCACCTGGGTGCTTGCGCATCCAGAGACGAAAGTCAACGAAGCAAACCTCGAAAAACTTCTCCGTCGCCGGGAAGCACGCGAACCGCTCGCCTATATCCTCGGCTATCGCGAGTTTTTTGGACGGCGGTTCATCGTCACCCCCGACGTTCTGATCCCGCGCCAAGAGACGGAGACTTTGGTCGAGGCGGCCCTGTCCGTCATGCCCCAAGGGCCGAATCTGATCGCCCTCGACCTGGGAACCGGGTCCGGTTGCGTCGGCATTACGATCGCACTCGCCCGGCCCGACGCCGAGGTTTGGCTTTCCGATGTCTCGCCGAGCGCCTTAGCCGTGGCCCGGGCCAATGCCAGGGCGATGGGGGCCAGAGTCGGATGGGCCGAATCCGATCTTTTCGAATTCCTCAAGGTTCCCTATTTCGACCTCATCGTCTCCAATCCGCCTTATGTCCGGACCGATGCTGAACTCGCGCCGGAAGTCGGTATTTGGGAGCCGGAGTTCGCGCTCTACGCCGGGGAGGACGGGCTGGACTTTTACCGCCGATTGGCGAAAGAGGGGTGTCGGGCTCTGAGGAGAAATGGCGTCTTGCTCGTGGAAATCGGAGATGGCATGAAGGACGCGGTGGTGGAGGTGTTCGAGGCTCAAGCGTGGAGCTTGATCGCGTCGCGTCAAGACCTCCTGGGGCACGAGCGGGTCTTGATTTTCGCGGCGAAGGCGGCCAGCGAATGACCGAACAAGAACTCCGAGACGAGAGGCGGTTCAAGCTCAAGTGGCAGATCGCGTGTCCCACGATCTTATGGCTCGACGTGGCCTTTCTCTTCTGGATTCTCGTCAACGATTCGGCCGCTGGCGTCGTCGCCCCTTTTCTCCTCATTCTTGGCTTTTTGGCATTCGGCGGCACGATCTGGGCGCTCATCGAGGCGATTCACGACCGCAACGATTGGATGATTCTCTACGCTTGCTTTGGGCTATTCCCGGGCTGCGCGATTGTCGCCGCACTTTGGGCGATCGGATACGGATAGCCGCGGCTATGCTGGCCCGGAACTCGCCCTTCAACCATCTTCCTGTGCCAAAATCTCCCTCCATGACCGTCGTCGTCCCGGACGAATTCAAATATCTCTACGAGCAGACGCCCGAGCGCCCGGTCGTCAAGATCCCGGCGCCGGTCCTGCGCGAGGTCGCCCAAGAGGTTGCCAAGGTCAACAAACAGACCCAGCAGCTCATCGACCGCATGGCCTCCGCGATGAAGAAAGCGAACGGGATCGGGCTCGCGGCACCCCAGCTCGGCGTTTCCCAGCGGGTGATCTTGGTCGCGACGAAGGACATGAAGCCGGTGGCGATGATCAACCCCCGAATCGTCCAAGCCGAGGGCGAACAAGTTAAGGAGGAGGGGTGCTTGAGCATCCCCGGCCTTTACGGCGACGTCACGAGACCGGCCAAGGTGGTGGTCGAAGCCTACGACCGTAAAGGCAAGCCGACGTCCTGGGAGCTCGAAGGCATGCCCGCCCAAGTGGCCCAGCACGAGATCGACCACCTCGATGGGATCCTCTTCATCGACAAGGTCGACATGGCGACGCTGCACTGGATGCATCCGGAACACGAGAAGACGCCGGTTGAGTGAGGTCGCCCCGGCGAGGCCGCCGGCGCTCCTCCTCTCCTCACATCCTCACATCCTCACATCCTCACATCCTCACATCCTCACATCCTCACACCCTCACACCCTCACATCCTCACATCCTCACATCCTCACATCATCAAGAGTAGACTTGGAGCGTGTCCCTCTCCCTCACCCGCGAGAGCTTTTTCTGGCACCGCGTCCATTCCCTGACCGGCATCGTCCCCGTCGGGTTCTACATGGTCCAGCACCTCACGCTGAACTCCTTCAGCTTGGCCGGACCGGAGAAATTCAACGGCGTCATCGGCTTTTTCGCCGGCATGCCGGCTCACTTGCTCCTGGCTCTCGAAGCCCTTTTCATCTGGATTCCGCTGTTGTTTCACGCGGTCTACGGGATCTTTATCGCCGGAAGGGCCCAGCCCAACTACTTCAGTCGCAAGTACCGATGGAACGAGAATCGGATGTACGTCTTCCAGCGTTGGAGCGGCATCGCCCTCTTTTTCCTGCTTATCGCCCACGTCGTCACCACAACCGTTAAAGCAAAGGTCTCGCCGATCGGCCATGAGGCGATCGAATTTGCGGCGTGGAACCAGATGCTGGCTTCGGGCGGGACCTACTTGGGCTTTGCGATCTATCTGATCGGGGTGCTACTCGCCAGCTACCATCTTTGCTATGGGATTTGGAATTTTTGCATCCGGTGGGGCATCACGGTGAGCGAGCGATCCCAAATGGCCTGTCAAAAGTTGTGCGGGGTGCTCTTCATCGCGATCACCCTGCTCGGGTGGGCGGCGTTGGTGGGTTTCCTTTTGCCGCATCCGCCGAGCCTGGTGTAGCGGGACCGTCTCGGTACCGCAATAGGGCGCCTGGAAGTTGGACGCGCGGGGGCAAGATGCGCCCGGACCTTTTTGCGCCAAACTTAGCGCCAAGGAGTCCGACCTTGCCCATCACTTTCGTCCTTGCCACCCTTCTTATGAGCCAACCTCAAGACCCCATCGCCTGGGCGCCCAAAACCGCGCCGATCATGACCCGCTGGGCCAAAGACGTCTCGCCCACCAACCCCCACCCCGAATATCCGCGCCCGACGATGGTGCGGAAGGACTGGATGAACCTGAACGGGCTTTGGGACCTCGAGATCCGCCGGGTGGCCGAGCCGATGGCCAGCTTCCAAAGATGGCGGGGCGAAGGCGAACAGGCCGATGTCAACTCGGTTCCGAACGCCCAGACCCTTGAAGGAGGAGGCGACGCCGAAGTCGGGACGGTCTCTTTTCAAGGGAAAATCCTCGTGCCGTTCCCGGTGGAATCCGCGCTTTCGGGCGTGATGCGGGCGGTGGCGCCGGAAGACCAATTGGTCTATCGGCGGTCCTTCTCGGTGCCCCCAAAGTGGAAAGGCAAGCGGGTGCTGCTCCATTTCGGCGCGGTGGATTGGGCGTGCGAAGTCCTGGTGAATGGGAAGTCGGTGGGGAGCCATAAAGGCGGCTATGATCCGTTTTCGTTCGATATCACGGATGCCCTAGGAGGATCTCCCACCCCCAACCCCTCCCTCAGTTCCGGCTCCGCCCGAACCAAGGGAGGGGAGCACGAACTCACCGTGCTCGTGCGCGACCCCACGAACAAAGGGACTCAGCCCATCGGCAAACAGATTTTGAAGCCGGAGGGGATTTGGTACACGCCCACGAGCGGGATCTGGCAGACGGTGTGGATGGAACCGGTCGCCCCGGTTTCGATCAAGTCATTTCGTGCCGTAACTGATCCTAGGGACGGCAAGATAGAAGTTTCAGTTACCTTGAGTGGAATGCCGCCCAAGGACTTGATGGTGGGGGCGATGATCTTCGAGGCGGCGGGTGGAGCGCCACTTGACTCCGAAACCGTAAAGCCCGGTGAGCCGATTTCGCTCAAAGTGCGGCAAGTGCGTCCTTGGAGTTCCGATTCACCAACCTTGTATCGATTGCGAATTCAGCTCTACCGCACGAAACCGGGAGGTAGTCCCGGTGAAACCGTGTTCGACGATGAAGGAATGGACTTTGTCAACTCCTACACCGCTTTCCGCACCGTCTCCCTCGGCAAAGACGACAAAGGCCGCACCCGCTTCTTCCTGAATGGCAAGCCTTGCTTCATGGTCGGGCCTCTCGACCAGGGCTTCTGGCCCGACGGCCTCTACACCCCGCCCACCGAAAAGGCGATGAAGTACGACCTCGACATCACCAAGAAACTCGGCTTCAACATGCTCCGCAAACACGTCAAGGTGGAGTCCGAGCGGTTTTACTACTTGTGCGACAAGATGGGCATCCTCGTCTTTCAGGACATGCCCAGCGGGGGCGAAAAGTACATCGGCGGCAGCGATCCGGACATGGAACGCTCCAAGGAATCCGGCGACCAGTTCCTGCTCGAGCTTTCCCGGCTAATTGAATCGAAACGGAACCATCCGAGCATCGTCGCCTGGGTGCCCTTCAACGAAGGCTGGGGGCAATGGAAAACGCCCGAAGTGACCGACTTCGTCCGCAAGCTCGACCCCACGCGCCTCGTGGACAACCCCAGCGGTTGGACCGACCGCGGCGTGGGCGACATGATGGACATCCACGCCTATCCCGGTCCCGCCTCGCCGAAGCCGGAGGCCAAACGCGCCGCTTTTCTGGGCGAGTTTGGCGGGCTGGGCCTGCCGATGCCCGGGCATATGTGGCAGAAAACCGGTTGGGGCTATCGCTCGTTCAAAACCCAAGCCGAGCTCTCCGATGGTATCGTTGCCCTTTTCGAGAATCTACGGTTCCTGATCGACGATCCCGGACTTTCGGGCGCGGTCTACACCCAAACCACCGATGTCGAACAGGAAGTCAATGGCCTTATGACTTACGACCGGGCGATCATCAAGCCGGACGCGGCGCGGCTGACGAAAGCGGTAAAGGCGCTCTTTCTGCCGCCGCCGGTTGTCGCCACTCTCGTTCCAACTTCGGAAGCGAATGGTTTGGAGTGGTCCTATATGACCCATAAGTCCAATAAGTCCTATGAAGGCTTCGAAAAGCCCGAATTCGACGCATCGGACTGGCCCAAGGGCCCCGGGGGATTCGGCACGAAGATCACCCCGGGCCACGTCGTTCGTACCGAATGGAACTCCCCCGAGATTTGGATGCGCCGAGAGGTCGTCATCCCTGCCGGGAAGCTGAGTCGGCCTCACCTTCGCATCCATCACGACGAGGACGTCGAGGTCTATCTCGATGGCAAGCTCTTGGTCAAACGGTCCGGCTACACCACGGGCTATGTTCTTGTCCCGATCCCGCCGGCTGAGGCTAAGCGGCTGACCCCCGGCAAGCACCTGCTGGCGGTTCATTGCAAGCAGACCGGGGGCGGGCAGTACATCGATGTGGGGATCGTGGGTGTGAAGAGCTAGGAGAAGAGGAGGGATAAAGGATAAGGGACAGAGGATAGAAACGAAATCGAGCCCTTATCCTTTATCCTTTATCCTTTATCCTATTTTCATTACCGCCGGCCGTGGCGACGCCAGCAGGGAACGAACACCCGAACTTTTCGCGTCGCCAAGTTTCCGTCGCGATCCTTGGCGTTGATCGTGATCGTGTACACCCGGAATCGGTTGAACCGTTCGGCGCGAAGCTTCACGTTGTTCTTGTCCACGATGACGATGTCGCCCGACCGGTCGTTCTTGCCCAGGCCACCGTCGGCCTGGCTGCTCGTGACGGTGAGCCATACGAGCGGATTCGGATCGTTGTTGTCTTTGACCTGGAAGTTCACCCGGACATTTTTGAGGTTCCCATCGACCGGCATGAGGAAGTGAGGCCGCACCGAGACGCCGCGGATGCGCGGCTTGCGCTGGTCGCCGGAGGCCGGAGGCTCGACCGTGACCACCACCTGATCTTGAGCGGAGACGCCCCATTCATCGGTGACGACGAGCGTCAACACATGGGTTCCGTTGCTCAGCACGACCGTTGGGAGCATCTCATCGGAAAGCAGGTTGCCGTTCTCGAGCCAGGCATATTCCAGATCGTCGCCGTCAGGGTCGCTGCTGCCCGAACCGTCGAGTTGGACGCTCGCGCTCGTGCCGTCACTGGGAACCGTCTGATCGACGCCCGCGTTGGCGATCGGCGGTTGGTTCACGAACGGCATTTCGAACGCGCCGACGTCGCTCTGATCGCGCTGGGGGCGCGCCATGCCGCGCTGATCCTCCATCACCGAGCTGCCCGGGTTGGCGGTGTCCATCGCCGGGCTCCCGTTCATGAGCGGATAGCCATCGCCGTTGCCGCCTTGGCTGGTGAGGGGGCCGAGCATGGGGTCCAAGCTCAGCCGGTCGGCCTGGCTCCAACCGGATGATCCGTTGCCGACACCGACAATGTTGAACCCGCCGGAGTTCACCGCGCCCAGCCAATCGGGGCCGGAGGGTGCGCTGTTGCGGAAGAAGATCGAGTTTGATGTTCGCGTGGCCGCCGACGGCGACCAAACGCCGCCTCCGGCCGAACTCGCGGAGTTATCGGCGAACGTGCAAAAATCGAGCGCCGCCGGATCGGCGGTCGAGAGCGCGCCGCCCTGGGTGGCCGAGTTTCCGGAGAACGTGCAGTTGCGCGCATCGAGGAACGCCCCGGAGGCACATCGGATCGCGCCGCCCGTTCCGAGCGCGACGCGGTTGCCCTGGAAAAGGCAGCCCTCGATCGTGAGCGTGCGTCCCGAACCGACGAAGATGCCGCCGCCATCGGCATTGACCCCGCTCGTCAGCGGCGTTTGGCAATTGCGGACCACACATCGGAAGAGGATGAGGTCGGCATTGGCGAGAATGCCGCCGCCCGCCTGCATGGGCGCCGCGAATCCGTCGGCCAACGTGAGGCCGGTCATGTAGACCATGCCGCCCGAGAGGTTGAAGAGCCGGCTGCGGCCGCCGGCCGAAATCGTGAGTTGGTCCGCTCCCGGACCATTGAGCACGAGGGTGTCGGTGACGTTGAGTTGGCCGCTCGTGAGCGCGATCGGGCCGGTGACAAGGAATTCGACCGAATCGGCGCCGGGGGCGGCGTTGGCGTCGAGCACGGCCTGACGAAGGGACCCGGGTCCCGCATCGGCGGTGTTCAGAACTTGAAAGTTGGCAGCCTGCGCGACGCCGGCTACGGCGAGACCGGCGGCGAACGCAAGACGACGAAGGGGGTTAGCGGCTCGGTTCATAGGCACATCCGTGACCCTTGGGTCTCGGAAGGCCGTTTCGTGCCGCCGGGTTGGCGGCCTCCGAGGCAAGGCGATAGCGTGGCATGACGCCCGTCCTTGGGGCGCCGAGGAATGAGATTCCGCCTTTAGCCCGGACGAAATCTTCGTAATTCTATGCGTTCTTTCGCGATTTGGCGCGAAGCTTTGGCATGCGCGACTCCGTCGCGCTCAAAGTCAATGCGCCAGCGATGAAAAAGCGCGACTTCGTCGCGCACTCCAGAGACTCTGTTTTAGGGGAAGATGCCGCGCGTGATGGTTGCTTGCGCCACCCGCTTGACTCCGATGATCAGGGCCGCCGTCCGCATGTCGGTTTTGTGCTGCTTCATCGTCGCTTCAACCTGGGCGTAGCTCGCGCGCATGATCCGCGTCAGCTTGTTGTTGACCTCGTTTTCTTCCCAGAAAAAGTTCTGGAGGTCTTGCACCCATTCGAAGTAGCTGACCACGACGCCGCCCGCGTTGGCCAGGATATCGGGCACGACCAGAATCCCCTTGTCGGAAAGGATGTTGTCGGCCTCGACCGTGGTCGGACCGTTCGCCCCTTCCACCACCAGCTTGGCTTTGATTTTGTCGGCGTTTTCGTCGTGGATCTGCGCGGAGATGGCGCAGGGCATCAGCACGTCGCACGGAAGCTCCAGCAGCTCATCGTTGGTGATCGTCTCGCAGTCCTTGTATTCGGCGATGCCGCCGTCGCGGCCTGCATAGCGGTGGGCCAATTCATGAACCGGAAGTCCCTTCGGGTTGTAAATCGCGCCGCGCGCATCGCTGATGCCGACCACCGTCGCCCCGGCTTCCTCCGCCAATTCGGCGGCGACCGAGCCGACGTTGCCAAAGCCCTGGACCACAACCTTGGCCTTGCCCAAGTCCATATTCAGCGTTTTCGCGGCTTCTTCGGCCGCCACGACCACCCCGCGCCCGGTCGCTTCGACGCGGCCTTCCGAACCGCCGAGCTCGATCGGCTTGCCGGTGACCACGCCCGGCGTGGTGAACCCGGCCTGCATCGAAAACGTATCCATGATCCACGCCATGACCTGGGCGTTCGTGCCGATATCGGGCGCGGGAATGTCCCCGCGCTCGCCGATCACGATGTTGATCTCGGTCGCAAATCGGCGCGTCAGCTTCTCCAGCTCACGCTTACTCAGTTTCTTCGTATCGACCTTGACCGAACCTTTGGCGCCGCCATAAGGAATGTTGGCGACCGCGCACTTCCACGTCATCCACATCGCCAGCGCCGTGGTTTCGCTCACATCCACGTCGGGGTGGAAGCGGATGCCGCCCTTGGTGGGCCCCCGACTCGTGTTGTGCTGGACGCGATAGCCCTCGAAAACCTGCACCTCGCCGTTATCCAGCACCACCGGGAAGTTCACGATGAGCTGACGCTTGGGGCGGGAGAGCACTTGGTGGAGCCCCTCATCGAGCTCCAGATACTTTGCGGCGAGGGCGAGCTGTTGGCGCGCCATGGCAAGGACGTCGGTGTGGTGTTCGCTCATGGTGAAAGGAAACTCAAGCTTAGGATAGGAGGAAAGGAAGGAACGGCGCCGCAATGGAAATCAAGGGATCGCCTCCGCCTGCTTCGCCATCGACCATTTCGATTCCTTGGCGGGCCGAATCAGGACCGAGGGGGCCCGATTAACGATTTCAGCAAAAAGTACACCGGGAGAACGAGCACGCCGTTGTACGCCGCCGACCCTATTGTAGCCCCCAGGAACGGTCCCAGGTCCCGCGGGGGGGCCAAAAACATGAGCAGCAGCTGGGAAATGATCGTCAGGAAGAACGCCGACCCAAAGGCGATCGCCATGTTTGGCTCCAGCCGCGTATTCTGAGCCCAGGCGGTAAGGAAGCCCCCGACCGTTCGGCTGATCACATAGTGGGTGAGGTTTGCGCCCGCGAGGGAACCGTGGATGAGGCCACAGAAGAAGCCGAGCATCGACGCACGGCTGCGCTTGAGGTGCATCGTGCCCGCTGCCAGGGCGACCAATAGAAAATCGGGACGCGCCCCCAAGATGCCGAGTCGAGGCGACCAAACTTGCTGCATGGCGCCGGCCAGCCAAAGGCCGGCCACGATCAGGAGCACCGTGCCCGCCCGACTCATTTCAGGACGTAAACCTCCCGGATCGAACCAATCTGGACCCTGGGATAAATCTGGCATCGGCGCGTGCCGAACGCGACGTCTTCTTCGATTTGGACGACTTGCCCAATGGCAATGCCCCCGGGAATCCAATCGCTATAGCCTGAAGTCACTACGAGATCGCCGTTCTGCACCAACGATTTGGCATCGAGGACTTCAAAGACCATCGCCCCATCCGAGAGTCCGCGAATGAACCCTACCGGAGGGGGATTCCGCTGCACCATCCCGGTTAACCGAAGCTGCGCGGAAGAGATGAGGAGGACTTGGCACGATCCGGCGTCGGCGGTTTGGACAATGCCGACCAAGCCTTCGGATGCGATGACCGCCATCCCTTTCTTGATGCCCTTGCGCGTGCCGACCCCCAACGTGGCGCGAGCTTCGAGCGGAAAATAGCCCACGACCGCCGCCGGGACGCGCGTCTTTCCGGGCGTTTCGGGAAGCTGATTCAACCGCCGGAGTCGGGCAACCTCTTCTTCAAGTCGCTGAACCTGGCCATTGTAGAGTTCGGCGACCTGCTCAAATGCTTTGAGCCGACGAATCTCGGCGTTCAATTCGCCGCCCTGAAAAATCCCACTGAAGAAATCGCTCCACCCGTTGGCGATTGAGGTCATGGCGCGAGTGGCGGGCGAGAAAACGGTTTGGACCAGATTGCCAATCGTCCCCCCGCTGCCTTGGTTTCGGGCGGCGGTTTGGCCGCGTCCCAAAAGGACGCCGAGCGCGCACAGCGCGATGAGAAGGAGCCAATCGCGGGCGGGGTTCTCTACTTTCGCGACGATTTCTCCAGCATCCGCCGAATGGCGGGTTCTTCGTGCATCGCCTCGACGACTTTGCCGGTGCCCATCGCGACGCAGCTCAAGGGATCGGGCGCGATATGAACGGGCATGCCGGTCTCCTGCATGATCAAACGGTCGATCCCGCGCAAAAGCGCGCCGCCGCCGGCGAGCACAATGCCGGTGTTCATCGCATCCGCCGCCAATTCGGGCGGCGTGGCTTCCAACGTGAGCTTCACGGCTTCGACGATTGCATTGAGCGGCTCGGCGATCGCCATCCGCACTTCCTCGCTGGTGATTTGCGCGCTTTTGGGCAGACCGGTGACCAGATCGCGGCCCTTGATCGTGATTTGAAGCTCGTGTTCGAGCGGATAGGCGCTGCCGATTTCGATCTTGGTCGCCTCGGCGGTGCGGTCGCCGATGAAGAGGTTATAGGCCCGCCGGACGTAGCTCGCGATGGCTTCGTCGATCTCATCGCCCGCAATGCGAATCGAGCGGGAATGGACGATGCCGGCCAACGAGATGACGGCCACCTCAGTCGTCCCGCCCCCGATGTCGACGATCATCGAGCCGATCGGCTCTTCGATCGGCATGCCGGCTCCGATCGCGGCGGCCATCGGCTCTTCGATGACGTAGGCCCGGCTGGCCCCTGCCCGCTCGGTGGCTTCGATGACAGCGCGCCGCTCGACCTCGGTGACGCCGCTGGGGATCCCGACGACGACGGTCTGCCAAAGGGGAATCCGCCGTCCAACCTTGCCGATGAAATACCGGAGCATCTTTTCGGTCTGGTCGTAATCGGCGATGACCCCATCTTTGAGCGGCCGGATCGCGACGATGTTGCCCGGCGTTCGCCCAAGCATCCGCTTGGCTTCCTCACCGACCTGGAGCACCTCGCCGGTGTCTCGATTGATCGCCACCACGCTCGGCTCGCGAAGCAGAACGCCCCGCCCGGCGACGTGGACTAGGGTGTTGGCGGTGCCCAAATCGATGCCGATGTCGCGCCCAAAACGGCCCAGCACATGCTTCCAGAAGTTGGGTCGGCCGCTACTCTTCATCCACGAGGAGTTCTCCGGTAGTTAGTCGCTTGGCCAGGGTTTCCTGGGAAATGGCGGAGAGGATGATCGAGGGCCCATGGGTGAAGATGATGGATTTGGTCCGCCGTCCCTGGGTGGCGTCGATCAGATTGCCCGTTTTGCGTAGCGTTTGGACCAATCGGCGCATCGGGGCCGACTCGCTGCTGACGAGGGCGACGATCTTATCGGTCATCACATAGTTGTAAAAGCCGACATTGAGGACGACGGGTGAGGGCATTTCAGGACTTGGGGCGGGAATGGCCCGACTCGTTCAACAGTCTGAATCATCGCCGGGCCCAGCCGCAACGCATCGGGCAAAACGAAAGCGGCGCGACGGCGGAAAAGCCGTCGCGCCGCTCAAAAAGGAAGGGCCTAGCCGATGCCCGCTTTGGGCGGAGGGCCGGCCGGCGGGGGTCCCTGAAGGCCGCTGCCGCCACCGCCACCGGCGGCGCCCTGGCTGCCCTGGAACATGCCGGGGCCGCGTCCGCCGGGAATCGCGCCGGGAGGCGGGCCAAAGCCGCCACCAGGACCGCCACCGCCCGGACGCCCGCCACCGGCGGCCGCCACGGTCGGCCGGCTGCCCGCGCCACCGCCGCTTGCGCCCGGAAGGGCATCGGCCATCACGACCGAGGCTTGGGGCATCGCCAACGGCGTGCTCACGACCTTTTCCGGGGCCGGAGGCAAAACCGCCTCTTTCTTGGTGCCGTAGCAAACGCCGACGCCAATGAGCATGCACAAAACGGCAACGATGGTGACGATCAAATCGGATTGGTTCTTCACAGCCGACTCCTTACCCGAGCATTATGACGCGAAAGGCCCGCCCACGGGTCACGCGATCGCGCCATTTTCTCAACAGACGGCTCGGGAACGCGATCCGTTCTCACGGACGC
Organism: uncultured Fimbriimonadaceae bacterium; assembly: GCA_964405415.1. Classification (GTDB taxonomy): domain Bacteria; phylum Armatimonadota; class Fimbriimonadia; order Fimbriimonadales; family Fimbriimonadaceae; genus CAYONY01. The sequence continues at coordinate 6,343 of CAYONY010000019.1, read as the reverse complement.
CGCTTCGCAACAAAGGTACGCATGGCCTGAAGCGTTTCGCCACTCACATGATGTTCAATCCCTTCCGCATCGATCTCGGCGGTTTCGGGCGAGACCCCCAAGGAGGCCAAAAACTCCAGCACGAGCGCATGGCGCTCTCGGCTCGCCTGGGCCACCCGACGGCCCTCGTCGGTGAGAAAAATGCTGCGATAGGGCTGCGAAGCGACGAGCCCCTCCCGCTGAAGCCGCTGGATGGTGCGTGAAACGGTGACGTGGCTCACCGCCAATCGCTCGGCCAAATCGACCGCCCGCGCCTCGCCCTTCTCCGCCAGAAGCGCTTCGATGAGTTCCACATAATCCTCCGCATTTTCGCGGCTGTGGTCTTCGCGAATCCGTTGAAAGCGGTTCTTGGGCATCGGTCACCGCGATTATCCCACGGAACTCCCCATGGGGCCCGGCGGGTACCCTCTATCCAAGGGCTGGGCCAAACCGAGCCTTCTACGTATCGTGAACGTCCCGATCGGCGAACGCTATATCGAGCTTAACGACGTCGAGGTCCGGTATTCCGACCTCGTCTGGGGGTTGCGCGGCATTTCCCTCGCCGTGGCCCGAGGCGAGTTCGTGTTCTTGGTTGGCCGAACGGGCGCCGGCAAAAGCACGATTCTCAAGTCGCTCAGCCTCGAGATCCGATCCACCGGCGGCGTGCTTGCGCTGGATGGGCGGCGGCTGGACACCCTTCGCGATGGTGAAATCCCGGGGCTTCGCCGCGGCATGGGCATCGTGCCGCAAGACTTTGCGCTTTTGCCCCGAAAGCGGGTCTGGGAAAACGTCGGCTATGCGATGCGGGCGGTCGGGGCGACCCGTCGGGAAGTCCGAAAACGCGTGCCGGAGATCCTCGAGCAAGTTCAAATCGGCCATCGAGCCGATGCCTTTCCCCATGAGCTCTCGGGCGGCGAGCAGCAGCGCGTGGCGATTGCCCGGGCGCTCATCAATGATCCCCCCCTGCTCTTGGCCGATGAGCCGACCGGCAACCTCGATGCCGAAATGAGTTGGGAGATCATGGAGTTGCTCGCCCAGCTCAACTCGCGCGGCACCACGGTCTTGGTGGCCAGCCACGATTTGGCGGTGGTCGAGCGTATGGAGCGGCGCATCGTGACCCTCGAAGAGGGACGGATCGTCGAGGATCGCCCGGCTCGGCTCACCCCCGCGCCCGAACCCTCGCTTTTTGAGGGCCCCGGGAGCCAATCGGCTCCGATCGAGGTCGCCGGAGGGGTATCTAAAGTCGAAGTCGAGGCGCAACCGGAGGCCATCGATGCTTGATCGGATTGAGTTTCTGCTGGGCGAGGGCCTCGCCGCCTTTCGCCGAAATGGAATGATGACGCTCGCGGCCGTAAGCACGGCGGCGGTGGCGCTCTTCCTCCTGGGCGGGTTGGGCTATTCCTATGTCAAGGTTCGCGACTACGCCGACTCGCTCTCCAGTCGGTTCACGATGCAGGCGTTCCTTCGCGACGGCACCTCCCGAAGCGAGATCTCCAAGACCGCCGAGGCGATTCGGGCCATCCCCGGCGTTGCCGAAGTGCGCTGGATTCCCCGGGAGACGGCGTGGGCCAAGTGGCAGCGCGAAGACCCCGAAGTCACCGCGGGGCTCGACAACCCCTTTCCCGACTCGCTGAAAGTGAGCTTGGCGCAAATTGAAAAGACCCAAGAGGTCGTCGCGGCAATCGAGGCCCTTCCGGCGGTCCACCCCACCGACCGGGTCCAGTTCCTCGCTGACGACCAGAAGGTGTTGGGCGCATCGATGCGGTTTATCCGGTGGCTCGGTTTGGTGGTCGGGGGCCTTTGCCTGCTCACCGCGGGGATTCTCATCTATAACGCGATTCGTCTGGCGGTGGTGGCGCGTCGTCGCGAAATCCGCGTGATGCAGTTGGTCGGCGCCTCGTTTGCGACAATCCGCGTGCCGTTCTTGATCGAGGGGGCGCTGCAGGGAGTGCTCGGCGGACTCTTGGCGACGCTGCTGCTCTATTCGGTTCACACGTATTTGGCCTATCGGCTAAGCGATTTTACGGCGCTCGGCCGAATGGGCGGCTTTCCGGGGCTCCGCGCCACGCTGGCCTTGACCCTCTCGGGGGCGGCATTTGGCGCCCTATGTTCGGCGCTCGCGGTTCGCAATCCGCTGCGTTTGGGAGCAACGCCCTCATGAGACATTGGGTCGCCGCCGGGATGGTTGCGCTGGCGGCTTGGGGATTGGGCGGGCAAGCCAAACCCAAGCCCAAAGTTCAGGATCTCAAAACGGACCTCAAGAGCATTCAAAACCGCAAGGGCGCGCTCCAGAAGCAACTCTCGACGACGCGCCGCCAGGTGCGCGTGGTCAAGGGCGACCTTTCGCAGCTCGATGGCCGGCTGGAGCGCTTGGAAAGCCAGATCGAAGTGACCTCGAACCGGCTCGATAAAGGCCGAACCGAACAGCGCAAGCTAGGCGATGAGCTTCGCGTCGCGAATCACCAACTCCAAATGACGCGGGAACAGGTGCGACAACGCCTTCGATGGATGTACGTGCATCAGGATCGAACGGTCGTCTCGGCGCTCCTCACGGCCAACGATGTCTCCCAAGTCGCGGCCCGAGCCGCGCTTCTTGAGCGAATCGCCAAGGCCGATCGCGAACTGTTCGAATCCTACCAAGACCTTCGGGTGCAGGTTTCACAGAAGAAGCGGCGTCAGGACGCGCTGGTGATCGAGATCGCGGGGCTGAAGCAAACCCAGGTGGGCCAGCAAGCCGAAGTCAAAGAGGTCCGCTCCGATAAATCAGCGCTTCTGGGGCAACTTCGGAGCAAGCAGTCGGAACTTGAGCGATTGATCCGCATCCTGGACCGAGAGGAAAGCGCGATTGAGGCGCAAATCGCGGCCTACTACGCGGGAACCGGCAAATCCTCCGGACTCAAGCCGTTTACGGGACGCTTTTCGCGTCCGGTAAATGCCCCCATGACGAGTGGTTTTGGCATGCGCCATCACCCGATACTTCGCCGGACCCGCATGCACAACGGCATCGACTTTGGGGCCAAGAGCGGGACGCCGATCCGAGCGGCGGCCGATGGCGTCGTCATTGCCTCGACTTATAGTGGCGGTTTTGGCAACATGGTCATCCTCGACCATGGCGGCGGCATTTCGACCCTCTACGGCCACTGCTCAAGGCGCGCGGTCGCGGCCGGCCAGCGGGTCTCGCGCGGCCAAGTCATCGCCTATGTCGGCTCGACGGGGCTTTCGACCGGTCCGCACCTGCACTGGGAAGTTCGGGTGAATGGGCGGCCGGTGAACCCAATGGGGAGGGTTTGAGGCCGCTCGGTCTGAGACCATCGTCCTTCGACCTTCGACCTTCGATCGTTCTTGTGCCACTATGCAAGCCGTGAGCGAGTCCCAGCCTTCCGGGCTGCCCAAAGGCGAAGAAGCGGTGGGCGAAGTGTTGCGTCGCGCCCAGGAGATCGACGACCAGACCCGGCAGATGCTCGAACCCTATCCGGAGTACTCCGAGCTGATTCACGCCGCCGAAGAGGCGGGCATCGCGCGCGATGCGACGCTGCAGGCCCTGCGCGAACGGCTGAGTCTGCCCGTGAAGGAATTTGAGCCGGGAACCCGGGTTTTTGCAAAATCGGCGGACGGACATTACTATGCCGCAACCTTGGATCGAGTCCACGGGCGCACCGCGCATCTGCGGTTCGTCAATGGGTCCGAGCACGTGGCGGATATGACGGACCTCAAGATGTTCTCACTGACTCCGGGTCAAAAAGTGGCGTTTCACTCTTCCGGGTACGGAATGTGGATCGTGGGTGAGGTGGTCCGTTTCAACCGGGAATCGGGCAGTGTAACAGTTACGGCGTGGTATCAGGAGGAGACGGTGCCGCTGGAGAAGGTGAGGTTGAGCAAAGAGCGTCCGCCATTGGAGTTTGGCGGATCGGCGAAGCTATGGGCGGTAGGAGTTGCGTGCCTCGTTGCCGGTAGCGCCATTGGCGCGGTGATAATGGCGATGCTCCAACGCTAAGTCAATTCCTTCAATCAAGACTTCAGAACGCGTACCCAGGCGCCAAGATCGGAAAGCCTTTCGTCAAAGGTCAGTACCGTCATTGATTCGCAATTCGCTTGGGCCATGAGCATTCGATCATATGGGTCGCAGTGCGTATTGGGTAAGTCCACATATGCAGCACAGTGCCGAGGAAGCAGTGACATCAGTTCGATGCCGGACTTGGCCGCCGCCTCCTCAATGATCGAGGGCTCGAATCTAAGCTTACCAATCGCCCTCTTGATTGCGATTTCATAGAGGCTCACGACACTGTAGGCAAGCTTTGTTTCGAATTGGGAGAGTTCTCTCGACAGCGCCGTTGGGAGACGCTTTTCACCTTCCAGCCATAAGAGGACATGGGTATCCAGAAGGTAGTTCACGACTTTCCCTCAAAGGCATCGAGAAGCCAATCGGGCAACGGAGCATCGAAATCATCCGGAATCTCAATCTTTCCGGTCAGCAGGCCGAATTTTCGTCGCCTCTTTTTTTGAACCGGGACGATCGTCACGGCAGGCTTTCCAGCCCGAGCGATCACGACTTCCTCGCCGGCCTCCGCCCTGAGAATGAGTTCCGACAGCTTCGTCTTGGCTTCGTGGATATTGACTTGAATCATGGACTTAGCTAACTTAGCTAAGTAGATGCGGTGCACGACGAGAAAGTTCCCTCAAACGGTGACTTCGCTTCGGCGCTCGGCGACGCGGCGCTCCGAGTGGTCGAGAATCTTTTTACGGAAACGGAGCTGCTTGGGAGTCACTTCCAGGAGTTCATCCTCGCGCAGCCAACTCAATGCTTGTTCGAGCGAGAGGTCGCGGTGCGGGTCGAGCGGCGTCGTCTGCTCCGACGTGGAGGACCGGATGTTCGTGGCGTGCTTTTCGATGGTGGCGTTGACGACCATGTCTTCATCGCGGGCGCATGCCCCAACGATCATGCCGCCGTAAACCTGCGTGCCCACCGGGAAAAACAAGGTTCCGCGCTCTTGAATGTTCTCATAGGCATAGCGCGTGAGCTTGCCCGGGTCTTTGGCCACGAGCGAGCCTTGGGTGCGGCTGACGACCTCGCCTTTGTAGGGCCGGTAGCCATCGAAGAGGGTGGCGAGGATGCCGAGGCCCCGCGTGAGGGTGAGGTAGTTTGAACGGAAGCCGATCAGCCCTCGCGTGGGGATCAGGTATTCGAGCCGCGAGTCGCCCGACTCGTTGCGGGACATATCGATCATTTCTCCCTTACGCCGGGAGAGTTCTTCCATCACCGCGCCGAGCGCATCTTCGGGCAATTCCAAGGTGAGCCGCTCGAAAGGCTCACTGATCTGGTTCCCGTTCTTCTTGAAAATCACCTGCGGCCGCGAAATCTGCATTTCGTAGCCTTCGCGCCGCATGGTTTCGATGAGGATCGCGAGCTGCAGCTCGCCGCGCGCCTGGACTTTGACGGTTTCCGGCGTGGCGTCGCGGTCGATCTTGATGGAAACGCTGACCGCCTCTTCTTTTTCTATGCGCTCGCGGATTTTGTGGATCGTCAGGAACTTGCCGCCGTCCTTTCCGGCGAGCGGCGAGTTGTTGGCAAAGAAGCTCATGGTGAGCGTGCTGGGCTCGACTTCGACGGCCGGCAGCGCCTCGACGCCCGGCGCGCCGATGGTGTCGAAGAGCGAGACGTTGTCAATGCCCGCGAGCATCACGATATCGCCGGCCCCGGCCTGTTCCACCTCGGTCGACTCGATGCCTTCGTACACCCAAAGCTTGGTCACATTGAAACCTTTGGTTCGCTCGGCCTGGCCTGGAGGGGCTTTGTGCTCGAGCCGATCGCCGAGCTTCACGACTCCCGAAAGCACTTTGCCGCCGACCATTCGGCCGACGTAGTCGTTGTAGTCGAGGTTGTTGATTTGGAGTCGAAAGGCGTCGTCGACGTCGCCTCCCGGCGGCGGAACCGAATTGACAATCATCTCGAAAAGCTCACGCATGTCCTTTTCCGCCCCGTCGGGCGAGACGCGGGCAAAGCCGGCCGAACCGCTGGTGTAGAGGTGGGGGAAGAAGAGGTCGTCCTCGCTGGCGCCAAGATCGATGAACAGGTCGATCGTCTTGTCGTAAGCCTCCATCGGGCGGGCCCCGTCGCGGTCGATCTTGTTGATGCAGACGATCGGTTTGAGCCCGTTTTGGAAGGCCTTTCGGAGGACGAATCGAGTTTGGGGCATCGGGCCTTCGCAGGCATCGACGATGAGCAGCACGCCGTCCACCATGCTGAGCACGCGCTCGACCTCGCCGCCGAAATCGGCGTGGCCGGGGGTGTCGACGATGTTGACGTGGGTGCCCTTCCACTCGACGG
>CAYONY010000018.1:11907-25454 GCA_964405415.1 uncultured Fimbriimonadaceae bacterium | reverse complement strand
CTGTCGATCGGGATCATTTCGACGCCCCTTTCCAAAACCAGGGGCATGACAATCTCGCCGGCGGCGACGAGGACTTCTTTGCTGGCCAAGGCGATGCGTTTGCCGGCGCGGATCGCTTCGAGGGTGGGCTCGAGGCCGATGACGCCGGCAACACTGACCACCACGACGTCGGCCTCGGGCAAAGTCGCGAGCTCGAGGAGGGCCGCCATGCCGGTCGGTCCATTGAAGTCCGGGTGAGGTTCAAAAAGGGCGAGCCGGGCGCGCGGCCATTGGCGGCCCTGATCGATGAGGAGCGGCGCGTTGGACCCAGCGGCAAGCCCGATGATTTCGACCCGATCCGGATGCTGAGCGGCAATTTCGAGGGTCTGGCGTCCGATGCTTCCGGTCGAGCCGAGAACGACGATGCGGGTCATTTCACTTCCCCTTCGGATCCAGGATCGAGCGGAGCCCGTCGCCCACAAAATTGAGGGCGAAGATCGTCACGACAAGGATCGCGCAGGGCCATACGAGCATCACCGGATGGGAGTTCATATCGAGGCGCGCCGTATTGATCATGCTCCCCCAGCTGGGATCGGGCGGCTGAACGCCAATGCCCAAAAAGCTCAGCGTCGATTCGGAAATGATCGTGCCCGCAAGGCTGACCATGCTCACTGCCAGCAAGATTCCCCAGAGTTGGGGCAGCATGTGGCGCGTGACCACGTAAAAGGTGGAGGCCCCTTGGGCCCGGGCCGCCACCACGAACTCCCGGTCTTTCAACGAGGCCATCTGGGTTACCACCAGGCGCGTGATCGCCGGCCACGAGGTCACCGAAAGCGCCACGATGACGGGGAGCCAACCCGGGCGCCAGACCCCAATGATCAACAGCGCCAAGAGGATATCGGGAAAGGCAAACATCCCGTCGGTAAATCGCAAAAGGGGCTGGCGGAGCCACTTGGGACCGAACGTGCCCACCGCCCCAACGAAGATCCCAACGACCAGGCTGATCAGCTGCACGGCCAGGCCAATGCCCAAGGAAAAGCGCGCGCCATAGGCGATGCGGGAGAGCACGTCACGCCCCAATTCGTCCGTTCCCAAAAGGAATTTGCCGAAGGCCGGTTCGTGCGAGCGGCCCACCCGCTCGTCGAAACGGTGGCCGACCATCGGCCAGAGCACCGCGAAGAGCACCACCAAAACGAGGAAGATCATGCCGAGCGTGAGCATCCAATCCCAGCGGCGGCGCCCCGATTTCGAAGGGGCGGTTTCGACCAATCCGACGGCAGCCATCAGACTTGGCTCTCCCGAATGCGCGGGTCGAGGATGGGCAGGGCCAAATCGACGAGCAGGTTGATCGCAATGAAAAGGAACCCGGTGATGAGCACGCAGGCTTGCATGACCGGCGCATCGCCCTTTTGAATCGCTTCGATCGTGGTGGAGCCCAAACCGGGAAGGGTGAAGGCCCGCTCCACGACGAACGACCCGGTCAGCAGGAATCCGAAGGAGGTGCCGATTGCGGTGATGACCGGCAGGATCGCATTGCGCAGCGCATGGCGCGTGAACATCCGGAATGGCGGAACGCCTTTGGCCACCGCGGTCCGGATGAACTCTTGGTTCAGCGTCTCGATCATGCTGGCCCGCGTGAGGCGGGTGAGCATGGCCATCGGCCGCGCCGCCAAAATCACGACCGGCAAGATCAAGTAGTAGAAGTCAGGCGCGACGCGGTCAACGGCCCAGGTGGCGGGAAGAACGTCCATCTGGACGTAAAAAAGGTACACAAGCAGAGGCGCCAGCACGAAATTGGGCAACGTCACCCCCAACGTGCTGACGGTGAGCACCGCCCGATCGGCGATTCCGTTTTCCCGAATCGCGGCGATGGCCCCGAGAACGATGCCGATGGCGGAAGCAAGCAGCATCGCCATCGCGGCCACGCGGAGGGTCATCGGAAGCGTCCGTCCAATGATGTCGCCAACGTTCTCTTTGGTTCCGTAGTAGCTGGTTCCAAAATCGCCCCGAAGCGCATTGCCCAAGAAGCGAATGTACCGCTCGTGCATCGGGCGGTCGAGGCCGTAATTGTGGCGGATCCGGTCCTTGGTCTCCTTGTCGGCTTTTTCGCTGGCCAAGGCGGTGACGGCGTCGCCGGGGGCGATTTCATCGGCCAGGAAGGTGACCAAGGAAATGAAGATCAGGCTCAGGATGCCGTAAAGGAGCCGGACCGAGATCGCCTTGACGAGTCGCACGGGGCTGAACTTACCTGAAGCTTAACGACCCATTCACGCCCGCTCAGGTCTCATCTTGCAACGGGATGGGCAAGGGAGGGGGTGCGCGCGGGAGTTGGAGAATGCCACGGCCCTCGCCGGATGAATCCGGCGCTCCATGGTTCGAACAACGGCCGGCTTCGATTCCGAACCGAAAGACGAAGACGGCCTCTTGCCGTTCGATCACTTTCGCACCTTCACCTCTGACCCCTCCTCACGCCTCACTCCTCACTCCTCACGCCTCACGCCTCACGCCTCACGCCTCACGCCTCACGCCTCACGCCTCACGCCACACGCCTTACTCGTCACTTCCCTCTCCATTCCCCTCCAGGTCCGCCTCCAGCATCTCCTCCATTTCGTCGCCCATGTCCTCATCCATCGCCGAGCCCATTTCACGCACCATCCGCCGCATCTCGGACGGGCTTTCCGGCTCGCCCATCATCTCCACCCGGTCGGCCATCTCGTCGATTCGGGCGTCCTCGCTCCGGGCACGCGCAAAACGGGAAACCAGCTTTCGCTCTGGCCTCCCACCGCAATGGGGGCAATTCTCATCGTCGGCCTCGGCGGTCATGCCAACCAGGATCGAATAGCGCTTCCCGCACTCCGAACACACGAATTCGAATACAGGCACAACTGATTATGGAAAGGTCAAGGCGCGAAGGAGGCAGGGAGATCCATCCTTGCACACCTCCGCAAGGAAACCGGCCGTCGCTGCGCGAAACTTCCTATTCATGATTTCCGGTGACCCCGCCCGCACGCTTCGAAAGTCGATCATCGGTTGCGGCTGTGGCGTCCTCGTCATCGGAGGCTTCGTCGCTGGCATCGTTTACGTCTCGTGCTCGAACTTCATGGGCAACATGATGGGGGAGAAAACGTATGCGATTTCCGGTGACAATCGGCACTTCGACCCCTTTGCCAAGCTGCCCGAGATTCGGTCAAGGGTCGGCAAGGACGCGCGGCTGACCGAAATCCGAGCCAATTTCGTCCGTCCGGACGGGACGATGGATCTCGAAGCGAAATATACGCCTTTTCCTACCGCGAATTACACGTTTCAGCGGCCATTGGACAAACCGCCGGAGAATGCTCCGCCCATCGGCGCCGGGCGGGGACCGGACGACCAGTGGTTTGTAGAGGTCCGGGTCAGTTGTTACCAGCCCGGCCAACGGCGTCAGGTTTCGCGCACCGGCGGCGGAGTGAGTACGCGATACCAGTACACCCATCTCGGCATGGATGTGGATGAAGGCACGCCGCAGAGCGGCAAGCTCGAGGCGGGGCTTCCCGACCCAAAATGCTCGACGCAGAAGCTATGGGAAACCGCGATTGCCCGCAATGCGCGCGGCGACGCGGTCGCGCGGATCGAGTACGGCAAGGGCGGCTATATTTTCTCGATCGATGGGACCGGCATCCGGTTTCAGTGCGACGAGAATTGCGTCATTCGGGAGAGGTGAGGGAAAGAGCGGAGGACGAATCCGGCGCTCCATGGTTCTGGCCGAACGATTCCATTTGTCAAAGGTTCCTGGCTGCCCCTCGCCGATCGCCCCTCAAAACCCCTGTAACGCACGGCCCGGCCGCGCGTCGGATTGCACTGGAGGGTTTCGAATGTCCGCAATCGTCGCGTGTTCGATCACCGTGCTGGCCCTGATCGGCCAAGCCGTCGAAGAGGCTCGTCGAGGAGCCGATGTGCAGGGAATGGGGCTTCAAGCCCTCACCGGAGCGTTGGCGCCGGTTGAGGTTCAAGCCGACTCCAGTTGGTTCGAAACGGTTCGCATCGAGATTCAGCACGAGCTTCGATAACTGCCAACCTGGCGGATAATGAGGCATGCGCCCTCGCGTTCCCCTGTTCGTCAGCGCGGCCATTCTGGCTCAAACCGCCCTTTTGATGGCTCAGGCCGACTATTCCGGCGCCAAATGGGTGCCCGCCGATCCGGGCAATTTCACCGCCGCAAACCGCCCGGCGACGTATCCGATCAACTATATCGTCATCCACGTCACCCAGGGATCCTATGCCGGCGCGATTAGCTGGTTTCAAAATCCGGCTTCGAATGTCAGCGCCCACTACATCTTTCGCTCGGCCGACGGCGACCTGACGCAGATGGTGCGGGAAAAGGATGTGGCCTACCACGCGGGCAATTGGAACTACAACACGTGGTCGGTCGGGATCGAGCACGAAGGCTTCGTCAACAACCCGGCCTGGTTTACGCCGGTGATGTACGAGGGCTCGGCGCGGCTTTCGCGCTACCTTTCGCTCAAATACGGCTTTCCCCGAACCCGGGAGCGGATCATCGGCCATGTCGAGGTGCCCGGGGCCACCCACACCGACCCCGGTCCGAACTGGAATTGGAACCTCTACATGGCGCTGGTGCGGCTTTCGGCCAGCCTGCGCAGCGCCAAGGTTCCGCTCACCGCCGAACCGGGCCAAATGGTGAAGGCGCGCGTGCTCTTTGCGAACAGCGGCGACGACCCCTGGCCCGCCACGGGAGCCAATCCAGTCCGGCTGGCGACGAGCAATCCGCCCGACCACGCAAGCGTGTTCTACTCGAGCCGCTATTGGCTTTCGCCGAGCCGAGTGATGGCCGTCCCGGAGTTGATCGATCCCGGCGAGCCGGTCGAGTTGAACTTCGTGTTGCGAGCGCCGACGACCCCCGGCTTTTACACCGAGTCGCTCCAGCTCATGCAGGAGGGCGTCGGGCGGTTTGGCCCGGTTTTGACCTTCACCCTCGCGGTCGGGCTGACGGACACGGTCCACGACAACGACGGCCCGAACTTTGAAGCGGTCGGATCGTGGTCCACCGGTACCACCGCCCCCGGACACTACGGTCCCGATTATCGATTCGCCGCCACCGCGCCCACCAATTACGCCAATTGGTTTCTCAATGTGGGCGTGGGGGGCTATTACGACGTCTACGCCTGGTGGAGCCAGGGGACGAACCGAACGGATGCGGCGACGTACCGGGTCCTAACCAGTGGAGGGAGTACGGATTACGTGGTGAACCAACAAGCGGGCGGCGGGCAATGGAACCTTCTGGGACGGCATTGGATCGGCGCCGGGGACGGTTTTGTTCGGCTGCTCGCTACCGGCCCGACGGGGAAGGTGGCGATCGCCGATGCGGTGCGTTTCGTCGGGCCCTACGCGAACCCTTAGAATGCCATGGTCATCGCTTACGCCTTAGGGCTGGCGCTTTTACAGGAGCCTCGCCTGGAGGTTTCTTTGGAGGAGAACCCGAAGCTTCAGGCCGCGCTCTCCTTTCGCGAGCGGTTGATTCCGGTCGGCGAGCTCTGCGCGGCGGTGAGCCAAAGGACGGGGGTCGTGTTGCGGCCGTCGGCGCGGTTTGCCGACCTCAAGCTGGCGATGCGCATCAAGGATCGCTCAGCCGCATGGACCCTGAAGCAAATGGCAGAGGTCCTCGACTTGGAGTGGAAGCCGGTCTCCGACGGCTACAACCTGGTCCAGACGCCGGAGGCGGCGGCCGCCGAGGCCAAGGCTCAAGAACCGGCCAAGGGGGGTGTAGGACGCGTCTTGGCCGACCGGAACCGGGCGGGGCAGCCCTATCTGAATCGCTCCTATGCGTGGATCAGGACGACGCTCAAGCAATACGGCGAAACCGAGCAGGCGATTCAGGACGAAGGGCGCCCGGGCTGGATCGATCGCATCTTCAAGCTCAAACGGGAGAAAGAGGCGCTGACGCCGCTCGGGACGCCGGAGGGCTACCTTTTGGCCCAGCTTGCCGCTCGTGGAGGACTCGAGCTTCCCGCTGAAGACGAAGCCCGGGTTTGGGCCAATCGGCCAGGACTGGGGTTCCCGATCTTCGATGATTCGGTGCTGGAGGAGGAGGGCCGAGGCGAGGGCGAGACCTATTTCATCGTCACCCGCTCTGACCTCGGCCTTCGCGCGCAGTTTGTCGGCGCTCGGGCCCAGCGCCGGTATCCAATGCGGCTCGACGGACCCACGTTCGGCGTCCCTCCCGATCGTTATTTGAAGTGGTATCAAGGCGCGGCGATCGTCGAAGAGAAGTTGGGCGGGCGAGCTCCCCAAGCCAGCGGCGGCTTGGCGGCGCCGGACGACCGCATGACGACCGACGCCTGGATGGAATCGTCGGAGCTGACCGGGATCGATTTCATCGCCGAGGCGTTTCGATTTTTCGATGCCAACGTGACGCCTCGGCAGTTCGACTCGGTGGGCGGCCACTGGGCCAGCTATTGCCAAGGCGCGGGGGGGCCTTTTCTGAAAGTGGTGGACGGCGCGGTGCTGATTCGTCCGGCCGGGTTCTGGTTCCGACGCCTTGCCGAGACTCCGGAACGCCTCCTTCGCCCGATGATGGCGGCCGACTTTTCAAACCGGGCCGCCCTTTATGACACCGCCGCCGCCTTTGCCAACTCGCTCAACGCGTTCCAGATTTCCGGGCTTGCCGGCCACCGCACCTACGAGATTCATCCGAACGTGGGCTGGGCCCGATTGAGCCTCCCGGCCTTTAGGGTTTGGAGCCTGCTCAGCGCGGCCCAGAAACGCTTGGCCCTCGAGCGCGAGCCCATCCCCTATCGCAGCCTCAGCGCCGCGGCTCAGGCCGCCTACCGGCGCGCTATCATGGTCTTCGTCCATCACCAGGAGCAGTTCTCCGAAATCGCACTGCCCTTGCTCCTCCGAGCCGTTTCCGGCCAATTGGAGGATGCCGCTTTCCTCTGCGAAGCGGCTTGGACGCCGATCGAAGAGAAGATCGTTGTGGGTCGGGCCTATCGTGTACCCGCCGATCCGCAAGCCGAACTCATCAATGCGGCCGGGCGGCGGCGGGACGACCATTTCTACTTCGGGTTCGACGCCACGACCCCGGTCCACTACACGTCGTCGCTCTACGTGCGGAATCCGAAAGACTAGCGATACTCTACGATCCGGTGGACGGTGGGGTAGCTATCGACGCTCACCAGACTCTTGCGGCCGTTCGCCATGCGATAGGTTGCCACCTCATAGCCCGCTTTGCCGGTGTTGCGGACGCGGCCGCGCGTTCCGCCGATATTCGAGGCGAACGTTTGGGGCCGATAGGTCTCGCGAATCTCGGTGAGAAGCGACGGCCGATGAGGCAGGGGCTTGGTGCCGTACAGCGAGACCCACAGCGCCGACCTTTCGACCTTGGCTTCCACGCGAATCGGAAAGTCGTAGGGGTTTTTCAGCTTCAGATCGATCCCCGAGAAGGCCACCGCCGCATCGCGCCCGGGCGGGCAATAACCGGTCGCGAACCGGTGGGGGTGCCGCTCGGCCACGTCCAGCCCCGCCAGCAGCCCCGCGTTATAGAAGGCGGTCGAAGTCTGGCAGACGCCGCCGCCCCAGCTCGGCACGAGTTGGCCGTTGTAGCTGACCGGCGCCTTGCGATAGCCGACGTCCCGGCTCCACGAGCCGACCCGATCGTTGAACGAAAGGGTCTGGCCCGGTTTGATCACCGCTCCATCGAGGTATTTGGCGGCCAACACCGCGTTGTGGCGCTGGTTGCGCGTACGCTCGGTGAGGTCGGTGCTGTAGCGGGCCAGGCAGGGCTCGCCTTCGGGCTGCAGGGCCAACAACCCTCCGCCGGCGAACACGAGGGCGACGATTGCCACGAAAGCGGGTTGCGATCTTCCCCGGTTGATGCGGCTCACTTCACGACCTCCATCCGTCCGACGCCGGTCCAAGCGCGAAGGTTGGGCTCATACATTTCGCAAACCGAGGCGGGCAGGGCAGCCGCGGTCCCGGGCTGCTCGGCCCGCATGGTGTAGCCAAGTTCGAACGAACCTTTGCGCAAATCGGTGGCGAAGTAGGACACCCGGTCATCCCGGATCGCCAACCCGATCCACCAATACATCCAATCGTCGCCGATGTCGAGGTTTTCCCGCTCGACGACGCGGCAATTGCTGGGGATCGGGTCTTCGATCTGCAGGTACTCCATCGGGCGGTTGGTGGTGATCGTCAGGACGACGCGCACCAATTCGCCGGCTTCGAACCGCTCGAGCTTTTCGCGCGAAGGGACGAGCCGCATGCGCCCGGTCTCTTGACGCTCCTGCACCAAACGGTGATAGCTGCGCTCGATACGAACGCCTTCGAAATTCGAAAAGCCGGCCACGTTCGATTCGGCAACCGTCTGGGCAAGCTCGGCACTGTAGTAGCAGGACCCCACGCCGGCGCGAACGATCTCGACCTGGTTCAGTCCTCGGTGAAGGAGCCGCATCGGGACGGTGACCTTTCGCGAGGCTTCGGCGATGGAGTCTTTGGTGATCGCCAGCGTCTCGAAGTCCTTCCCGTTGATGCGGATGGTCAGCGTCGCGTCGCCGAATTGCGCATTCGAGGCCCGAAGGTGATCGGAAATCGCGAGCAAAGCGATTGCGGTGTCTCGGGTGCTGGTCCAGAACGTGCCGCGACGGTGGAGCATGATCTGGCGCACCGCGGAAGGCACGAGGGCGCTGCCGGGCTCAATGGCGGCCAGCGCTTGGAGCGCCCGAGCGGTGCTTTCGATGCCCCAATCTTCTTCGGTTTCCCAGGCGGCGGTGCGGCCCGACGACCGTCCGATCGACTTAAGCGCCGAGACGGCGGCATCGCGCCGCGCCTCATAGCCCGAACCAAGACGGTGCAGCCCGAGGGCGGTGAACGCCAGTCCTTGGGCGCGCAACGCCTTCAAATCGTTGCGCGAAAGATACTCGGTGGCGGTGGCATTCGGGCCCTGAAGCAGCATTGCGTAGGCCAGGTACGCCCGGCGATCCGGCTCGAGCCGATAACGCCAGAATTCGTCGCCGTCGGCCTTGGGCATCTGCTCTTTGAGCTTCGCTTCGCCCCATTTGACGGCCCGCTCGACGTCTACGCCCTTCGCCGGGTACCCGGCCTGGGCGGCGCGATAGATCCCTTCGAGCACGTAGGCGGTCATGTAGGTGTCGCCCTTATCGTCCTCCCACCATCCCCAGCTTCCATCGTAGTGCTGCATCCGGGCCAGACGGGCATAGCCATCGGCGGCGATTTTGGGCAATTGGGCCGCCTGTTTCGGCTTCGGAAGGCCCAGTTGGGAGACGACCTGGCTCACGACTACCGCCGGCATAAAGCGGCTCATCGTCTGCTCGACGCAGCCATAGGGAAACCCGATCAGATCGTCGAGCGATTGGAACAGGGGTGTCGCCAAATTGGGCGAAAGCGAAACGGTGAGCCCGCCTTCGGTGCGATCCGCGTTCGGATGCACGTTGATATCCAGGTTTGCCACCGCGCCAACATCGCCGGCGAAGGCTTGGCGCTCGTGGCGGCCGCGCGCGACGATCGGCACTTTGCCCTCGACCCCGTCGGTCGTGCGCTCGTCGATCCAGGCACGCGCCGTGTACACCGCCTCGCCGACCTCGGGCGCCTCCACTTTCCATTCGATGGCCTTGGTCTGGCCTTCGGGAATGGTGATTGATTGGCGCGTTTTGTCGGCGGTTTTGGCGCCCGTGAGGGTCAGATCGACCTGGACGGTGGCCTCGCGGCCCGAGTCGTTGGTGACGCTCGCGGAGAGCCGCTGGACGTCGCCCGCCACGTAGAACGGCGGCGTTTGGAGCCGGACCATCAGGTCCTTTTTGGCCACGACCTTGGCGAGCGCCTCGCCCACCGCGGTTCGCCCATCGACCGCCTGAACCGTGGCTCGCCACGTCGTGAGGTTATCGGGCAGGGCCACCTCCACCGTGGCTTGGCCGGCGGCATCGGTGCGGATCTCCGGGTTCCAATAGGCGGTGTCTTTGAATTTGCGGCGGATCTCGATGTCGGGCGGGGCCTTGTCGCCGCCATCGAGATAAAGGGTCTCGAAGGAATGTGACGTCTCGACCTCGTTGTAGCGCATCGGATAGAACGCCTCTTCCAAGTCGGTGTCGTCCTCGCGGATCGCGTAAATCGCCTCGTCGACCACGCTCAGCGACACCTCCGCCGGGATGGGCCGGCCGGCCTCGTCGGTGGTGCGGATCGTGTAGCGAGCCGTCTGGCCCGGACGATAAGTGGCGGCGTCCGCCTTCACCTCCGCATGGATGGACTTCTTGCCCAGATCGACGACCAGCCTTCGTTGCCGCCGGAAAAACTGCTTGTCTTGAACGTAGCAGACGCTCACATACACATTCGGCGCGTATTCCGGCCGGATCGGAAGTTCGATGGTCCGGGTTTTGGCATCGAGCGAAACCACCCGGGCCGAGTAGATCTTTTCGGCTTCGACGGTGACCAGCGCTTGGGCTCCCGGCTCCTCACAGCTGATCATCAGCTTGGCTTTCTCGCCTGGATCGTAGTCTTTCTTGTCGAGCCGGATAGAGAGCGGCTCTTTGACTTCGGAGAGCGGCTCGCTCTTATCCATCGACGAGCACCAGACCGAGACGTCGGCCTTGATTTCATTGCCTTTCGCATCCTCGGCGGTGGCCTTGACCACCACGTCGCCTCCCTTGTTGGGGGTCACGACCAAGGTCGCTTTGCCATCCGAACCCGTGACGACCGTGCGCTCGGCAAACGGCTTCCAGAGCGTGGTGCGGCCATCCCACAATTCGTGGCCCGCCACGACCCGGATCGACTTGCCCCCCACCGCTCTTTCGGTTCCGGGGTCTTTGGTTTCGAACGTCACATCGAAGGGTTGGCCCTTTTCAACCACGTAATGGCTGGGCGTCGCGATCAGGCCAAATTCTCCGCCGGAAACATTGACCGATCCACGCCCTTCAAAATACGCGCCCGCTTCATCGGCGACGGAGGCGGTGACGTTGAATTGGACGTCGGTCCAGGAATCCTTCTCCTCATCTTTAAGGCGGCTATCGAACTCGAGGGTCGCGCGGCCGCTGCTGTCGGTTACCGCCTTGGCGTCGGTGAACCACTCGCCGCCGTAGCCGCCTTCGTCGACATATTCCGAATCTTCCTCGTCGGGATCGTAATACGTCCAGATCGGCGAGCGAAAGATTTGGGCGTCAATCTCGGCGCCGCCGACCGGACCGCCGAAATAGTACTCGCACTCCACGATCATCCGTACTTTTTCGCCTCGGATATAGTGTGGTTTTTCGGGTCTAACCTTAATGGAATAGTTTGGCTTACGGTAGGCGGCCACCATCACGCCGTGCTCGCCGGAGATCTTGCCGAATTCGGCTTCGATTCGAAAGATGCCGGGGGTCGCTTCCGATTCCGAGCGGAAGGTTCCGTGGAACGTGCCGTTGGCGTTGGTTGAGACGGTATCGGTCGCGATCAGGTTCTCGTCGGCGTCGTAAATCTTGATCGCCACTTGGCCGGGATCGGGAATGCGGTATTCGCTTCCAACCAAGTTTCTGGCGATGCCCTTATAGGAAACCTCATCGCCGGGGCGATAGACTGGGCGGTCGGTGTAGAGGTAGATGTGGCCGTCGCCGGTGGAACGCCGGCCGAAGTAGAAATCGACAAACGCGGTGGATTTGGCGGTGCGGCCGATCACGACCATGTTGCGTTCGGGGGCATCGGCGGGAAGGCGGAAACGGGCCAAACCATCCTTTCCGGTGGACCCGGCGGGGACGAACGCGCGGTTGCGGATGTAGCCGACCGAGACGCCGCTCACCGCTTTTCCCGTATCGATCCGCGACACATAGGCCAGCACGTCGGACCCGGCGCGCTTCATGACGAGCGCCATATCGGTCACGCTGAAATAGGTTCCTTGCGAGAGCCCCCCGCCCGAACAGCGGACCCAATAGAGGCCTTCCGGCTGACGGTCGAGCTTCAGATTCAGGCGGAACGTACCTTCGACGTCGCGTCCGATGATGGCCTCGTCCTTTTCCGAGACCTTGACGCCCAAGCTCGCGGGGTCTTTGGCCGACCCGTCGCGCCGCGCCAACGGCGCCAAGGCACTGGCCATCGTGCCTTCGCGCACGACTGCATCGAAATCGAGCCGGAACACTTCGATCTTGACCTTGTCGGCTTTGACGAATCCGTGGAGATCCCAAGCGATGGGCTCATCGGGCTGGAAGACATGCTGGCTGGCGTAGAAGTCGAGATAGGGATCGCGCGGCTTCAGCGCGACCGTTAGGCCGGCGGCCTTACCCTCGACCACTTCGATCGGAACCGCATCCATTTCGTGGGCGCGGCCATAGGCCTCGATCATGTAGTGCCCGGCGGTGACCAATCCGATTGAAAAGCTGCCGTCTTCTTCGGTTCGGGCATAGCGGTAGCGCGGCAAACTCTCATCGCCCGCGGCTCCGCGAGGAGCGAAATCTTCGCGAACGGGGCGCAAGACCACTTGGGCCTCCGGAAGCGGAAGCCCGTTTTCCTCCATTGTGATTCGGCCCGTCACCTTGCCGTAGGGAACTTCGCGGGTGACCCCGGCCCCCACGAGGCCGAGCAGAAACACGGTCCCGATCGCGACGCTCGCGAATTGCCCCGCCGCAAACCAACTTCGTATCTTCATGCTTGAGTCCTGGGCGATTCCTCCGCCCGTTCTTTGGAGAGCAACGCCACCGCGATCGCCAGCGCCACCAGCAGCGCGGCCACCCAGAGCATCGATTTGATCTTTTCTTCGCGGGCCAGGTCGGTTTTATCGCTCAGCCAGCCGTAGCCGCCCGCCATGGCCGCGCCCACGCCGAGCTGGAGGCTGAACCCGTCGAGCCGCGCGGCTCCTTTCAACGCCTGGATGAACGGGCCGAAGCCGAGACCGGCCAGCACGCCGATGAAGCCTTTGGCCGCGAGCACGACCGCCGAGACGAACGGCACGGCCAGAAACATCGGCAGCCAAAGCAGCGACGCCCAAACCGTCGACGTCGATCCGGCCGATCGGGACGCCCGCCACTCCGCCGCCAACACTAAGAGGGCCACGCCAAGAACGATCCCGATCAAGGCGTAATGCTGCCCGATATCGAGCGCCCGGGACGCGTCGGTGTGGAGCTCGCGGAAGAGGCGATAG
Organism: uncultured Fimbriimonadaceae bacterium; assembly: GCA_964405415.1. GTDB lineage: Bacteria > Armatimonadota > Fimbriimonadia > Fimbriimonadales > Fimbriimonadaceae > CAYONY01. Next base: position 12,367 of record CAYONY010000018.1, on the reverse strand, counting down.
ACGACGAGCATCGCCAGCGGCGCCATTGTGAGCAGCGACCGGGTCCGGCCCAACGCGGTGGCCATCGCCAAGCCCCCAAGCGCGGCCACCGCCATGCCGTAGCCTTGGCGTTCGCCAAAGGCCAGCGTCGCCGCCGCCAGCCAAAGGATGGAGCCCATGACGAATCCCGTCGATCGGTCTTCCGAATCGGGAACCAGCCACGCGGCGACAAGGCCCACCGCGGCGATCCGGTCCGGGATCGTGCAGGAAAGCAGCGTCGCCATTCCCCCGCCATTGGATAGTCCATCGGCGAAGACCTTCTGTGGGTCGATGTTGTACCGCGCGCTCAAAGTGTCGATGAGATCCGAAATGAATCGAACATCAAGCGGACTGACGCCATCCTGTCCTGCGCGCCACACCTTGTACCGCGAAAGCCCCACCCCCGACGGGTAGACGACGATGAAACCATGGCGGTCCGCGA